>JAITQD010000019.1 GCA_031289095.1 Azoarcus sp.
AGGTATTGATCTTGGGGACTGGCTTCCACATTTAGTCAATATGTCATTGTCCCGAGCGGGGATCGCGCATCGCGCCCGAACAGCGTAGGGTTCAAGGGCGCAATGTAACATCAGTACTTCACTTGCATAAATTCAGATGCGCTGGCGTCACCCAGCCCCTGTGCCCCTTGCCACACTCCCCTTTCGCTTTTTCTTGCAATTTGCTTGCCACGCCATCTATAGCGTCTTTATCATCCGCCGCTTCACAACCCCACGGGCGTCTTGCGCCCGACACCAGCCAGGTCGGCATGAGCAAACAACTGATCATCGCGGAAAAACCTTCGGTGGCGCAGGATATCGCCCGTGCGCTGGGCGGTTTCACCAAGGAGAAGGACTACTTCGAGTCCGACGATTACGTGCTCTCATCGGCAGTGGGCCACCTGCTCGAATTGACCGTGCCCGAAGAATTCGAGGTCAAACGCGGCAAGTGGACATTCGCCCACCTGCCGGTGATTCCGCCGCACTTCGCCCTCAAGCCCATCGAGAAGACCGACGACCGCTTGAAGCTCCTCACCCGCCTCATCAAGCGCAAGGACGTCACCGGCCTCATCAACGCCTGCGACGCCGGGCGCGAAGGCGAGCTGATCTTCAATTTCATCGTACGTCACGCCAGCTCGAACAAGCCTGCACAACGGCTGTGGCTGCAATCCATGACCCCGACCGCGATCCGCGACGGCTTTTCCCGTCTGCGCGCCGCGAGCGAGGTCGAAGGCCTGCGCAATGCCGCCATCTGCCGCGCTGAATCCGATTGGCTAATCGGCATCAACGGCACCCGGGCGATGACCGCGTTCAACTCGAAAACCGGCGGATTCCACCTCACCACCGTAGGCCGGGTGCAGACGCCAACCCTGGCGATCGTGGTCGAGCGCGAAGAAAAAATCCGCAAGTTCAAGCCGCGCGATTATTGGGAACTGGAAGCCCGCTTTGCCTGCGCGGCAGGCGAGTACAGCGGACGCTGGTTCGACGAACAGTTCAAAAAACCCGAAGGCGACGAGCACGCCAACGCCCACCGGCTATGGGATGAAGCCCGCGCTGAAGCCATCCGCGCCAAATGCGCCAGCAAACCGGGCACGGTCACGGAAGAATCCAAACCCTCGACGCAGCTTTCGCCGCTGCTGTTCGACCTCACCAGCCTGCAACGCGAAGCCAATGGCCGTTTCGGCTTTTCGGCCCGCACCACCCTGCAACTGGCGCAGGCCCTGTACGAAAAACACAAAGCGCTCACCTATCCGCGTACCGATGCGCGCGCCCTGCCCGAGGATTACCTCGGCACCGTGCAGGACATCATGCGCAACCTGCCCACGAACTACGCCCCGTTTGCCGCCGAAATAGTGCGCCAGAACTGGGTGAAGCCGAACAAGCGCATTTTCAACAACGCCAAAATTTCTGACCACTTCGCCATCATTCCCACCGGCACGGTGCCGAAGAGCCTGTCGGAAGCCGAACAGAAAATCTACGACCTCGTCACGCGCCGCTTTCTCGCCGTGTTCTATCCCGCAGCCGAGTACCGTATCACCACCCGCATCACCCGCGTCGTCGGCGAAGCGTTCAAGACCGAAGGCAAGGTGCTGGTGAGCGCTGGCTGGCTCACACTCTATGGCAAGGAAGCCGAAACGCGCGAGGAAGGCCAAGAAGGCGCGCGCCTGGTTCCCATTGCCGCCAACGAGACAGTGCAGACCGAAGAAATCCTTCTGCGCGCCCTGCAAACCAGGCCGCCCGCACGCTTCAACGAAGCCACGCTGCTATCGGCGATGGAAGGCGCGGGCAAAATGATCGACGATGAGGAGCTGCGCGCGGCGATGGCCGAGCGCGGTTTGGGCACGCCAGCCACGCGGGCGCAGATCATCGAAGGGCTGATCGCCGAACAATACCTGCACCGCGATGGGCGCGAACTCATTCCCAGCGCCAAGGCGTTCTCGCTCATCACCCTGATCCGGGGGCTGGGCATCGACGCGCTGGCCTCGCCCGAGCTCACCGGCGGCTGGGAATACAAACTGTCGCGCATGGAGCGCGGCGAACTGTCGCGCGAAGCCTTCATGGACGAAATCGCCGGCATCACCCGCGACGTAGTAGAACGCGCCCGCCGCTTCGAGTCCGACACCGTACCGGGCAACTTCGTCACCCTTGGCGTACCCTGCCCGAAATGCGGCGGTGTGGTGAAAGAGAATTACAAAAAGTTTGCCTGCCAGTCGTGCGACTGGAGCACCTGGAAAATCGTCGCTGGCCGCCAGTTCGAGATCGGCGAAATCGAAACCCTGCTGCGCGAAGGTCACGCCGGCCCCTTGTTGGGCTTCCGCAACAAGATGGGACGGCTTTTCAACGCCGAGGTCGTCCTCAACGACGACAAGCAGCCCACGTTCGATTTTGGCCAGCCCAAGGAAGGCGAAGCCGCCGAAGCGGTCGATTTTTCCGGGCAGGAAGCCATCGGTTCTTGCCCCAAGTGTCAGGCCCGCGTTTTTGAGCACGGCTTTGCCTACGTTTGCGAAAAGTCGGTCGGCCCGGAAAAAAGCTGCGATTTCCGTTCGGGCAAGGTCATCCTGCAACAACCGATCGAACGCGAGCAAATGCAGAAGCTCCTCGCCGAAGGCAAAACAGATCTGCTGCGCGGCTTCATCTCTGCCCGCACGCGGCGTAAATTTTCGGCCTTCCTCGTGCGCGGCGCGGATGGCAAAGTCGGTTTCGAGTTTGAACCGCGCGCGCCGAAGACCGCGAAGGCGGGCGCGGCAAAAAGCGAAGCCGTCGCTGCGGCTTCGGATGAGGATGGAGCGAAGAAAGTGCCTGCAAAGAAGCGGGTGGCGGTGAAAAAAGGGGGCTAATGTGAGTCGAACCGCGTCCAATCTCCATTTGCCATTGTTATGGTATTGCTTTTCGCATTTTTATGATAATGAGAAAAATTCTTTTCATCTTGCTTCTGTTTTGCGCCGACGTGTGGGCGGACACTGACGAGACTTCTTGCGAATTTTTACAAGATACAAAGCGGGTTATCTGCGAAAATATTTTGACAAATTTTATTTTAGAGTATCAAGCGCGCACGATAGATGAGAATACAGGTACCTATAGCTGTGAAGACGGTTGCAATCTATGATAAAAAATGGGTGGCAAAAAACTTATTCAACGGATAGACAATGTCGTCTCTTTAGAACATGAGATCTGTTTTTTTCCAAAACAGACATAACTTTGACGGTTACGAGGACATAGAGTACATAACAGACTGCGGCCATCAGTGCAGTCACGCCTATCTGATATATGACCAGAAAAAGGGCAAGTTCTTTGACAGCGGTTTTGACGAAAACGCTATGTTTGGCAGTGTGTTTTTAGATGCGTTTATGAAAAAATTATCCGCATCATTCATGAAATTAACAGCGCCAGCTGCGCTGTCGTCCCACGTCACCGCCAGCGACGTCCCCCAATTCCCGCCCCCGGTCGCACTCGGTTTGACGCTCGACAGGCTCCCCGACCACCCCTCGCCGGCATACGTCGCGACGGACGCGAAATGAAGCTCGCCAACGCCCAAAAACAACGCGCCAGGCTCCCCGGCGAAAAGGTAACATTGCGCTCGCGCCGCCATGAGGCATGCGCTCTCGAATAACATCGACCGTGACTTCAAGCCTGCCGCCGACTCCAAAAGTGCCGACCATCACCGTCGGTCTCCGTCCCTTCGATGCCTCCCCGCCCGCCGATGGCGGGCTGCAGGCAGTCTCGGCGCTGCGGGTCACGTTCTCGGCCCGTCCAGGCGGTGGCGCGCGCTTCGTTTTCGCGCTCGAAGGGCATCTTGACGCCCTGCGCCTGCCGGCGGCGGACGTGCCGCCCATCGATCCGCTCTGGCAACACACCTGTTTTGAAGCGTTTCTTTCCACGCCGGGCGAAGACGCTTACCGCGAGTTCAATTTTTCGCCCGCCGGGCCGTGGGCGACCCTTCCGTTCCGGCGCTACCGCGAAGCCGGGCACGATCTGGCCGATGCAGCATTGCCGCCGCCCGCCATCGTCACCGCCCGTGGCGAAAACATCCTCACCCTCGAAGCCGATCTGCCGCCCGCGCTCCTGCCGCCCGGCCCCGTCCTGCGCGTCGGGCTGGCGGCGGTCATCGAACATGGCGATGGCCATCTCGACTACTGGGCCGTCCATCACCCCGCCACCCGGCCCGATTTCCACCACGCCGACGGCTGGCTGCTGCAACTCGATACCCGACTGCTCACACAATGAACACGCCTTTTCGTACCGGCCTCGACCGGTTGCTCACCGACCCCGATCTCGTCCGCGCGCTTGCGGGCCGCAGAGTCGCGCTGCTCGCGCACCCCGCCTCGGTCACGGCCCATCTCACCCATGCGCTCGACGCCCTCGCGGCGCTGCCCGGCGTAAAGCTTTCCGCCGCCTTCGGCCCCCAGCACGGACTGCGCGGCGACAAGCAAGACAACATGGTGGAATCGCCCGATTACGCCGACCCGGTGCACGGCATTCCCGTATTCAGCCTCTACGGCAAAGTGCGCCGCCCGACCGCAACGATGATGGACAGCTTCGACGTGCTGCTCGTCGACATGCAGGATCTCGGCTGCCGCATCTACACCTTCATCACCACCCTGCGCTATGTGCTCGAAGAAGCCGCCCGGTACGGCAAAGCGGTATGGGTGCTCGATCGCCCCAACCCGGTCGGACGGCCCGTGGAAGGTCTCCTGCTACGCGCGGACTGGGAAAGCTTTGTCGGCGCGGGGCCGCTGCCGATGCGGCACGGCCTCACCCTGGGCGAGCTTGCGCGCTGGTTCATCGCCACGCTCAAACTCGACGTCGATTGCCGGATCGTCGCCATGACGGGCTGGGCGCCTGACGGCGCGCCGGGGTACGGCTGGCCGCTCACTGAACGCACCTGGGTGAATCCCAGCCCTAACGCACCCAATCTTTCCATGGCCCGCGCCTACGCCGGCACCGTCATGCTCGAAGGCGCAACGCTCTCCGAAGGGCGCGGCACCACACGTCCGCTCGAACTTTTCGGCGCGCCGGGGCTGGATGCGCGTGCCCTCCTCGCGGAAATGCGCGCCCTCGCGCCGCAATGGCTCACCGGTTGCCGGCTGCGCGAATGCGGATTCGAGCCGACTTTCCACAAGTACGCCGGACAACTGTGCACCGGGGTGCAGATTCACGTCGACGTCGGCCACTACGAGCACGCCGCCTTCCGGCCCTGGCGGCTGATGGCGCTGGCATTCAAGGCCCTGCGTCGGCTCGAACCCGGCTACCCGCTGTGGCGCGATTTTCCCTACGAATACGAGCGCGACCGCTTGGCGATCGACCTCATCAACGGCGGCCCCCTCCTGCGCGAATGGGTGGACGACCCCACTGCCACGCCGGACGACCTGGATGCGCTGGCGGGCATCGACGAAGCCGCCTGGCGCGAAACCCGCAAGCCGTACCTGCTCTACCTCTGACCCGACTTCCGGAACCTCCCCAAAGAACACGCCGCGATGAAAAACGCCCTCAAAATATTTGCCTGTAATTCCAACGACGCGCTCGCCAGCGAAATCTGCCACCGTTTGGGCATTCCGCTCTCCCAGCTCGAAATCTCGCGCTTTTCCAACGACAACCTGCACGTACAGATTCTGGAAAACGTGCGCGAGCGCGACGTCTTCGTCGTGCAATCCTTCACCGCCCCGGTGAGCGATCACATCATGGAACTGCTGATCACCCTCGACGCCCTGCGCAGCGCCTCGGCGCAACGGATTACGGCGGTGATTCCCTATTACTCCTACGCGCGTTCCGACAAAAAAGACAAGCCGCGCATCTCCATCACCGGGCGGCTGATGGCCGACATGCTCGTCACCGCCGGGGCCAACCGCGTGCTGACCATGGATCTGCACGCCGACCAAGTGCACGGATTCTTCAGCGTGCCGGTCGACCATCTCACCTCGATCCCGATCATCACCGAACATTTCCGCCAACACTACGACCTCTCGAACATGGTCGCGGTCGCCACCGACGCGGGCGGCGCGAAGCGGGTTGGCCGCTTTTCCGAACGGCTCGGCATTCCGATGGCCATCATCGACAAGCGCCGCATCAGCGACACCCTGGTCAAGCAAGGCCAAGTGGTCGGCGAAGTCAGCGGGCGCGATGCGGTGATTTTCGAGGACGAAATCTCCACCGGCGGCACGTTGGTCTCGACCATCGACACCCTGCGCGCCGCCGGTGCGCGCAGCATTCACGCCGGCGCGGCGCACGGCGTACTGTGCGGCCCGGCCATCGAACGCCTGCGCGACGCCCCCATCGACTCCATCGTCGTCACCAACACCGTACACGTCGCACCGGAAAAGCGTCTCGACAAACTCACCGTGCTCACCACCGCGCCGCTGCTCGCAGCGGCCATCGAACGCATCCACAGCGGCGCGAGCGTCGGGGCGCTATTCGCGTAGGCGGGGGCTGGTATTTCGTCGAGGATGACCGGGGGCACTGCGCGTCCGCCGGGCCGAGCGGCGGCTCTGCGGTTTCGGTTCAGGGATATGGGTATTCTCAAAAATGCCCCCTACACTTTTGGGACATGCCCCCAATAATGCCCCCGGATTTCAATAGATCACTTCGGAACTGCTTCGGACAAGAAAAAGGCCGGAAGCCTTGATTTTCTTGGGCTTTCCGACCTGTTTCGGACAAAAAATGGTGGTGATGGGCAGGATCGAACTGCCGACCTGCGGGTTATGAATCCGCCGCTCTAACCATCTGAGCTACATCACCAGAGAACCGGTGATTCTAGGCATCGGCGCTTGGGGCGTCAAGCAAGCTGTAGTATCCTGTAAAATTTACCCGAGGTGAGTGTCTTTGTCCGCAGGCGGACGTTGGGGAAGCATGAAGAAGCTCTATATCCGTACTTTCGGGTGCCAGATGAATGAGTACGACTCCGACAAGATGGCGGACGTGCTCGGCGCGCAGGAGCCGCTGGCGCGCACTGATAGCCCTGAGGATGCGGACATCATTCTGTTCAACACCTGTTCGGTGCGTGAGAAGGCGCAGGAACGGGTGTTTCACGATTTGGGCCGGGTGCGGCGGATCAAGATGGCGCGGCCCGGACTCATCATCGGCGTTGGCGGTTGTGTGGCGAGCCAGGAGGGTGAGGCTATTGTGCGGCGCGCGCCTTATGTGGACGTGGTATTCGGGCCGCAGACTTTGCACCGTTTGCCGCAACTCATCGCGCGTCGCCAGGAAAGCGGGCAGCCCCAGGTGGATGTTTCCTTTCCCGAGGTGGAGAAGTTCGACGCGATGCCCCAGCCAAGAGTTGAGGGCGTTTCGGCTTTTGTGTCGATTATGGAAGGTTGTTCCAAGTACTGTACTTTCTGCGTGGTGCCCTATACGCGCGGCGAGGAGATTTCGCGCCCGCTCGACGATGTGCTCGCGGAGGTGACGGCGCTGGCGGCGCAGGGCGTGCGGGAGGTGATTCTGCTCGGGCAGAATGTCAACGCTTGGCGCGGTGAGCTGGAAAAGGGCGGGGGCGAGATGGGCGACTTTGCTTTGTTGCTCGAATGCGTGCATGAGGTCGCCGGTATTGGACGCATCCGCTATACCAGTTCGCACCCGCGGGAGATGACGCCGCGTTTGATTGAGGCTCATGCGCGTTTGCCCAAATTGGCTCCGCAACTGCATTTGCCGGTGCAGTCGGGGTCGGATCGGGTGTTGGCGGCGATGAAGCGCGGTTACACGGTGCTGGAGTTCAAGTCCATTGTGCGGCGGTTGTGCGCGGCGCGGCCCGATCTGTCGTTGAGTTCGGATTTTATCGTTGGCTTTCCGGGCGAGACCAGCGAGGATTTCGAGAAAACGATGAAGCTGATCGACGAAATCGGTTTTGACGGGGCGTTCAGTTTTGTTTATAGCGCCCGGCCCGGTACGCCCGCCGCCGATTTCGACGATCCGGCGCCTCGGGAAACCAAGCTCGGCTGGCTGGCGCGCTTGCAGAAGCGCATCGACGAGCAGGCGCAGGTTGTTTCACAGGCCATGGTCAACGGGGTTGAGCGCATTCTGGTCGATGGCGTGGCGAAGAAGAACGAGGCCGATCTGTGTGGCCGCACCGGCAATAACCGGGTGGTGAATTTCCCCGCGCCAGAGCACACGCACGCGCGTTTGATCGGTCAGTTTGTCGATGTGCGGATTACCGCCGCGCTGCCGCACAGCCTGCGCGGTGAAATCCTGTTGAAAAAAGCGTGATGGCGGCGATGTTGGAACTGTCGTTCGAGCCGGCGGACAACGCGCGCCTGGCTCGCCTGTGCGGGGTACTGGACGAAAACCTGCGACAGATCGAGAACGCTTTTGACATTGCGATTGTTCGCCGTGGCGCACAGTTTTCCCTGCATGGACGTAATGCGCGCCGGGGCGAGGCGGCTTTGCGTCATTTTTACGTGAAGGCTGACCACGATTTGCCGCGCGAGGATGTCCAGCTTGGGCTGGTCGAACTCGTCAGCCGGGACGATGCGCCCGTCGATGCGCCGGTGTTGGTCACGCGTCACAGTGAACTGCATGGGCGTACGCCGCGTCAGGTCGCGTACTTGAAGAATATCCAGGGCCACGACATTACGTTCGGCATTGGCCCAGCGGGAACAGGAAAAACTTATCTCGCGGTGGCGAGCGCCGTTGATGCGTTCGAGCGTGAGTTGGTCGAACGCATTATTCTGACCCGCCCAGCGGTGGAGGCTGGCGAGCGCTTGGGCTTTTTGCCCGGCGATTTGGCACAGAAGGTCGATCCTTATCTGCGGCCACTTTACGACGCGCTCTACGATTTGATGGGGTTCGATCGGGTGGGCAAGCTTTTCGAGCGCGGCAGTATTGAGGTTGCGCCGCTCGCTTTTATGCGCGGGCGTACGCTCAATAACGCTTTTATTATTCTCGATGAAGCACAGAACACGACGCCAGAGCAGATGAAGATGTTCCTTACCCGTATTGGGTTTGGGGCAAAGGTGGTGGTGACGGGCGATTTGACCCAGGTTGATCTGCCGCGTGGCCACCGCAGCGGGCTGGCGGAGGCGCGCGATATGCTGGGGCAGGTTCGGGGGTTGGCGTTTACCGAGTTCGGCAGGGAAGACGTTGTGCGCCATCCGCTGGTGGCACGCATCGTCGAGGCTTACGATAAAAGACAAGACGCGCTTGAAGCGCCGCTTTATAACGAGGAAGGCACGGAGACGGACGGCAATGTTGAAGCAGACGGATAAGCCCAGAATCGTCGTGACGGGCAGCGACGGCAAAAGCAACAAGATGCGCGCCGAACGGATCGAAATCGACTTCGGGGCGCGCCGGTTATTGCTGTCGTTTCCAGAAAGCGGTTGGGGCGATCTCGAAATCGAGGCCGACGTGCCTGGCGATGAAGCGGCGACGCCGATCATCGGTGTGCAGCCGAGCGCCTGCAACGTCATTACCTTGCGGGTGGAGGTGCACCGCGACATGTTCCCGGTCGAGAGCGCCGGGCCGCCGGGTGCGCCGCCAATGCTCAATCTTGCCGTGCAGAAGGCGCTCGAAGGTGCGGATCGCCTCAATGCCCCCAAGAAGCACCAGATACGGCGCTGGGCGCAGGCGGCGCTACTGCGCGATGTGGAAATCGCCGTGCGCCTGGTCGGCGAAGCGGAAGGGCGCGAACTGAACCGGAGCTACCGTGGCAAGGATTACGCGACCAACGTACTGACTTTTTCTTACGACGAGGAAAAGGGCGGCGGCGTTTCCTTGCGCGGCGATCTCGTGCTGTGTGTGCCGGTGGTGGTGCGCGAGGCGAGTGAACAGGGCAAGGTGCTCGATGCTCATTTCGCGCATCTCGTCGTGCATGGCATGCTGCATCTGCAAGGGTTCGACCACGAAGACAAAGTGGATGCCGAGCGCATGGAAATGCGCGAACGCGACATCCTGCGCACGCTTGGTTATGCCGATCCATACGCTTGAGTGGCGCGTATTTTTTTATGACTGCGATGGACGGTACGACTTCTTCCGCTGATAAACCCACTTTGCTGGAACGCCTTTCGGCGCTGCTTACGCCCGAACCCGAAGACCGCGATGAACTCGTGGCCTTGCTGCGCTCGGCTCACGGTCGTGCGCTGCTCGATGCCGATGCCCTGTCGATTATCGAAGGCGCTTTGCAGATGTCCGACATGCGGGTGCGCGACATCATGGTGCCGCGTTCGAGGATGAGCGTGCTGCACATCGACGATTCCATGGATGAGATTGCCACCTTCGCGGTGAAGACGGCGCATTCGCGCTTTCCGGTCGTCAGCGATGGCAGGGATGATGTTGTTGGCATTTTGCTTGCCAAGGATCTGTTGCGCTATTTTGCCGGGAAGGAATCCTGCCTGCGCGAAATTCTGCGCCCCGCCGTGTTTATTCCAGAATCGAAACCGCTCAATGTGCTGCTGCGCGAATTTCGCCTGAGTCACAATCACATGGCGATTGTGGTCGATGAGTATGGCGGCGTCGCCGGCCTTGTCACCATTGAGGATGTGCTTGAACAGATTGTGGGCGAAATTGAGGATGAATACGATTTCGATGACGGCGGCGATATTCTGCCTGACCACGGTGGACATTACCGGGTGAAGGCGACGACCACGATTGGCGATTTCAACGGTGCGTTTGCCACTGCGTTCAGCGACGAGGAGGTGGATACCGTCGGGGGGCTGCTCATTCGTCATCTTGGGCGTTTGCCGCGTCATGGCGAAGCGGTCGTGATCGACGGTCTTCGCTTCAGGGTGTTGCGCGCCGACAGCCGGCGGATATACACGCTGCTCGTCGACCGTGGGCGCGCCGCGCCGGAAGCCGACAGGGAGGCGGCTTCCGCATGAGGTTTGGGGCGCGGCCCGGGCGCGTATTGCTTGCCATCGCCGCCGGCGCGCTCTCGGTGCCCGCTTTTGCGCCCCTGGGATGGTTTCCGCTCGCGTTTGTCAGTCTCGCGTTGCTGGCGGCGCTGCTGGCGCGGGCAAAGTCGGCGCGGGCCGGGTTCGGGCTTGGCTTTGCCTGGGGACTCGGCGCGTTCGGTGCGGGGGTGTCGTGGCTTTACGTCGCACTCGAACGGTATGGTGGCATGCACCCGCTGTTGGCGGTGCTCGCTGTTTTCCTTTGCTGCGCCTATCTTGCGCTTTACCCGGCCATGGCCAGTGCGTTGTACGTGCGCTGGCGGCACGGCGGCGCGCTGCGGCGGGCGCTGCTGTTCGCCGCAGCGTGGCTGCTGGCCGAATGGTTGCGCGGCACGGTTTTCACCGGTTTTCCATGGCTGTCCATGGGTTATACCCAGACGCCGCCCAGTCCGTTGGCGGGCTATTTCGCGTTGGCCGGTGTGTACGGTGTCGGAGCGCTGGCGGCTTTCATCGCTGCCTTGGCGGCGTTTTGCGCGACGGGCGGAGAAAACTGCAAAACGGTCGCGCCTGCCGCCGTAGCGGCGGCGCTCGTGCTTGCCGTGGGGTTGGGGCTGACGCGCCATGCCTGGGTGGAACCCGACGGCGATCCGCTGTCGGTGTCGCTGGTGCAGCCCAACATCGAACAGTCGCTCAAGTGGAATCCGGCGCATTTTTCCGAGCTTTTGCGCATCAATACCGATCTGGTGCGGACGGCGCGCGGCGACCTTGTTGTTTTGCCCGAAACTGCGCTGGCAGCGCCGCTCGACTGGCTACCCGAAGGTTACGTCGCGGCGCTTGCCAATACGGTGGGCAGGCGTGACGCATCCCTGATAACCGGCGTTTTTTCCCACGAGGGCGATCAGTATCACAACGCTGCGGTCACGCTGGGCGCGGGGGAGGGGCAAAGTTACGCCAAGCGCCACCTCGTCCCGTTCGGCGAATATTCGCCGCCGCTGTTCGGCTGGTTCTACAGCCTGGTGAATCTTCCGAGATCGCAACAATTGCCGGGAAAACGGGAGCAAGCACCGTTTGTGCTCCATGGCCGTCGCATCGCCGTCAACATCTGCTACGAGGACGTTTTTGGCGCTGAATTGATTTCCAGCTTGCCACAGGCCGGTCTCATGCTCAA
>JAITQD010000024.1 GCA_031289095.1 Azoarcus sp.
CGAGCGCCAACCGTATATCAGTTCCACGAAAGGCATCACCGGCCACAGCGTGGGGGCAAGCGGCGCGCTGGAGGCTGCGGTTACAGCGCTTTCCATCTACCACGGGCAGGCCCACGGCAACCTGACCGGAAATGTGATGCCGGGTCTCCATTGCCCCGTGGATTCCGCCGACCTTGCCATCGAGCACGCGCTGACGGTCTCTTACGGTTTCGGTGGGCACAACGCACTCCTGCTGATGAAAAAACACCGCCCATGAACCGCCGCGTTGTCATTACCGGAGGCAATGGTTTTATCGGCAGCCATATCACGGATTTTTTCCTGGGACGAGGCGTCGATATTCATCATCCCGACAGCCGGACACTCGACATCCTCGCCCCCATCGCCTTGCGCGCGGCGTTTTGCGGGGTGGATACCGTGATTCATAACGCCGCACTGGTGGCAGATTGGGGACAGCGGGAGCGCTTCTTTCAGATCAATGTGGAAGGAACAAAAAATGTACTGGCCGCCTGCCTCGAAACCCGGGTTCGGCACGTCATCATGACGGGTTCGTGCTCCGTATTCGGGGAAGAGCACCATCCTGCGCCCAAGGATGAAGCACATCCCAAAAAGAGCCATTATTCCTATTTTCTGGATCGTGTTTTTCCCTCGGCCATGAACCATTATCGGGACAGCAAACGGGATGCCGTCTTGGAGGCGATTGCCTTTGCCAAAGCGCACACGATGAATCTGACGCTGCTGCACCCGGTCTGGGTGTATGGCGAACGTGAGTTTCACACCGGGTTTTACGAGTATCTGAAAACGGTGCAAGGTGGTGTTCCGGCTATCATGGGCTGTACGGACAATCTCTTTCACGTCATTTATGCGGGCGACCTTGCCGCTGCCTATTACGCCCTGTTCGAGCGCGCCCCGCAGGGCGTGCGGGAATATTTGATCGGCAATCCTGAACCCGTCCACATGGATACGCTTTATCGCCTGTTCTGCGCCCACGCCGGTTTGCAAAAACCGCCCAATTTGCCCAAGGCGCTCGTGTATCCCGTCGCCTTTCTGCTTGAACTGGCGGCAATGCTGCTGCGACGCGGGCATCCCCCCTTGCTAACGAGAAGCCGGGTCAATATGTTCTACGACAGCATTGCCTACTGCACGGAAAAGGCGCGCCGGGAACTTGGTTTTACCCCACACGTAACGCTGGAAGAAGGCATTGCCAAAACCGTACATTGGTATCAGGAAAAAGGCCTGTTATGAAAAGGGTGTGGAATCTCGTTATCCGGCTGCATGTGTTTTTCCATTATCTGCCCCGCTTCATCGGGCGGCCAAGGCGTTTCCTCGCACTACTGGGGCGTCTCGATCTTTTGCTGAACAAGCTGCAACACAATAAATTCGCGCCCATCGGCAAGGGTCTCAGGCTTGATCTCTATGTCCCTTCCTATCCCGGCAAGGCGTTTTTCAAGGCCTGCGACAAATTTTGCGTCTTCGATGGCGGCAAGTCGCCTTGCACGGGCGTCCTGCTTTCCGTCACGAACGCCTGTCCTTATGCCTGCGAACATTGTTACCAGCGCTTTGATACGGGCCGCGATGTGGACATTGCCCTCCTGACGGATACGGCAAAACGTTTGCAGGCGATGGGTGTTTGTTTTTTCAATATCGAAGGCGGCGAGCCTTTCGTGCGCTATGAACGCCTGAAAGCCTTGTGTGCCGCGATTGACTGCAATACGGCGGAAATCTGGGTGAATTCCACCGGGCATGGCATGACCGCAGAAAAACTGCGGGAACTCCGGCCCACGGCGGTCATGTTTTCCCTGCACAGCGCCGACCCGGAAACGTTCAACGGTTTCATGGGGCGTCCACACGCCTGGAAAATGTTGATGACAGGCATTGCGCACTGCAAGGAATGCGGGATTCCCTTTGCCTTCAACGCCTGCCTGATGGAAGAAGCGTTCTTCAACAGGGAATTCGAGCGCGTCATGGCGCTGGCAAAAGACCTGGGTGCCTGCCTGGTACAGATCATCAAACCCAAACCTGCCGGAGCCTGGCTTGCCGCCAATACGGAATCAATGTTCTCGGAACGGGGCGTGGAAACCGCCATCGCCAAGGTCAATCTCTACAATCTTGCCCGTTCGCACCGGGCTTATCCTCCCGTCTCGGCGCAAATCCTGGAAGAAGCACCGGACGTATTCGGCTGCACGGCGGGCGGCACAGACCGTTTTTACATCAACGCCAAAGGCGACGTGCAACCTTGTGAGTTTTTGAACATTTCGTTCGGCAATATCGCAGAAGAAGATTTCGGCGAAATCTATGCACGCATGCGCAAGACTTTCCGTCATCCCGGCACCTGCATGCTCTGCGAAAAGGCAGCGGATCACATTCACAAGTTGCGTGCGCAATACAATCTGGAACGCCTGCCGCTTCCTCCTGAACTGTCACGCGAAGTCCATGAAAATTGGGATAAAGGCGCACGCACTGCACTTTATGAAAAGACGGAGAAACGGATTGATAGAATGCGCGACTGAGCGTGAATCCAGATCGGGACGGGGGAAAAATCATGAAGAGATCGGTAGCGGGACGGATGTTGGCGGCGCTGGCGGCGGGGTGGATGAGCAGCGCGGGGGCGCAGACGTCGCAGACGGCGCTGAGCGTGGGCGGAGAGCGCATCGAGGCCGAAGTCGCAGCCAGCGAGGCCGACCGCCATCTCGGCCTGATGTATCGCGGCAGCCTTCCCGCCGGGCGCGGCATGGTGTTCGTCTTCCCGTCCGACATCCGCATCTGTATGTGGATGAAAAATACCCTCATCCCCCTGTCGGTGGCCTTCATCGACCGCGACGGGCGCATCCTCAACATCGAGGACATGGCTCCGCAAAGCGAGGACAACCATTGCGCCACCCAATTGGCGCGCTACGCGCTGGAAATGAACCAGGGCTGGTTCGGCAAACACGGCGTCAAGGCCGGCGACGCGATCGAAGGCGTGCAGTCGCTGCGGGCGCGTTGAGAACGCCGAAATAGCGCCGCTTTCCCGCCCACATCCGGCCATGGCGCGCACGGGCGGCGGCGATAATGGCGCCATGTCGTTTTGCGTCGGCGCCGTTCCGGGCGCGGACGGCGGATGGGGCCAAGCGTGGCTGAAGACAGCGATCAAGACAAGACAGAACCCGCATCAGGCCGACGATTGCAGCAGGCCCGCGAGGAGGGGCAGGTTCCGCAGTCGCGGGAGCTGTCGACTTTTCTCGTCACGATGACCGGGGTGCTCTTTCTGTGGTTGCTCGGGGGCTGGATGGGCGAGCGGCTGCTGGGCCTGTTGCGCCGCGCCTTCGATTTCGATCGCGCCATGGTGTTCGACCAGACGGGCATGGGGCTCGCCGATTTTCTGCAAAACCTGCTCGGGGGGGCGCTTCTCACCCTGATGCCGCTTTTCGCCGCCCTCATGCTGGCGGCGGTTGCCTCGCCGCTCGCGCTGGGCGGTTTGCTTTTCGCGCCCAAGGTGCTGGGCCTGCGGTTCGACCGTCTCAACCCGCTCCAGGGCATCAAGCGCATGTTCTCGCTGCACGGCCTCGCCGAAATGCTCAAGGCGATCATGAAGGCGCTGCTGATCGGCGGCGTGGGCACGCTGGTGCTGTGGCGCAACCGGGATCACCTTTTCGACTTCTTGCGCGAACCTCTGGCGGTGGCGATTCCCGACTTTGCAGGCACGGTGATCTGGATCGCGCTCTTGATTGTCGCCAGCCTGGGGTTGCTTGCGCTGTTCGACGTGCCGTTCCAGTTATGGCAGTACCACAAGAACCTGCGCATGACCAAGGAGGAGGTCAAGCGCGAGAACAAGGAACAGGAAGGCGATCCGCAGGTCAAGGGCCGCATTCGCGCCATGCAGCGCGAAATGGCGCGGCACCGGATGATGGCCGAAGTGCCGGAGGCCGATGTGGTGGTGACCAACCCGACCCACTTCTCCGTGGCGCTCAAATACGATACCGAGCGCATGGCCGCGCCCATCGTCGTCGCCAAGGGGCGCGGCGAATTGGCGCTGACCATCCGGAATGTCGCGCGCGACAACCACGTTGCCCTGCTCGAAGCGCCGTCGCTGGCGCGCGCGCTCTATGCACATTGCGAACTGCAACAGGCCATTCCCGCTGCGCTTTTCACTGCCGTGGCCGAGGTCATGGCCTACGTCTATCAACTCAACGAAGCGATGGCCGCCGGCGATCTGCCGCCGACGCCGCCCGCCTATCTGCCGGTGCCCGACGGGTTTGACCCCGGCCCGCCGCCTGAAGAGTGACCCCCCGATATGGCCACCGAGAATTTCCTGAATCTGCGCCGGCTCTTTACCCCCGCGCTCCTGCGCGCCCTGGCGCCGCCGCTGCTCATCATCATGATCCTGTCGATGATGGTGCTGCCGCTGCCGGTGTTTTTGCTCGACGTGTTCTTCACCTTCAACATCGCGGTATCGGTGATGGTGATGCTGGTGGCGATGTACTCGAAAAAGCCGCTGGATTTTTCCGCCTTTCCCACGGTGTTGCTCGTGACCACGCTGTTGCGGCTCTCGCTCAACGTCGCCTCCACCCGCATCGTGCTGCTTTCCGGTCACGGCGGCTCGGGCGCGGCGGGCAAGGTGATCGAGGCGTTCGGCCAGTTCCTCGTCGGCGGCAATACCGCCGTGGGCATCGTCGTGTTCGTGATCCTCACCATCATCAACTTCGTCGTCATCACCAAGGGTGCGGGGCGGATCGCCGAAGTGAGCGCGCGCTTCACCCTGGACGCGATGCCCGGCAAGCAGATGGCAATCGACGCCGACCTCAACGCCGGCCTGATCGACGAAAAAACCGCCAAGCAGCGGCGTAAGGACGTCGCGCAGGAATCCGACTTTTTCGGGGCCATGGACGGCGCTTCCAAGTTCGTGCGCGGCGACGCCATCGCCAGTATCCTGATCCTGCTCATCAACATCCTCGGCGGACTTTTCGTCGGCGTCGCCCAGCACGACATGGCCTTCGGCGATGCAGCCCACACCTACACCATCCTCACCATCGGCGACGGTCTGGTGGCGCAGATTCCATCGCTCATCATCTCGGTGGCCGCCGGTCTCGTGGTCTCGCGGGTGGGGGACGACGAAGACATCGGTGCGCAGGTCGTGGGGCAGGTCTTCAGCAACACGCAGGCGCTCAGCCTGACCGCCGTCATCGTCGGCGTGCTCGGCCTGATTCCGGGCATGCCAAACCTGGTCTTTCTTCTGTTCGCCGCCGCCATTGGCGGGCTGGCGTGGCACCGCAACCGGCGGCGGGCAGCGGGTGTGGAAGCGCCGCCCGCCGAAGAACGGGGCGAAACCGAAACGCAGGCTACCGAAGCGCAGGAAGCAAGCTGGAACGATGTCGCCCTGGTCGACGTGCTTGGCCTCGAAGTGGGCTACCGCCTGATTCCGATGGTCGACAAGTCGCAGGACGGCGAACTCCTGCGCCGCATTCGCGGTTTGCGCAAAAAGTTTGCGCAGGACGTCGGCTTTCTCGCCTCGCCTGTGCACATCCGCGACAACCTCGAACTCAAGCCGAATGCTTACCGCATCGCCCTGAAAGGCGTCGAGATTGGTCTCGGCGAAGCCTTTCCCGGCCAGTTTCTGGCGATCAATCCCGGGCGGGTCAGCGGCCCGCTGCCGGGGCGCGAAACCATCGACCCCGCTTTCGGCCTGCCCGCGTACTGGGTCGACAGCGCCGCCCGCGAACAGGCGCACGCGCAGGGCTACACCGTGGTCGATGCCAGCACCGTCGTGGCGACGCACCTCAACCACGTCATCCTCAGCCACGCCGCCGATCTCCTCGGGCGTCAGGAAACCCAGGCGCTACTCGACCACATCGGACAGGAAGTGCCCAAGCTCATCGACGATCTCGTGCCCAAGCTGCTGCCGGTGTCCACCGTGCAGCGGGTCTTGCAGAACTTGCTCTCCGAGGAGGTCAACATCCGCGACATGCGTACCATCGTCGAAGTGCTGGCCGAATACGCGCCGCGCACGCAGGATGCCGCCGAACTCACCACGCGGGTGCGCGAGGCGCTGGGCCGCGCCATCATCCAGAGCCTGTTCCCCGGCAACGCCGAAGTGCAGGTCGTGGCGCTCGAACCGGGCCTCGAACGCATCCTGTTGCAGGCGATGGGGACGGGCGGCGATGGCGTCATCGAGCCGGGGCTTGCCGACACCTTGTTGCGGCAGACGGCCCAGCTCGCGCAGCGCCAGGAAGACATCGGTCTGCCGCCGGTGCTGCTGGCGCCCGCGCCGCTGCGGATGCTACTTTCACGCTTCCTGCGCCGCGCCGTGCCCTCGCTGCGGGTCATCGCCAACAGCGAGGTGCCGGAATCGCGCACGATCCGCGTCACCGGGATGGTGGGACAGAGCGGGTGAGACATGCTCGATCGTGGCGGCCACATGCCCGTGGTACGCGGGCATCAAGGGCGAACGGCATTTGCCGGGTTTGCTACCCTCGCCGGCAAAGACGCATGGCCAGAAGCAGGAATTCATCCCAGATTTCGCCGCGTACCAGCCCTTTGATCGCGCGGTCGATGCGGGCGGTATGGAGCAGGGCGGCTTGCAGGGCCGGGCGAGTGAGGCGGGCCAGGGCGGCGCGGATTGTTTGCTGGCGGGCGGGGTCGAAAATGCGCTCGGCCTTGAAAAGCGCCGCCAGCGGTTGCCCTGTGTCGTTGCCGCCACGCAGCGTGGCAAGGGTGCGGATTTCGTTGGCGAAGGCCCACAGCACCAGCGGCGGCGGAGCGCCTTCGCCGTGCAGGCCGTCGAGCAGGCGCGCACAGCGGGCTGGATCGCCTTCGAGGAGCGCCTGACGCAACATGGCGATGTCGTAGCGGGCGACGTTGAGTACCGCCGATTCGATTTCGGCCAGCGTCAGTTCGCCTTCATCGTATAGAAGCCCGAGTTTGCGGATTTCCTGGTGGGCGGCCAGGAGGTTGCCTTCGACGTGGTTGGCGATGAAGTCCAGCGCTTCGGCGGGCGCGGACTGGTGTTGCGTGCCGAGCCGTTGCGCAATCCAGGCCGGCAGGCGCTCGCGCGGCGGGGTTGCGAATTCGATGGTGACGCCCGCTTCGCTGATGGCTTTGAACCAGGCGGTCTTGCGGACTTGCCAGTCGAGGGCGGGCAGGGAGATCAGGGTGAGGACGCCAGCGGGGAGGGCGGCGGTGTAGCGTTGCAGGACGTCGCCGCCGTCGCGCCCGGGTTTGCCGGTGGGGATGCGCAGGTCGATCAGACGGGAGCCGCCGAACAGCGAGAGGTTGCCCGCCGCCAGCATCAGGGTGTCCCAGCGAAAGCCTGAGTCCACTACCAATGTTTCGCGTTCGTCGAACCCTTGTTGGCGGGCAGCGGCGCGGATGGCGTCCGCCGCTTCCAGGGTCAGCAGTTCGTCGCCGTGTACGATCCAGAGCGGCGCGAGGGGCCGTGCGAGTTGACCGGCGAGATCGTCAGGACGCAGGTTCAAGGTTGGGCGGGGTCGCGGGTTTCTGCCGTGCGCCGCCAGGCGGCCAGACGCCGCATGATCTGGCGCACGAGGTCGTTTTCCATGTCGCGGTAGAGCAGGGCTTCTTCTTGTTCTTTGCCGAGGATCAGTTCGTCGTTGAAGGTGTATTCGCGCCGCGCCGTGATGTTGGTGGGCGGAATCAATTCGCTGCCGCTGCGGTCGGCGAGGCGGAAACGGATGCGCTGCCCGAGTTCGTATTCGCGCACTTTGCCAGCGGGGGTCAGGCTGAGAATTTCGCGTGTGCGTTCGTTGGCAAGTATCTGGAGGCTGACTTCGGCGCGCTTCGTGTCCTCCTCGACCGTGGTGGTGCCGGAGAGGGCTACCTGGCGGCGCAGGGCCGTGCCGAGCGGCGAGTATTGGCCTACACCGATGTAGAGGGTGGAGAAGTCCAGCGGTTGCGGGCCGCGCAGGTGGAAGCCGCAGCCAGCGAGCACGATGAACGCCAGTGCGGCGAGAGAATGGCGGGCAAGACGGGGGAGGGGGAAAGGCATGCTGTTCAGACCACGATGTTGACAAGACGAGCGGGAACGATCACGACTTTCCGGGCGGGTTTGCCGTCCATGAATTTTTGTGCGGCTTCGGTCGCCAGCGCTGCGTTTTCGATGTCGATTTTGTTTGCAGCGGCGGCGACCCGGAGGCTGCCGCGCAGTTTGCCGTTGATTTGCAGCATGAGTTCGATTTCGTCCTGTGCCAGCGCGGCGGCGAGCGGTTCGGGCCATGGCGCGGCGAGAATGTCGTCGCCATATCCGCATGCTTGCCAGAGCGCGTGGGCGATGTGCGGGGCAATCGGCGACAGGAGCCGCAGCAGGATGGAAAAGCCTTCGGCGGCGAGTGCGCTGGCTGCGGCGTTGGCGCGGGGCAGGGCTTCGAGCGCGTTGAGAATTTTCATCGCCGCCGAGACGACGGTGTTGAACTGTTGCTTGCCGAAGTCGTGGCTGGCCTGTTTGAGGTGGAGGTGAATTTCGCGGCGCGCGTCGGCGAGTTCTTTCGACAGTCCGGCGGGCGTCGCTTCTTTGCCGGTTTCTTTGCCGAGGGCGTGGCCGTAGGCCCATACCCGGCGCAGGAAGCGGAAAGCGCCTTCGACGCCGGAATCCGACCATTCGAGCTGTTGTTCGGGCGATGCGGCGAACAGGATAAAAAGCCGCGCTGTGTCCGCGCCGTACTGGTCGATCAGGGATTGCGGGTCGACGCCGTTGTTTTTGGACTTCGACATTTTTTCGACGCCGCCGATTGTCACCGGCAGGCCGTCGGTTTTGAGGGTGGCGCTGACGGGACGGCCGCGTTCGTCGGTGGTGACGATGACGTCCGCCGGGTTGATCCAGCGTTTTTTGCTGCCGTCGCTTTCGCGGTAGTAGGCGCTGGCGACGACCATACCCTGGGTGAGGAGCCGCGTGAAGGGTTCGGAAACTTTGATGAGGCCGCAATCGCGCATCGCGCGCGTGAAAAAGCGCGAGTAGAGCAGGTGCAGGATGGCGTGTTCGATGCCACCGATGTATTGGTCTACCGGGGCCCAGTAGTCGGCGCGCGTATCGACCATTGCTTGCGGGTTGTCGGGCGAGGCGTAGCGCAGGAAGTACCAGGACGATTCGACGAAGGTGTCCAGGGTGTCGGTTTCGCGCCGCGCCGGTTTGCCGCATCGGGGGCAGGCGCAGGCGTGGAATGAGGGCATTTTGGCGAGCGGCGAGCCGCGCCCGGTGATTTCGACGTTTTCGGGTAGCACGACCGGGAGTTGTTCGTCGGGTACTGGCACGTCGCCGCAGTCGTCACAGTGAATCATCGGAATCGGGCAGCCCCAGTAACGCTGGCGCGAGATGCCCCAGTCCCGCAGGCGGAACTGTACCCGCTTCTGGCCGAGGCCCTTGGCGGCGAGGTCGGCGGCGATGGCATCGACTGCGCCCTGGAAGTCCAGCCCGTCGTAACCGCCCGAACTTACCAGCTTGCCGTGCTCTGCGTAGGCGTCGATCCAGGGTGCGCACACTTCGTCGTACGCGCCGTGGGTCGAACGCACCACCATCCTGACCGGCAGGCCATATTTGCGGGCGAAGGCAAAATCGCGCTCGTCGTGGGCGGGCACCGCCATGACCGCGCCTTCGCCATAGCCCATCAGCACGTAGTTGGCGACCCACACCGGCAGGTATTCACCGGAGAGCGGATGTATGACGCGCAGGCCGGTGTCCATGCCTTTTTTTTCCATCGTCGCCAGATCGGCTTCGGCAACGCCGCCCTGTTTGCATTCCTCGATGAAGGCGGCGAGTTCCGGGTTGTGCGCGGCGGCCCGGGTGGCGAGGGGGTGTTCGGCGGCGACGGCGACGTAGGTCGCGCCCATCAGGGTGTCGGCGCGGGTGGTGAACACTTTGAGTACGCCGACTGTGCCGATATTCGCCAGGTCGTAGGGGAAATGAACCTCGACCCCCTCGGAGCGGCCAATCCAGTTTTCCTGCATCAGTTTGACTTGTTCCGGCCAGCCGGGCAGTTCGTCGAGGGCGGCGAGCAGTTCGTCGGCGTAGGCGGTGATCCGCATGTAGTACATGGGAATTTCGCGTTTTTCGACCAGTGCGCCCGAACGCCAGCCGCGCCCGTCGATGACCTGCTCGTTGGCGAGCACGGTTTCATCGACCGGATCCCAGTTCACCGTGCCGAGCTTTTTGTAGATCAGCCCTTTTTGGTACAGGCGGGTGAAAAGCCACTGCTCCCAGCGGTAGTACTCGGGGCGGCAGGTGGCGATTTCGCGCGACCAGTCGATGGCGAAGCCCAGTCTTTTCAACTGGCCTTTCATGTAGTCGATGTTGGCGTACGTCCATTGCGCTGGCGGCACGCCGTGCTGGATGGCAGCGTTTTCCGCCGGCATGCCGAAGGCGTCCCATCCCATTGGCTGGAGCACGTTGTAGCCGCGCATGCGGTGGTGGCGCGCGAGCGCGTCACCAATGGTGTAGTTGCGCACATGCCCCATGTGCAGCTTGCCCGAAGGGTAGGGGAACATCGACAGGCAATAGTACTTGGGACGGGCGCTGTCTTCGGTGACGCGGAAGGCCAAGGTGGTTTCCCAGTGCTGCTGGGCAGCGGCTTCGACGGCGGCGGGCTGGTATTTTTCCTGCATGGAATTTGAGCGCGATGGCGATTGAAACACAAAAGTATATCGCGCCGCGGGGGCGGCAGCGCGTATGGCTTGCCATCGGCGCGACTGAAGATCCAGGTTCGGGACAAAAAAACACCCGGATGAACCGGGTGGAAATCTCCTGTGAAGGAGAGGGAGGGAACAGGACGGGGTTTGCGCCCCGGGAAACATTTGCGAACAAGGGCTTTGCGCCGTTGATGCTGTCCTGCAATACAAACG
This sequence comes from Azoarcus sp., assembly GCA_031289095.1. Taxonomy (GTDB): domain Bacteria; phylum Pseudomonadota; class Gammaproteobacteria; order Burkholderiales; family Rhodocyclaceae; genus WRNU01. The sequence continues at coordinate 10,822 of JAITQD010000024.1, forward strand.
ATTTTAGAAAAAATCGCTTAGTTATCATGTAACTTAATGTAGCCTGTTTGCCGGTACAAGGAAATATTTGTTGCCGTGCACAATTTCATCCTAGTACATGGTGTCCTGTTTTGCAAAACTAGCGAGCGTGGATGCTTCCGGCAGCGTGGAGCGTGGCGTACGGATGGTGCTGGAATGAGCTGCGGTTAGAATGGCGGCCTTCCAGGGAGATCCCCCATGTCTGGCCTGCTTGTCCAACTGAATCCGCAACAAAGCGCTGCCGTGACCCTGCCGGCGGAGCACGCGCTGGTGCTCGCCGGGGCGGGGTCGGGCAAGACGCGGGTGCTGACTACCCGTATCGCCTGGTTGATTCACAGCGGCATGGTGAGTCCGGCGGGCATCCTCGCCGTGACTTTCACCAACAAGGCGGCGCGTGAGATGCAGATCCGGATCGAATCCATGTTGCCAGCCAGCACGCGCGGCATGTGGATCGGCACTTTCCATGGTCTGTGCAACCGCTTGCTGCGCGCGCACCACCGCGACGCCGGGCTGGCGCCGTTGTTCCAGATTCTCGATGCCGGCGACCAGCTCGCGGCGATCAAGCGGCTGCTGAAGGCGCTCAACGTCGATGACGAAAAATTTCCGCCGCGCGAATTGCAGCATTTCATCAACGCGCACAAGGAAGCGGGCCTGCGCCCGCACGCGGTCGAGGCGCTCGACGATTACACCCGACGGCGAGCCGAGCTCTACCAGGAATACGAAGCCCAATGTCAGCGCGAATCGGTGGTGGATTTCGCCGAGCTGCTGTTGCGCTGCCACGAACTGCTCCAGCGCAACGAACCGATACGCCGCCATTACCAGCAGCGTTTCCGGCATATTTTGGTCGATGAATTCCAGGATACCAACATTCTGCAATACCGCTGGCTGAAGCTCCTTGCCAGCAATGGCGAGGCGGGCGGTGCGGCGCTTTTCTGCGTCGGCGACGATGACCAGAGCATCTATCGCTTTCGCGGCGCGGAAGTCGGCAACATGCGCGACTTCGAGCGCGAATTCCACGTCAGCCACCTCATCCGTCTCGAACAGAATTACCGCTCGCACGGCAACATTCTCGATGCCGCCAACGCCATCATCCGCCACAACGGCAACCGCCTGGGCAAGAACTTGTGGACGGATCGGGGCGAGGGCGAGCCGATCCGGGTGTTTGAAGCGATGAGCGACAGCGACGAGGCGCGCTGGATTGTCGAGGAAATCCAGGCGCTGGTGCGCGACGGCGCGGCGCGCGGCGACGTCGCCTTGCTTTACCGCTCGAACGCACAATCGCGCCTGCTCGAACACCAGCTTTTTTCGAGCGGTATCTCGTACCGCGTCTATGGCGGCCTGCGCTTTTTCGAGCGCCAGGAAATCAAGCACGCGCTCGCGTATCTCCGGCTGCTTGCCAACGCCGACGACGATACCGCCTTTATGCGGGTGGTGAATTTCCCCACGCGCGGCATCGGAGCGCGTTCGCAGGAATCGCTCCAGGATGCGGCCCGCACCTGGAATTCCAGCCTGTACGCCGCCGTGCCGCACCTGCCTGGCAAAAGCGGTGGGACGCTCGGGCAGTTCGTCCGTTTGATCGAGGACATGCGCCGGGAAACCGAAACCCTGCCGTTGCCTGAACTGGTAGAACACGTTATCGGGCGCAGCGGCCTGCGCGCCCATTACCAGGCGGAAAAAGAGGGGCAGGACAGGCTGGAAAACCTCGACGAACTTCGCAACGCAGCCGAAAACTTCCAGGGCGAGGCCCGCGCCGATGCCGGGGTGTTGGCGCAACCCCATGCGCTGCTGGCCGATTTTCTCAACCACGCCTCGCTCGAAGCGGGCGACCACCAAGCCAACGCCGACGCCGACGCCGTGCAGTTGATGACCGTGCACGCGGCCAAGGGGCTGGAGTTCAACGTGGTGTTCCTCTCCGGTCTGGAAGAAGAACTTTTCCCGCACGCCAACAGCGTGCTGGAATCCGGCGGACTGGAAGAAGAACGCCGCCTCATGTACGTGGCGGTGACGCGCGCCCGTGAACGCCTGTACCTGTCCTGCGCCCAGAGCCGCGCCCTGCACGGACAGACGCATTACCATTTACGTTCGCGCTTTCTCGACGAAGTGCCGCCGGAACAGGTCAAGTGGCTGACGCCGGGCACGCGCTACGTCGGCGGCGGGGCGTTTTCTCACGGCGGCTTTGGAAAGGCGCAACCCCGGACTTTCGCGCCGCCTGCGTCGGCGGCGCGCACACTGCCTGGGGGATTGCGCGTCGGGCAAAACGTGCGCCATCCCAGCTTCGGCTATGGTGTAATCGCCGCAGCCGAAGGCAATGGCGCTGACGCCAAGGTACAAGTCAATTTTGGCGACGCGGGTGTCAAGTGGTTGAAACTGGCGGTGGCGAAGCTGGAAGCAGCCTGATTGAACGGATTCACTTTAGTGAGAACGGTTCTCCCGCCCAATGCTCCCACCGTGAATGGCAGATGCGCCTGCGCTTGCCGCAGGCGCATCCGGTTCAGTTCTTTTTCTTTTTCGAGGCAAGGTTTTCGTAGAGCGCGACGAATTCCTGCGTCAGCTTGTGGCGGGGATCGAGATGGATCATCGGACGCGCGAGTTCGTGCGATTCCTTGATCTTCACCGACGCCGACAAAAAAGGCTGCAACACCGGCAAACCTTCGTCGATCAGTTCCTGAACGACTTTTTGCGGCAGGTTGGCGCGAGGCTGATATTGGTTGACCACGATGCCTTCCACCTTGAGGTCGTGGTTGTGATCGGCGCGGATTTCCTCGGCGTTGGCGAGCAGCGCGTAAAGGGCGTGGCGCGAGAATTCGTCGCAATCGAAGGGAATCAGGCAAGCGTCGGCGGCGATCAGGGCCGAACGGGTAAAAAAGTTGAGCGCCGGCGGCGTGTCGATGAACACTTGATCGAAATCCGTGGCAATTTCGTCGAGCGCTTCGCGCAGCTTGTAGATTTTGTAACGCGATTCCAGCTTGCCTTGCAATTCTTCGAGACGCGGGTGCGAAGGCAACACCGAGAGGCGCTCAAAAGGCGTGGCCGCCGCGAATTCGATCGTTTTCCGGGGGTCGAGCCGGAAGGTCAGGCTCTGCTCGAAAAAGTCGGCGAGGGTAATGTCCGGCTGGGCGTCGCTGCCGCCGAGCAGGTATTGCGAGGAATTGCCTTGCGGGTCGAGGTCGACCACCAGCGTGCGCTTGCCCTTTTGGGCGCTGATGGCCGCCAGGTTGCAAGTGATGGAGGATTTGCCGACCCCGCCTTTCTGATTGAACACTACGCGCCGCATCGTCGTTCTTCCTTGTAGTTGTCGCCAAACATGAAATTGTGCGCGTTGTCGCCCGAAAAATGAACACAGCCCGGGCGCATTCGCTGTGAATACAGACGTCAATGCGCGTCCGGCAAGGCGCAGAAAAGCAGAACGCAATCCGCCCGGCGCTTCCGGGCGCGACGCCATGTCATGTGTATTGACTGCCATAGTATTCCGGCATCGCCAATCCCGCAGTGACGGCGGGGCGGGGGAGAGGGTCTCGGGTAAACCCCTAAACACTTTACCCTATACGCATCCTTGCGCAGGAAGCTAGAATGCCCGCTTTCGGTTTTTCCGGCATGGGGCTTGTCCGTACGGGCTTCATGCCGGAAAAACCACCGGCCCGGCCAGTAATGGCATGAACAAACGGGCCGATCGCTGCATTTCCAGAGGAAAAACATGGATCAGGATTTCATCGCTGCGGCCCTTGATTATCACCGTGCGCCGACGCGCGGGAAGATTTCGGTCGTTCCGACCAAGAGTTTGACCAACCAGCGCGATCTGGCGCTGGCGTATTCGCCCGGTGTGGCGGCGGCGTGTGACGCCATCGTCGCCGATCCGGATCAGGTGCGCGAACTGACCAGCCGCGGCAATCTGGTCGCGGTTGTCACCAACGGCACCGCTGTTCTCGGGCTGGGCAACATTGGCCCGCTCGCTTCCAAGCCGGTCATGGAAGGCAAGGGGTGCCTGTTCAAGAAATTCGCAGGCATCGACGTGTTCGACATCGAACTCGCCGAACGCGACCCCGACAAGCTGATCGAGATCATCGCCGCACTGGAGCCGACCCTGGGCGGCATCAACCTTGAGGACATCAAGGCCCCCGAATGCTTCTACATCGAAAAGAAGCTGCGCGAGCGCATGAAGATTCCGGTCTTCCACGACGACCAGCACGGCACCGCGATCATTTCGGCGGCGGGCCTCATCAACGGTCTCAAGGTTGTCGGCAAAAAAATCGGCGAGGTCAAGCTCGTCTGCTCGGGCGCGGGCGCGGCGGCCATCGCCTGCCTCGACCTGATGGTCAGCCTGGGCCTGAAGCGCGAGAACGTTTTTGTGTGCGATTCGCGCGGCGTGATCTACCAGGGCCGCGAAGAGAACATGGAGCCGACCAAGGCGCGCTATGCGCAGACGACTGACGCCCGCAGTCTGGGCGAAGCCATCGTCGGAGCCGACGTGTTCCTCGGTCTGTCGAAAGCGGGCGTGCTCAAGCCCGAGATGGTGGCGAAAATGGCCGCCAGGCCGCTGATTTTCGCGCTCGCCAATCCGACCCCCGAAATCCTTCCGGCTGAGGCCAAGGCGGTGCGATCCGATTGCATTGTCGCCACCGGTCGCTCGGATTACCCCAACCAAGTCAATAACGTCCTGTGTTTCCCCTTCATCTTTCGGGGCGCGCTCGACGTGGGCGCGACCACCATCAACGAGGAGATGAAACTTGCCTGCGTGAAGGCCATCGCCGAGCTGGCGCAGGCCGAGCAGAACGACGTCGTTGCCATGGCCTACGGCGGCGAGGATCTGAGCTTTGGCCCCGAGTACATCATTCCCAAGCCTTTTGATCCGCGCCTCATCATCAAGATTGCGCCGGCGGTTGCGAAAGCGGCGATGGACTCGGGCGTGGCCCGGCACCCGATCGACGACCTGCGCGCCTACGCCGCGAGTCTCGGCGATTTCGTCTATCAATCCGGTATTGTCATGCGGCCCGTGTTTGCGACCGCCAAAAAAGTGGCGCCCGACCTCAAGCGCGTGCTCTACGCCGAAGGCGAAGACGAACGGGTGATTCATGCCGCGCGCGAGGCGGTCGAGGAAGGACTCGCCCGCCCGATGCTGATTGGCCGCCCCGCCGTCATCGAGTCACGCATCCGGAAGATCGGCCTCAACTTTGTACCCGAGCGCGATTTCGACATCGTCGACCCGGAGCAGGATTTGCATTACCGCGAGTTGTGGCGCGAGTATTACAACCTGATGTCGCGCGATGGCGTCACGCCTGACTTGGCCAAGGTGCGCGTCCGCCGCGACACCACCCTGCTGGGCGCGCTGCTGCTGCGCCTGGGGCACGCCAGTGCGCTCGTGTGCGGAACGTTCGGTTCCTATGAATACCATCTCCAGCACGTACGGGACGTCATCGGGTTGAGGCCGGGCGCTCGCAAGTTTGCGGCGATGAACCTGCTGATGCTGCCCCGCCGGGTACTGGCAATCACCGATACGCAGGTCAACGAAAATCCAAGTGCCGAGGATATCGTCGATATCGCCTTGATGGCGGCTTCCGAACTGCGCAGTTTTGGGCACGAGCCGCGCGTGGCGCTGCTGTCGCATTCAAACTTTGGCTCATCGCAGTCGGCGTCGGCCCGCAAGATGCGCGCCGCCAGCGAAATGCTGCGCAGCAGTGCGCCCGCGCTCGAATGCGACGGCGAAATGCTCGCCGACGTAGCGCTTTCGCCCGAAATTCGCGCCACGCTGCACCCCGATTCAGCCCTGAAGGGCGAGGCCAACCTGTTGGTGATGCCCAATCTCGATGCGGCCAACATCTCGTTCAATCTGCTGAAAGCGGCCAATTGCGATGGCGTTACAGTGGGGCCGATCCTGCTCGGGCCGGCCAAGCCGGTGCATATCGTCACGCCGTCGGCCACTGTGCGTCGTCTGGTGAACATCACCGCGCTGGCGGTAGTGGATGCAGCAGTGTTGCGCGGGTAGGTCCCTTTTGGATGTTGTTTTGTTGATGTATGCGTATGGAAAAACCGGGTGCATGGCTTTTTGTTCGGTATGATGTGCTGTCTGTTTTGGCAAGGTGTTTTGTCACGGATGCTTGCAAGCTGATTATGCATACATAAAAGGAGTAATTTCATGGTCAAACGTTTTTTCCGTGTCGCCTTGAACGGGGTGCTCGTGATGGTTTGTGCCGGGAGTTCGGCTCTGGTGCTTGCTTCGGACAAAATCCATACTGCCGAAACCGTGTATGCCTCTGAAGTTGGCGCTCAATCTTCAAGATTTGTGTCAATACGTTCAAACAGGGCTGCTTTTGTCAAGCGTTTTGCGCTTGCCCCGGTCGATTCTGTGCAGGTAGAAAGCGTACTGGCGCGCCTGCGTGAAAGCGGCAGGCTTGGATTGCCAAAGCAAATCGGGTTTGGGCGTGATGTTCGAGGGCTATCCAGTTCGTCAGCGGTTCGTAAAGAACTTGTTTGGCAAACTCAACCCGATGGCGCCCAGGTGGCGGCGCTGTCCATCGTTTCGCCCGGTGCGGCGGGGCTGAGGCTGGGTGTCCGGATATATAGTTTGCCAGCGGAAGCCGTGATTCGCGTTCATGCGCCGGATGACGATACCGCGATTCAGTTTAACGGGCGCGAAATCCTGGATTTGATCAATGGCAATGTCGCTGCTGGCGACGACAGCGAAGATGCCTTCATATGGTGGACGCCGACGATTGAGGCCGAAGAAGCGGTGCTCGATATCGTTCTGCCGCCCGGGGTGCCTGCAAATTCGGTCGAGGTTGCATTACCGGGGATTTCCCATCTGTTTGCTTCCGCAAACACAGGATGGAAAGCAATCGGAGATTTCGCGGTTTACATGCCGGCACAACTTTCTTGTCACACCGATATAAATTGTCAGCCAGCGTGGGACGCGGTGAGCCGGGCAACAGCGCACATGTTATACCTCAACGGGCGCGTTGCTTATGTATGCACGGGAACGCTGCTGAACGCCAACAACACAGCGCAGCCTGTACCATATTTTCTGACGGCGGATCATTGTATTTCGAGTCAGACTATAGCAACCACACTGGAGACGTACTGGTTGCGCCGCTCTCCTTCGTGCAGGGCTACAGGCTTGTCCAGAGAGCAGCAGCGCCTCACAGGGGGGGGCACCTTGCTCTACAACAGTGCGGCCAATGATGTCTCTTTTCTGAGATTGAACGCCACACCGCCGACTGGCGTGGCATATGCGGGTTGGCAGGCCAGCACGCCAACCATCGGCATGGCGGTGGCGGGTGTTCATCACCCCGGTGACGATCGGCAGAAGTTCGCTGCCGGTTCGGTTTCCGGGTGGGCGAAGCGTATCGTCGGCAAAGGAGACAGCCTTAGCATGATGTCCAGCTCCGCTTCAGCGGCCTCTCACCTCAGTGTGATATGGAGCAATGGTGCGACCGAAGGCGGCAGCAGCGGTTCCGGCGTGTTCGACAGTCGCAGCCAAAAACTCATTGGTGTGCTGTCTGGCGGTCCCAGTTTCCGAGTCTGTTCCGGCGGCCCCGATTATTACGGGCGTTTCGATCTTGCTTTCAACGCCAAACTTCGTGACTACCTTGATCCTGTCGTCACCAGGAAATTCAATCTCTCCGTGCAGCGTAGCGGCAGCGGAACGGTGGCAGGACAAGGGATAAATTGCGGCTCTGATTGTACTGAGCAATATACGGCTGGCACCCAAGTTACGCTGACCGCCACACCTGCGTCGGGGTACTCTTTTTCTGGCTGGAGCGGGGCATGTTCTGGGGGAAGCCAGACATGCACGCTGGCCATGAATGCCGACAAAAGCGTTTCGGCGGCTTTTGCGGCAACAGTACCGCCGCCAGCGGCAAAAGTGACACTTACCGTGCAGCGTAGTGGCGCTGGCACTGGCACGGTGACTGGGTCAGGAATAAATTGCGGTTTAGACTGCTCCGAGCAATACACAAGCGGCTCCAAAGTCACTTTGACCGCAGTGCCAGCCTTGGGGAGTGTGTTCGCTGGATGGAGTGGCGCGTGCTCGGGAACTTCACAGGCGTGCGTATTGACCATGAGCGCCAGCAAGAGTGTTACGGCAGCTTTCAACTCGCTCAAGGGTGGTTCCGCACTCGGAAGGCGATGATCTCTGGTTTCGCATGACCGCCAAATCGGGGCTTCTTGCACTTTGTAGTGAAGAAGCCCCGATTGATTGTGTGAACGCCGTTCTGAAAAGGCGTTGTTTTTTATAGACTGAATAGGTATGGCTTTCAGCCATATTCTACTCATAAGGAATTCCAATGTTCTTGAAGTTTTCCAAAAAGGTATCGTGCAGCCTTGCTGTATCCGCCGTCTTCCTGGCAGCTTGCCAAGAACCGGATTCCGCAACCTCTGCTGCTTCCGAGGCTTATCCCGCTCCTCTTGCGCTGGCCATTCCTATTCAGGTTAACGGCAAAATGGCCGTGATTGACGAAAAAGGAAGTTTGCTTATCCCGTTTGAAAATGAATACGGGACGCTTTTCCAGGCCGATTACCAAACTACCGTTTGGGCGGTCAAGGAGGGAAAATGGCAATTGATCGGCAAGGATGGAAAAAACGTACTCAATCCAGGTATTTCAGACTACATCAGCAAGCTGACGCCGGGGTATTTCAGTTTTGCCGAAAATGAAAAATATGGCATCGTCGATGTGGCGGGAAACATCGTGCAAGCCGCCAAGTATGATTCTATTTATACGGGTGGCGATGATGAATACATTGTTTACGAGATTGCGGACAAGCGCGGAATCATGGATGCCAAGGGCGCGCCCATTACCGAAGCGGTGTACGACAGCTCCGATGTCAGAAGCAGTTTGCGCAACCGCAATGGCCTGGTTACAGCGGAACGCGATGGCGCATATTGGGTGATCGACACGCAAACCGGAGAACAGAAACAGGTTCCATACGACTATATTTCCACTGATGGTTTCGTGGAAGGAGTGGCTGTCGCCAGTATCGAGTCAAAAACATATGGACTCATAAACAGCAAGGGGGACGTTGTGATCCCTTTGGAATACAATGCGATGAGGGCGCCTTCGGAAGGACTGGTTTTCTTCAGACGCGAATATAATTCGCCATGCGGCTATATGGATTATCAAGGCAAAGTCGTGATCGAAGCGAAGTTTGCCGTATGTGGCCCCTTTGGTAAAAAAGGTGCTTTTGCTGCGGAGCAGAACGAAGAAGGTGGCAAAAGAGCTTTTCTGATCGACCGCACGGGCGCGCACATTGCCGCGCCCGAATATGCCGACGCAACCGAACCGATTGGCTTTTCGGGGCCACTGCGCGCCAAGGTGTCGAATATCATGACGGTTGCCCGGATGCAAGACGGTGGATGGTCGGCGGATTTCGGAATTTTCGATACCAATGAAGGTGTCGAAGTCATCGCGCCGAGCGAGAAATACAACCTGATCGGTGCACTGACGCCCACGCTCTTTTTCTTCAGTAGCCCCGGTGCGCCGGAACTTCCGGGCCCTCTGTCGCCTTTGCCCTCCGTCGGCGTCATCGACCGCTCAGGCAAGGAGCTTATCAAACTTGGTCAGTTCAGCAGGATTGTTCCAGCCGATGAAGGATCCTACCTCCTTGCCAGTGGAAACGGCATGCAGGCGCTTTTCGATTTGAACGCCAAGGAGTTGATTGCCCAGAGGTGGGCGAAACTGGAAATCAACAGGCAGCTTAACGTCATTTTTGGTTACGCCGCCCTGGGAATGGACGACGAAGGCGATCCCATCTACGTATTGCGAGCCGCGTATGGCCTGGATGGCAAACCCCTGTTTTCTGTCCGCGAAACCGACTGCGGCGCGGCGCAATTGCTGAACGGTCAGGGGAAAGTCGTCTGGCCGCAGGATGTCAAACCCTATTGTTTGGAGTGAGCCGAAGCAGGGGCTTCTTTACGCCAAAGTGAAGAAGCCCCGATTCGATTGGGTAAGCGCCGTTCTGAAAAGACAAATCACCCCATCCGCTCAGGTTTGATTTTTGGTGTGAGCGGCGAGCCGCGCCGGGCGCGGCGATGGCGCAATTTTTCGCGTTGGCCGGGCGTCAGGGTGAGGGTCACGGCCTTGTTGCCGCGCCCGATGCCTTCGACGGCGAGCGGCGCATCGTCTGCGGGAACCGCAACGGCGGCAAGGCGTTCGTCGTCGTCGAGCGCCATGACGATGACGCCGCGGCCTCCGGCCTGCACCTTCATTTCCGCTTGCGGAAAAACCAGCATCCTCCCCGCGCTGGAAGCGGCGGCGATCCATTGCCCGAATACCCGCGCCGGGGAGAGCACGGTTTCCGTGCCTTCAAGCGTCATGAACGCCTTGCCAGCGCGCTGGCGACCCGTGGCGTCGGTGAGCGCACAAATGAAACCGTAGCCGCCGCTGTTGGCGAACAACCATAAGGATTCGGGTTCGGCGGCCAGGACGTGCGCGAATTTGCCGCCGTCCTGGAAGTCGATCAGGGTCGAGACGGGCACACCGTCGCCGCGTCCGCCAGGCAGGTCGGATGCTTTGATCGTGTAGGCGCGACCATGTGTGTCGAGCAGGATGAGCGGCCAAGTGCTGCGCGTCTCGATGACGGCGAACGCAAAATCGCCCGCTTTGTAGGCGATGGTGGTGGGGTCGATGCCGTGCCCCTGTCGGGCGCGCGCCCAGCCGTTTTTCGAGACGATGACCGTGACCGGCTCGTCGGGCACGCTGATTTCGGCAGGCGCAGCCGGCGCGACGGGTTCGATGAGGGTGCGGCGCGCGTCGCCGTATTTTTTTGTGTCGGCGTCGATTTCCTTGAGAATCAGGCGGGTCTGCGCGCTACGGTCGTCGAGCAGACGGCGCAGGCCGTCGCGTTCCTCGCGTAGTTCGGCCAGTTCTTTTTCGATTCTGAAGCCTTCGAGGCGGGCGAGCTGGCGCAGGCGGATTTCAAGAATGTCCTCGGCTTGTATTTCGCTCAGGCCGAAGGCGTGGATCAGCGCCGGTTTGGGTTCGTCGGATTCACGGATGACGCGGATGACTTCTTCGATGCGGAGAAAGGCGATCATCCGCCCGTCAAGGATGTGAATGCGGCGTTCTACTTCGTCGAGCCGGAAACGGCTGCGCCGCTGCACGGTGTGGTAACGGAAGTCGATCCATTCGGCGAGGATGGGCAGCAGACCTTTTTGCTGTGGCCGCCCGTCGCGCCCGATCATGGTGAGGTTGACCGAAACGGATGTTTCCAGGCTGGTGTGGGCGAGCAGTACGGCCATGAACTCGTCGCGCGACTGCCGGCTGGAACGCGGCTCCAGCACGATGCGCACCGGGGCTTTGTCGCTCGATTCGTCGCGTACGGTGTCGAGCACGCCCAGCACGAGCTGCTTGAGGTTTTTTTGTTCTTGTCCGACTTCTTTTTTGCCCGAGCGCGGCTGCGGGTTGGTGAGGGTCTCGATTTCGGCCAGCACCTGCGAGGTGGAGACGCCGTGCGGCAATTGGTCGACGATGACGCGCCATTGTCCGCGCGCGAGTTCTTCAATGTGCCAGCGCGCCCGCAGCCGCAGGCTGCCGCGTCCGCCCGTGTAGGCGTCGCGGATTGCCGCTGGCGGCGAGATCAGTTGTCCGCCGCCGGGGAAGTCCGGGCCGGGCAGGAGCGGCAGAATGTCGTCGAGCGTGGCGTCGGGGTTTCGGATCAGATAGCTGACGGTGGCGGCGACTTCCCTGAGATTGTGTGGCGGAATTTCGGTCGCCATGCCCACGGCGATGCCGGATGCGCCATTGAGCAGCACGAAAGGCAACCGGGCTGGCAGTAACTGCGGTTCCTCGAAAGCGCCGTCGTAATTGGGGATGAAATCGACCGTGCCACGGTCGATTTCGGCGAGCAGCAGTTCCGCGATCGGGGTGAGGCGGCATTCTGTGTAACGCATCGCCGCCGCCGAATCGCCGTCGCGCGAACCGAAGTTGCCCTGGCCGTCGATGAGCGGATAGCGCAGCGAAAAATCCTGCGCTACCCGCACCATGGCGTCATAGACGCTGCTGTCGCCGTGCGGGTGATATTTGCCGATGACGTCGCCGACCACGCGCGCCGATTTCACATGCCGAGCCGCTGTGCTGAGGCGCATCTCGTTCATGGCGTAGAGGATGCGGCGCTGCACGGGTTTCAGCCCGTCTTCCACCTGCGGCAGGGCGCGGGCGCGTACGACGCTCATGGCATAGGAAAGATAGGCGCGCTCGGCGTACTGGTCGAGGGGCAGGACGTCGGAAGGAGGGGCGGGGGGGGCGGGGAGACCGTTGTCGTTCATAAAGCGTTGCGCGGAGAAACGTTTTGCAAGGGCGCGATCTTACCCCAGTGCGCCAGAAGTGACGCTCGCATCGTCGACGATTGGTCGCGTATCTGGGGGGGCGGAGGACTACGTATGCGATGAGGCGAGCGTGGCGCTCTCGGAAGAAAACCTGCACCGTCTCTACGGGGTGGAGATGAAACGGCTGGATTTCGAGGCGCGGGGCGAAAAGCTGGCGACGCTGACGCCGGTTTTCATGGGTCTGGGTAAGCTCCGCGCCGGAAAAGCGAAAGAGGGCGGGGCGGCAGGCTGATGGGCTGCCCGTAGCCCTCCTGAAACCGATTTATTCATCTTGCATGCTTGGTTCCGGTTTTGGCCAGCACCCATGTGCGCCATGTCCGGTGTGAACCAGGCGCACATTTTCCATGGGCGGTTTTCGCGCCCGTATCAGGTAAAATCGCACTTTCACCGTCTAGAGCCGTCACCATGATTACCGGATCAATTGCCGCCATCGTCACCCCGATGAATTCCGATGGCAGCCTGGATTTCCCGCGCCTGCGCGCCCTGATCGATTGGCATGTCGCCGGGGGCACCGATGGCCTTGTCGTCGTCGGCACCACGGGCGAGTCGCCCACGGTCGATGTCGACGAACATCGTGAACTGATCCGCGTCGCGGTGGAACATGCCGCTGGGCGCATTCCGGTGATCGCCGGTTCCGGCTGCAACAGCACGGCGGAAGGGGTGGAACTGGCGCGCTATGCGCGCGATGCGGGGGCCGCCGCGCACCTGTCGGTGGTGCCCTATTACAACCGTCCGACCCAGGAAGGGCTTTACCAGCACTTCCGCACCATCGCCGAGGCGGTCGAACTGCCGCTTATCCTCTACAACGTGCCTGGCCGCACGGTGGCCGATCTCGACAACGACACCGTGCTGCGTCTGGCCGAGGTGCCCAACATCGTTGGCATCAAGGATGCGACCGGCAAAATCGACCGCGCCTGCGACCTGATCGCGCGCGCGCCGCAGGGTTTCGCGCTCTACAGTGGCGATGACATGACCGCAGCGGCTTTCCTGCTGCTGGGCGGACACGGCGTGATTTCGGTGACGGCCAACGTCGCACCGCGCGCCATGCATGACATGTGCGCCGCAGCCCTTGCTGGCGACGCCCGGCGCGCGCGCGAAATCAATACGCCCTTGCTCGGCCTGCACCGGCATCTGTTCTGCGAGGCCAATCCCATTCCGGTAAAATGGGCGGTTGCACGCTTGGGGCTGATTGGAGAAGGCATTCGCCTGCCGCTCACGCCGCTGTCGGTGTCCTGCCACGAGCGAGTGCTCGCGGCCATGCGTCAGGCGGGCGTTGCGCCCTGAGTCCGTTTTTTCGTTGAAAACCCGCTCCGCAAACATTCAACTGGAATCCCATGAATCGTATTTCGCCTCATTCTCGTCCTTCCGTTTCAGTCCTCGCAGCGGCGTTCGCGCTGGCGGCTTGTTCAACTGATTCCGGTTTGCTCCAGTCCAAACGTATCGACTACAAAAGCGCCAAGCCTTCGACGACGCTGGAAGTTCCTCCCGACCTCACTGCGCCCAGGGCCGACGACCGTTACGCCGTGCCGGACGTCGCGCCGCGCTCGACTGCGACCTACTCGGGCTACAGCGCGGATCGCACCGCGCAACCGGCGCAGAGCACGCCCGGCGTTCTGGAGAAGACCGGCACCATGCGTATCGAGCGCGCCGGTAGTCAGCGCTGGCTGGTCGTGCGTGGCAAGGCGGATGAGATTTGGCCGCAGGTGCGGGATTTCTGGCTTGATCTCGGTTTTGTCATGAACATCGACAGCCCGGACATCGGCGTGCTTGAAACCGATTGGCGCGAGAACCGCGCCAACATCCAGGAAGTGGGCCTGCGCAAGCTGCTCGGCAAGGTCATCGACGGTCTTTATTCCACGCCCGAGCGCGACAAGTTCCGCACCCGGCTTGAACAGGGCGCTGACGGCGATACGGTCGAGATCTACATCAGCCATCGCGGCATGATGGAGATCTATCCCAACGAGGCCAAGGACACCACGGTGTGGCAGCCGCGCCAGGCCGATCCCGAACTGGAAGCTGAAATGCTGCGCCGTCTGATGGTCAAACTGGGGGCCGACGAGGCGCACGCCCAGGCGGTAACCGCCGCCGATACGGCGCCACAGGCCGAACGGGCACAGGTTCAGGTCATCGACGGCGAAACCCGTTTGCAGGTGGACGAGGCGTTCGACCGCGCTTGGCGGCGGATAGGGCTGGCGCTTGATCGGGTCAGTTTTACCGTGGAAGATCGTGACCGCGCAAAGGGACTTTATTACGTGCGCTATGTCGACCCGGAAGCCGACAACGAATCCAAGGGTTTTCTTTCCAAATTGGCTTTCTGGCGCAGTGACGACAAGGCGAAAAACGGCGGCGAATACCGCCTGTTGGTCGAAGACCGTGGCGCCGGGTCGTCAGTGACGGTGTTGACCCGTGAAGGCGGCGTCGATCAGTCGCCTACTGCGCACCGGATACTCAGCCTTCTACAGAAAGAATTGCGCTGAAAGCGGCCTGGCGAGGCAGTTGCTGCGCGCAACGACAGGGGAAGGTGGAAACAAAAACCGGCAAACTGTTTCCCTCCAGGGAGGGTTCAATTGCCGGTTTTTTTCAGCAAGCGCGAGCTGACGTAGCCCGTTTACTGCGTTACAGGGGCGGGGGCGGGTTCGACTTCCGGCGCTGGTGCGACTTCCGGCGCTGGCGCGGCTTCCGGCGCTGGCGCGGCTTCTTCCGCAGCGGCGGGTGCTTCGACCGGCGCTTCGCTCACGGGCGCGGCGGGCTGCTCAACGGCGGGCTGCTCGACCGGTTCGGTCGCGGGCGCGGCAGCTTCCTTTTGGCCGCAGGCGGAAACGGCAAGAGCCAGAAGGGCTGCGCTGAGGAGGGAATACTTCATGTTGTGTTTTCCTTATGGGCTAGTGGAAAGGTGGCGAATGTTAACCCGACATGATGACGCCGATCCGACCGACGGGTGTAGCGATCTTAACACGCACGGCGTGAATGCGCATTGCCTTTTACCCGTCCCGAGAGGGACGCCGGTGGGGCTGTTTTTTGCATCTGTTCAGCGTGCAATCCTGCGCTGGGCGCGGTGCCGCCGCGATTTACCCGTTGCGTGGAAACCGTGGTGAAAGCGCAACGAAAGTTTGCAACCGTTGGCGGCGACGAACGGCAGGCCTGTTCAACGCTTGTTTTGTGGCGAGAGGTATATTCATTGCGCTGGTTTTTCCGCCAACTGAAGGAAACCGTCTTCGTACCAGGCATGCAGAAGGCTGAGGAGAGAAGCCGGAAGCGGTTGTCCGCCTTCGATGCGGCGACGGTGGGCGAGGATGGCGAGAAGGTCGCGGTCGTCCGGGTTGCTGGCGAAGGGTTCGCCATTGATGTGGAAACCGGCTTCTGATGACCACAGCAGCAGGGTGCGCGGATCGAGCGCGCAGCCGTGGGCCTGTACCGCTTGGGCAAAGGCGGCGCGATCGAGCGGTTCCCCGGGCGGCTCGAAGAAAACGCTGGGTTTCGGCTCGGTGAGGTAGCTGCCGAGAAAGGCGGCGACATCGGCGCGCGACCAGCGGATGCCGTTCAGCATGCCGGCGACCTGTTCGATCATCGCCGGGGAGATTTCGGCGGAATTGTCTTGTAACGTCAGGTTGGGGTCGGCGTACATGCCTTGCAGGCAGAGATGTTCGCCGAGCCAGTCGAGAAAGCCGTAGGCGAGTTCCTGCGCCGTCGGCGACTTGAAGCCCACCGAGTAGGTGGTGCATTCGCCGATGGCGATGCCGTTGTGCGCCCAGTGCGGCGGCAGGTAGAGCAGGTCGCCCGGCTCCAGCACCCAGTCATGCACGGGCCGGAAGTCGCGCAGCAGCCGCAACGGTGCGCCTTCGACCAGACTGTGGTCTTTCTGGTCGGCGATCTGCCAGCGCCGCTTGCCGATGCCCTGAAGCAGGAATACGTCGTAGTTGTCGAAATGCGGCCCGACGCCGCCGCCATCGACGGCGTAGCTCACCATCAGGTCGTCGAGCCGGGCTTGCGGAATGAAGTCAAAACGGTGCAGCAGTGCATCGGCTGCCGGCACCCAGAGGTTGAGTCCTTGCACCAGCACCGTCCAGGGTTCGCGCTTGCCGCGAAGGCGACTGCGTTTCTGCGGCCCGTGTTCGACGTGGCTTTCGCTTGGCGCTTCGGGCAGGTAGCGGACGTAGCGCGACTCCACGTCCGGATCGCAGGCGAGGTCGAAAATTTCCTCGCGCGTGGCGAGGCCGGTGAAGCCGGGCAGAGCTTGACGCACCAGCAGGGGTTTCTTTTGCCAGTATTCGGCAAGGAATTGGGCGGGCGTGATCCCCCCCAGCAGTGTGGCGATCATGGCGTTTGTCATTTTAACGGAGACGATGGGATGAGATGGATTGCAAGTATCGAATGCGGAATTGTCACAGAATTTCCCTATAAACCCAAACGCAATGCCGACGAACCGCAACGTTGCGGCACGGATGATCCGGGGAACGCCGTAAGATTCGTCGTTTCGCTTTTTTCAATTGAGTTATCGCCGCCATGCCCGTTGCCGCCATTGAATCTCTTGACCACGAGGGCCGTGGAATTGCCCGTGCCGGAGGCAAGACCGTGTTCGTCGAAGGCGCGTTGCCGGGCGAGACGGTCGAATACGAAATCCTGCGCAGCAAGCCAAATTATGATCAGGCCCGTGCACTACGAATTGTCCACGCCAGCGCGCAGCGAGTGACGCCGCGCTGTCCGCATTTCGGCGTCTGTGGCGGCTGTTCGCTTCAGCATCTCGACCCGCTGGCGCAGGCGGCGGTCAAGCAGCGGGTGATGGAAGACGCCTTCGGCCACATCGCCAAAATGACGCCCGAAGTCATTCTGCCAGCGATCTCCGGCCCCGTCTGGGGTTATCGCCATCGCGCCCGTCTCGGCGTGAGGCGGGTGCCGGGCCGGGGAGTGCTGATCGGCTTTCATGAGAAGCGGTCGAGTTACATCGCCGATCTCGGTGTCTGCCCGGTGCTGCCGCCGCATCTGTCGGCGATGTTGCCGAAATTGCATGAGCTCGTGGAGGCGTCCCCGATTGGCGACCGCATCCCGCAGATCGAAGTGGCGGTAGGCGAATCCGTGCGTGGGGAGCCTGCCACCGTGTTGGTGTTCCGCCACCTGTTGCCGTTTTCCGATGACGACCTCGCGCGTCTCGTGGCTTTCGGTGTGGACGAGGGGGTGGAAATCTGGCGGCAGCCGGGCCAGCCGGAGAGCGCGCAGCCGCTGGCGGGCGGCAAAAGCGGCGCGGGACTCGTTTATTCCCTGCCCGAATTCGGTTTGCGGCTTGCGTTCCGTCCGACCGATTTTACCCAGGTCAATATTCACACCAACCAGGTGTTGATCCGGCGCGCCCTGCAATTGCTTGACCCCCGCCCCGGTGAGCGCATCGCCGATCTTTTCTGCGGCTTGGGCAATTTCACGTTGCCCATCGCGCGTTGCGGCGCGGCGGCGATCGGCGTGGAAGGCAGCGATGCGCTTGTTGCGCGCGGCGCGGCCAATGCGCGCGCCAACGGGCTGGAAGCGCGCGTCGTCATGCACGCCGCCAATCTTTTCGAGACCAGCGAGGACAGCCTTGCCGCGCTCGGCCCGCTCGACAAAATGCTGCTCGACCCGCCGCGCGAGGGCGCGATTGCCGTAGTCAAGGCGATTTCCCGTGAGCAATCGCCGGCGCGCATCGTCTACGTGTCGTGCAATCCCGCGACGCTCGCCCGTGACGCCGCCGTGCTGGTGCGGGAAAAAGGCTACGTGTTGCGCGGCGCAGGCGTCGTCAACATGTTTCCGCATACCTCGCACGTCGAAACGGTCGCGTTGTTCGAGCGTTGCTGAAGCCGGATTACCTTAGAACGATATTCAGCAGATAAAACACCCCGGCGGCCATGAAAGCGGAGGCGGGCACGGTAATCAGCCAGGCGGCCACGATTTTCTTGACCTGGGCGCGTTTGACCACTTCCCGGCGATAAACTTTTTTCAGGCTTTTACGCTCCGGTTTGGAAAAATTGGCCGGATCGGCGCTCAGTTTGGACTGGCGTTTCAGCTCCGCCAGCATCTCGCCCTTTTCCTTGAGCGGCGCGGCATTGAAGCGGTCGAGAAAGGCGTCGATGGCTGCCTGGTCGTTTTCCGGGTGATGAGCGCGGATTTCTTCTTCGATGCGGGCATAGCGGGTCAGCCAGTATTCGCGCAAAAATCCCACGCCAAACACACCGCCCACCGCGATGTGGGTGGAACTGACCGGCAATCCGAGATGGCTGGCGACGATGACCGTCACCGTGGCGGAAATGGCGACGCAAAAGGCGCTGATCTTGTCCAGTTCGGTGATTTCCGACCCTACGGCATGGATGACCCTGGGGCCATACAGGCCCAGTCCCACCGAAATGCCGAAAGCCCCGACGACCATCACCCAGAGCGGAATTGCCGCCTGCACCGCGACACCATCTGCGTGGGGGCTTGAAAGCGCATCGTAAATCGCGGCGAGCGGCCCGACGGCATTGGCCACGTCGTTGGCGCCGTGCGCGAAACTCAGGAGCGCAGCGGAAAAAATGAGCGGCACGGTGAACAACTGGTTGACGCTTTCCTTGTCGTTGCTCATTTGCGGCAAGCGGGTGCGCAGCAACGGACGCAGAAGTGAGAAGACGGCGACTCCCACCGCAAGCCCAATCATCCCGGCTTGCAGCGGCGTCGTTTTCCAGACCTTGCCAAGCCCTTTCATCAGCAGGTAGGCAGTAAACACCCATGCCATAAAACCCACCAGGAACGGCACGTTTTTCACTGCGGCGACCGCCATGTTCTCCTTGCTGGTAATCGTGTGGCGGGCGAAGGCAAGCATGAGTGCCGCGCACAGCCCGCCCAGCACCGGAGAAATCACCCAGCTAGCGGCGATTCCCGCCATCATTTTCCATTGCACTACTTCGGCCCCGACCGCCATGATGCCCGCGCCGAGCACCGCGCCGACGATGGAATGCGTCGTGGAAACCGGCGCGCCGACGGCGGTGGCGATGTTGAGCCACAATGCGCCCGCGAGCAGCGCTGCCATCATCAGCAGGATGAAGGTTTCGCCCTGCGGAATGCGGGTTGGGTCGATGATGCCGTTGCGGATCGTGGTGATGACGTCGCCGCCTGCGATCAGCGCGCCCGCCGATTCAAAAATGGCGGCAATCGCCAGCGCGCCGGCCATCGTGATGGCGCGCGACCCCACCGCCGGGCCGACGTTGTTGGCGACATCGTTGGCCCCGATATTCATCGCCATGTACCCGCCGATCATTGCCGCAATGACCAGCATGACCGCGTTGTGACCCTCCGCCAACGTGCTGGCGTAAAGCATGACGCAGACGATGAAGAAAAGCGCGATACCCAGGCGGGAAACTTCTGTTCTCCCCTTTTTAGTGGCTTTTTCTATTTCCTTGATGTCCTGAAGCTCCATGCGGACTCCATTCCTTTATCATTTCCGCTCGCGTCGAGCGCACATTATTCTACCGGGAAAACGCCATGCACTGAAACTGCATCGGAATATTTCAGATGGTTAAATATCGCTTTGCTCGGCTTCAGGATAAAAGCTCACCAGTCGTACACCATCCCAATCTATGGGCAGACGTCGGTTTTTGCCAAGGGTCAGGAACTCAAAACCTGCCTCGTTATTGGTACGCCAAACCATGACGGCATTGCCATCTTCGATACCTGCGTCCACTTGCGACCAAATGTGCTCCCGCACCTTGCGGGAATAATTGCCAACATAGACGCCCCTTTTGGCCCAAAGAACGGAACAAGAAGACGAACGAATTTCCATGGTTTATTTGTACTCGCTTTAGTTTGACGATGAAGGCGAATGTCATTATAATCTAAAGAGATGAATATTACATTTTTTATTCTATTTCACATTTACAGGACGGGTAGAGTGTCATCTTTCCAAACCCGAAAGAGGACAAACCATGAAGCAATCCACAACTTTCCGTACGTTGTTCGCGGGTGTCGCGGCGGCGGCGATTTCGGCAGGCGCCTGGGCTGACCAGACGCTGCTCAACGTTTCCTACGATCCGACGCGCGAGCTTTACCAGGAGTTCAACGCCGAGTTCGCCAAGCACTGGAAGGCGAGCACCGGTGAAACCGTGACGCTCAAGCAGTCGCATGGCGGTTCCGGCAAACAGGCGCGTTCGGTCATCGACGGACTGGAAGCCGACGTGGTGACGCTGGCGCTCGCCTACGACATCGACGAAATCGCCGAACTGGCAAACAAGTTGCCGAAGGACTGGCAAAAGGCGTTCCCCAACAACAGCGCACCCTATACCTCGACCATCGTTTTCCTGGTGCGCAAGGGTAATCCCAAGGGCATCAAGGACTGGAACGACCTGGTCAAGCCCGGAGTGGAAGTGATTACCCCCAATCCCAAGACCTCGGGCGGCGCACGCTGGAATTACCTCGCCGCTTGGGGCTATGCGCTCAAGAAAAACGGCAACGACGAGGCCAAGGCACGCGATTTCGTGGCAAAGCTGTTCAAGCAGGTGCCGGTGCTCGATTCAGGCGCGCGTGGTTCGACCAATACCTTCGTGCAGCGCGGCATTGGCGACGTGCTGTTGGCGTGGGAAAACGAGGCTTTATTGTCGATCAACGAACTGGGGCCGGATAAATTCGAGATCATCGCGCCGTCGCTTTCCATTCTCGCCGAGCCGCCAGTGGCTATCGTCGAGGGTGTGGCGAAGAAACATGGCACGGAAAAGCTGGCGAAAGCCTATCTCGACTACCTGTATTCGCCGGTCGGGCAAAAGATCGCAGCGAAGAACTACTACCGTCCGCGTCAGCCAGAACATGCCGACAAGGCCGATCTGGCCCGCTTTCCCAAGCTCGACCTGATCACCATCGACGGCGCATTCGGCGGCTGGCAAAAAACGCAGAAAGCACACTTCTCAGACGGCGGTATTTTCGACCAGATCTACGCGCCAAGCAGCAAGTAAGCGCAACGTACCGGCGTGTGCCCGGGCGGCGGGGATAAAGACCTTGCACGGTTTTCATCCCCGCCGTGTTTTTGCCTGCGTGGTGCGGAAGAGCCGCGCCGGGCGAGGCTTTCTTGGCGGACAGGATGCCCCAACCATCCGGGGATGATCGGTCGATTCACTTATAACCTTAAGCTATATAAAATAAAGTTTTTATTTTTAGAAAATCTTTACCTGTCCATTACACTGCACCGCGTCAATATTCAAGGAGGCCTCCCATGCTGAAAAAACGACCCTGGAGCCGTGCGCTCGCCGTCCTGCTCGCCTTGGGCGTCAGTACGGGCGCGCAGGCGGGCACGACTCTGCTCAACGTTTCGTACGACGTATCGCGCGAACTGTACAAGGACATCGACCCCGCGTTTTCCGCGCGCTGGAAGGCGGAGAGCGGAGAGGATGTGACGGTCAAGCAGTCGCACGGCGGTTCCAGCAAACAGGCGCTCTCGGTAGCGGAGGGGCTGGAAGCCGATGTGGTGACGATGAACCAGGCCCCCGACATCGACCTGCTTGTCGAACGCGGCGGACTGGTGGCGGCGGACTGGCGGCAACGTTTTCCGCACGGCGCTTCGCCCTACACCACGATTTCCGTGTTTCTGGTGCGCAAGGGCAACCCCAAAGGCATCAAAGACTGGGACGATCTGGCGCGCGAGGGGGTACAGGTGATCGTGCCCAATCCCAAGGTTTCGGGCAACGGGCGCTATACCTACCTCGCGGCCTGGGGCCATGCGCTGGCGAAGACTGGCAGCGCGGACGGTGCGCGCGATTTCGTGCGCAAACTGTTCGCCAACGTGCCGGTGCTCGACGGCGGCGGGCGCGGTGCAACCACGACCTTCACGCAACGCGACACGGGCGACGTGCTGGTGACGTTCGAGAACGAGGCTATTCTGATTGCCCGTGAACTGGGCGCGGGCAAGTTCGACGTGGTGTACCCGTCGAATTCCATTGAGGCGTCTGCGCCGGTCGCAGTGGTCGACAAGGTGGCGTCCCGCCGCAGTACGCAACGGCAGGCCAAGGCTTACCTGGATTTCCTGTTCTCGCCCGAAGGGCAGGAAATCATCGCCCGCCACAATTTCCGCCCGCGCGATGAGCAGGTGCTGGCCCACAACGCCAGCCGCTTTCCGGCGATCCGTACCTTCACCGTGGAACAGACCTTCGGCGGCTGGGACAAGGCACAGGCGCACTTCGCCGACGGCGGCGCCTACGATCAAATCATTTCTGCCGCCAAACGCTGATGGCCAGATCGACTCGCGTTCTCCCGGGCTTTGGCCCGACGCTGGGCCTGACCCTCACCTGGTTGTCGCTCATCGTCCTGTTGCCGCTCGCCTCGGTATTCCTGAAAGCATCCAACCTGTCGCTGTCGGAGTTTTGGAACGTCGTGAGCGCACCACGGGTGGTTGCCTCGTACAAACTCTCGTTTGGCATGTCGCTGTCGGCGGCGGCAATCAACGCCGTCTTTGGCCTGATGCTGGCTTGGTGCCTGGTGCGTTACCGCTTTCCCGGAAAACGCCTGGTCGACGCGCTGATCGACCTGCCCTTCGCGCTGCCCACGGCGGTGGCCGGCATCGCGCTCACCGCGCTGTACGCGAAAAACGGCTGGATTGGGCAATGGCTCGAACCATTGGGCATTCAGGTGGCGTTCAAGCCGCTGGGGGTGCTGGTGGCGCTGGTGTTCATCGGGCTGCCTTTCGTGGTGCGCACCGTGCAACCGGTGCTTGAAGACCTTGATGTCGAACACGAAGAAGCCGCCGCCAGTCTGGGCGCAGGACGTGGGCAGACCTTCCGCTATGTGCTGCTGCCGGTGCTGCTGCCGGCGCTGCTCACCGGCTTCACGCTTGCCTTCGCGCGCGCCGTGGGCGAATACGGCTCGGTGATCTTTATCGCTGGCAATATTCCAATGATCTCGGAGATCACCCCCTTGATGATCATCACCAAGCTCGAACAATACGATTACGTCGGCGCGACGGCGGTGGCGGAAGTCATGCTGCTGATCTCCTTTGCACTGCTGCTGCTCATCAACGGCTTGCAGGCTTGGACTGCCCGGCGCACGGGGAGGGATCGCTGATGGCGACGGCAGCCACTCTGCGGCGCAGCGTCGATCCGGCGGCGCGTTTTGAAGCGCGTTCCGCCACGCGCGAAGCACCGTGGGTGAAACGAACCCTGCTCGCGGTGGCGCTTTCCTTTTTCGCTTTGTTCCTGCTGATGCCGCTCATCGCAGTGTTCATCGAAGCGTTGCGCAAAGGCTGGGAGACGTATTTCACCGCGCTCATCGAACCGGACGCGCTGGCCTCGATCCGGCTCACCCTGCTTGCGGCGGGCATCGCTGTACCGCTCAACCTCGTTTTCGGCGTGTCGGCGGCGTGGGCGATCGCCAAGTTTGAATTTCGCGGCAAGCATTTCCTCATCACCCTCATCGACCTGCCGTTCTCGGTGTCGCCGGTCATCGCGGGCCTGGTCTACATCCTGATGTTTGGCGCGCATGGCTGGTTCGGGCCTTGGCTTAACGAACACGACATCCGGATCGTCTTCGCCGTGCCCGGCATCGTGCTCGCCACCATTTTCGTCACCTTCCCGTTTGTCGCACGCGAACTGATCCCACTCATGCAGGCGCAGGGGCGGGAAGAAGAAGAAGCCGCCATCGTGCTCGGTGCAAATGGCTGGCGCACCTTCTGGCACGTCACCCTGCCCAACATCCGCTGGGGGTTGCTCTATGGCGTCATTCTCTGCAACGCCCGCGCCATGGGCGAATTCGGCGCGGTCAGCGTCGTGTCGGGCCACATTCGCGGCGAAACCAACACCATGCCGCTACAAGTGGAAATTCTCTACAACGAATACCAGTTCGCCGCCGCCTTCGCCGTGGCGTCGCTGTTGGCGCTGCTGGCGCTGGTGACGTTGGGCATCAAATCATGGGTCGAGCACAACGCGGCGCGCTCCGGCCCGGCAGCACAGGACGAGGCAACCGCATCATGAGCATCCAGGTTCGCAACATCTTCAAGCGTTTCGGCGCTTTTACCGCACTCGACGACGTAACGCTCGACTTCCCCACCGGCGAACTGGTGGCGCTTCTGGGGCCGTCGGGCTGCGGTAAAACCACGCTGCTGCGCATCATTGCCGGGCTGGAAAAAGCCGATGCCGGACAAGTGCTGCTCGAAGGCGATGACGCCTCCGACAAGCGCGTGCGTGAGCGCCAAGTGGGTTTCGTCTTCCAGCACTACGCGCTTTTCCGGCACATGACGGTATTCGACAATGTTGCCTTTGGCCTGCGCATGAAGCCGCGCAAACAACGCCACGCCGAGCAGGAAATCCGCAAAAGAGTGCAACGTCTGCTCGAACTGGTGCAACTCGACTGGCTGGCGGGCCGCTTTCCGTCGCAACTCTCCGGCGGCCAGCGCCAGCGCATCGCGCTTGCCCGCGCCTTGGCGGTCGAGCCGCGCGTGCTGCTGCTCGATGAGCCTTTTGGCGCGCTCGACGCCAAAGTCAGAAAAGAGTTGCGGCGATGGCTGCGGCAACTGCACGACGAGCTGCACATTACCTCTATTTTTGTCACCCACGACCAGGAAGAAGCGCTGGAAGTCGCTGACCGCGTCGTGTTGATGCACAAGGGCCGTATCGAACAGATCGGCACGCCGGAAGAAGTCTACCGCCAGCCGGGGACGCCTTTCGTGTACAGCTTTCTGGGCGCGGTCAACCTCTTTCATGGCCGCGTCGATGGCGAAGGCGTGCGGGTGGGCGGCGACTTGCTGCCGGGGTCGGCGCAGGCAGGCGGCCCGGCTGAGGGCGCACGGGTCATGGCCTTTGCCCGCCCCTATGAGCTTGACATCGTGGTGAGCGAAGAGCCGGGCGACGGCATGGCGGCGAAAGTAAGCCGGGCGCTTTCCTTCGGCGTCACAACCCGAATCGAACTCGAAGGCCTCGAAGGCCAGCATTACGAAGTCGAACTCACGCGCGAGCGCGCCGAAGCGCTTGGCCTGACGGTTGGGCAGGCGGTGCGTCTGGTGCCGTCCAACCTGCGTATTTTTGAATACGAAGAAGGCGCGGGTATCTGAAAGCGTGAAAGCGACAGGGAGCGGGAAATGAATTTCCAGCAATTGCGCATCATCCGGGAAACGGCGCGGCGCGGCTTCAACCTCACCGCGGTCGGCAACGCGCTGTTTACCTCGCAGTCAGGCGTCTCCAAGCACATCAAAGACCTGGAAGATGAAATCGGCCTCGAACTGTTCGTACGCCGGGGCAAACGCCTGCTCGGACTGACCGAGCCGGGCAGAGAGGTGCTGGTCATGGTCGAACGCATGCTGCTCGACGCTGCCAACATCAAGCGTCTGGCCGAACAATACGCGAGCACCGACGCCGGTCGGCTCACCGTGGCCACCACCCACACCCAGGCGCGCTATGCCCTGCCGCCGGTCGTCACCGCCTTCAAGCACGAATTTCCCAAGGTACACCTCAAACTGCACCAGGGCAGCCCGGCGGAAATCGTACAAATGCTGCTCGATGGAGAAGCCGACATCGGCGTGGCGACGGAGAACCTCGTCACCGCGCCCGAACTGGTGTCGTTTCCGTATTACAGTTGGCATCACGCCGTCATCGTCCCCACCGGTCATCCGCTTGCCGCCGTCACGCCGCTCACCCTGGCTGCCGTGGCCGACTACCCGATCATCACCTACCACGAAGGCTTCACCGGTCGTGCCCGTGTCGACAGCGCCTTCGCCGCCGAAGGGCTTGCGCCCGAAATCGTCATGTCGGCGCTAGATGCTGATGTCATCAAAGCTTACGTCGCGCTTGGGCTGGGCATCGGCATCGTCGCCTCCATGGCGTTTGAAGCCGCGCGCGACACCGACGTCGTTTTGCTGGAGAGCGAGAGCCTTTTCCCGGAAAACGTCACCCGCATCGCGGTGCGGCGCGGCCAATACCTGCGCGGCTTCGCCTATCGCTTCATGGAACTGTGCTCGCCGGAACTGACCGAGGAACAGGTCGTCACCAGCCTGGCCGTGGAGACGGTGGCGGGGTGAGCTTTGCGTGACGGCACGGCGTGTCCGGTATGACTCGTATGTGCTGGCGGCGGCGCCTCACACATTGAACAAAAAGTTCATGACATCCCCATCCTTCACCACGTAGTCTTTGCCTTCCGCCCGCATTTTTCCCGCTTCCTTTGCGCCGTTTTCCCCTTTGTACTGGATGAAATCATCGTAGGCGATGGTCTGCGCCCGGATGAAGCCGCGCTCGAAATCGGTGTGGATGACGCCAGCAGCCCTGGGGGCAGTGTCGCCGATGTGGATGGTCCAGGCGCGCACTTCCTTTACCCCGGCGGTGAAATAGGTTTGCAGGCCAAGGAGCTTGTAGCCGGCGCGGATGAGACGGTCGAGGCCAGGTTCTTCCAGCCCCATGGATTCGAGAAAGTCCTTTTTGTCGGCCTCGTCGAGGTCGGCGATTTCGGCCTCAATGGCGGCACAGAGGGCGACGACTTCCGCGCCCTCGCTGGCGGCGCGCTCCTGCACGGTTTGCAGGTAGGGATTGGCGGTAAAGCCGTCTTCGGCCACGTTGGCGATGTAGAGCACGGGCTTGTCGGTGATGAGGCAGAGGGGCTTGAGAAGGGCGCGTTCTTCTTTGCCAAGCGCCAGTGCGCGTACGGGCTGCCCGGCGTCGAGCTGGGCAAGGCTTTTTTCCAGCACCGCAAGGATCGCCTTGGCTTCCTTGTCGCCCGCCGCCGCCGGGCGCTTGTAGCGGGCGATGGCCTTGTCGACGGTGGCGAGGTCGGCGAGCGCCAGTTCGGTGTCGATGATTTCGATGTCGCGCAAGGGGTCGATGCCGCCGGAGACGTGTACAACGTTGTCGTCGGCGAAACAGCGCACGACGTGCACGATGGCGTCGGTTTCGCGGATGTTGGCGAGAAACTGGTTGCCCAGTCCTTCGCCCTTGCTCGCGCCTGCGACCAGACCGGCGATGTCGACGAATTCGACGATGGCGGGCTGGATTTTCTGCGGTTTGACGATTTCAGACAGTTGGGCGAGGCGGGCGTCGGGCACTTCGACGATGCCGACGTTGGGCTCGATGGTGCAGAACGGGTAGTTTGCCGCTTCGATGCCGGCCTTGGTGAGGGCGTTGAAGAGGGTGGATTTGCCAACGTTGGGCAGACCAACGATGCCGCATTTCAGACTCATTGTATTTCCTTGCCGGCAGGGCCGGGCGCGGGGGAGGGCGCGCTCGCAGGGGGCTTCGGCGCTTTCGGTTCTTTGGGACGGGTGTTGAGGCGTTGGGTGGCTTTTTCCCAGTCGCCACGGGCGATGAAAGGCCAGGTGGCAAGGGCGCGGTCGAGCGCCTCGTCGATCAGGGGGCGCTCTTCGCGGCGGGGGGGCTTGAGAACGTAGTTCACGACCTCGTTGCGGTCGCCCGGATGTCCGATGCCGATGCGAAGCCGCCAGAAATCCTGGCTGCCGAGATGGGCGCAGGCGTCCTTGAGGCCGTTGTGGCCGCCGAGACCGCCGCCGAATTTGAGTCGCAATTGCCCGGGAGGGATGTCGAGTTCGTCGTGGACGATGAGAATTTCATCGGGAAGGATGCGGTAGAAACGGGCGAGCGCGCCAATGGCCTGTCCCGAACGGTTCATGTAGGTTTGCGGCATCAGGAGCCATAGGCCGGCGTCGCGGGCGTGGGCGACGAAGCCGTGAAAGCGGGACTCAAAGGCGAAATGCGCCCCGAGTTCGCGCCCCAGGCTGTCGCAAAACCAAAACCCGGCGTTGTGCCGGGTTTCGGTGTATTCGC
The DNA here is from genome assembly GCA_031289095.1 of Azoarcus sp. GTDB lineage: Bacteria > Pseudomonadota > Gammaproteobacteria > Burkholderiales > Rhodocyclaceae > WRNU01. Next base: position 38,881 of record JAITQD010000024.1, read on the forward strand.
CGCCGGGGTTGCCGAGGCCGACGAGCAGGCGGGGGGCGCGGGTGGGCGCAGTCGCCATCGTCGTCTCTCCGGCTTTGCGGCAATGGGTGCGCGTCAGGCCGCAGGCGCGGCGCTGGGCGCGTCTGCCTCGCTGGCTTCTTCGTCGATCGCGGCGGCCTGGTTTTGCTGGGCGCTGACCACCACCGGATCGCCCTCGCCGTGATGCACGAGTTCGACGCCCTTGGGCAGCGGCAGGTGCGAGACGTGCAGGGCGTGCCCTTCTTCGAGCGTGGACAGGTCGACGGTAATGTATTCGGGCAGGTCGCCCGGCAGGCACTTGATGTCGACTTCGGTCATGACGTGCGAGATCAGGCAGCCGCTGAGTTTGACCGCAGGGCTGATTTCACCGTTCACAAAGTGCAGCGGCACCTTGATATGGATGGCCTGTTTGGCGTCGATGCGCTGGAAGTCGATGTGCAACACCTGCTGCTTGTAGGGGTGCCATTGGGTGTTGCGCAGCACCACGGTTTCCTTGCCGTCCGCGAGTTCGGCAGTGAGCAGCGAGGAATGGAAGGCTTCCTTTTTCAGCAGGTGGAACAGGTCGTTGTGATCCAGCGCCACGGGGGTGGCGTCCTGGCCGCCGCCGTAGATGATGCCTGGCACCTGGCCGGCGCGACGCAGGCGGCGGCTCGCACTCGATCCCTGCAATTCGCGGCGGGTGGCTTTGAAGTTGATGGTCATTGATTACTCCTGGGAAAGCTCCGCCCGCGACCAGGCGGAGACGAAAAACCCGCAGCTCGCGCCACGGGACGAAAAAATCATTCGCTGAACAGCGACGAGACGGATTCCTCGTTGCTGATGCGCAGCATGGTGTCTGCGAGGATGGTGGCGACGGAAACCTGCCGGATGCGCGCGCAGTCACGGGCTTGTGCGCGCAGCGGGATGGTGTCGGTGACGACCAGTTCGTCGAGGGAAGAACTGGCGATGCGTTCCACCGCGCTGCCGGAGAGTACCGCGTGCGTGCAGTAGGCGACCACTTGGCGTGCGCCGCGTTTCTTGAGGGCGTCGGCGGCCTTGCACAGGGTGCCGGCGGTGTCGACGATGTCGTCCATGATGACGCAGGTGCGGTCTTCGACTTCGCCGATGATGTTCATCACTTCCGCCACGTTGGCCTTGGGACGGCGCTTGTCGATGATCGCCAGGTCGCATTCCAGCAGCTTGGCGAAGGCGCGGGCGCGCACCACGCCGCCGACGTCGGGCGAGACGATCAGCAGTTTGTCGTATTTCCGCCGGGCAAGGTCGGCGAGCAGCGCCGGTGCGGCGTATACGTTGTCGACCGGGATGTCGAAGAAGCCCTGGATTTGGTCGGCGTGCAGATCCATGGTCAGCAGCCGGTGTACGCCCACGGACTGAAGCATGTTGGCCACTACCTTGGCGGTGATCGCCACCCGCGCCGAGCGGGGACGGCGATCTTGGCGCGCGTAGCCGAAGTAGGGGATGGCGGCGGTGATGCGGCGCGCCGAGGCGCGCTTCAGGGCATCGACCAGCACCAGTAGTTCCATCAGGTTCTCGTCGGTCGGCGCACAGGTCGGTTGCAGGATGAACACGTCTTCGCCGCGCACGTTTTCGCGCAGTTCGACCTGGACTTCGCCATCCGAGAAACGGCCTACCGTCGCTGCGCCCAGTGAGATGCCCAGGCGGCGAACGACATCTGCGGCAAGCCGGGGGTTGGCGTTACCGGTGAAGACCATCAGGCTGCCGTAGGGCATGACCGCTGCTCCAATGCTTGTCGAACGAATGCGGCATGCGCAAACGGGACGGGCAGACCCGTGGGCCTGCCCGTCACTTATTGGCTGGGGAGGAAGGACTCGAACCCTCGAATACCGGAATCAAAATCCGGTGCCTTAACCAACTTGGCGACTCCCCAATGTAACCTGATCACGTTGCCGGGCCGCGCATCGGATGCCGGGCCAGGCTCGCCGCCCGCCATGCCCGCCAACGCGGCGGACACTGGCCGACGATCTGTTCCGCTTGCGCGACCGAGTCGACAGCAGCAAAAACGCAAGCGCCCGAACCCGTCATCCGCGCCGCTGCGAACTGCTCAAGCCAGGAAAGGGCCGCAGCCACTTCCGGGTAGAGCGCACAGGCGACCGATTGTAAGTCGTTGCAGGTACGGCTCAACGTGAAGCCGTGCACTTTAATGGGGGGCGTGTTTCGCGTCAACTCGGGCGACGCGAAAATCTGCGCGGTCGGTACGATTACCGCCGGGGCGACCACGACGTACCAGGCCGGAGGCAGGTCGATGGGGTGCAACAGTTCGCCGACGCCTTCGACGAAGGCGTCGCGGCCATGGATGAAGAACGGCACGTCGGCCCCGAGGGCGAGGCCGGTTTCGCACAGCCGTTCAAAGCCGAGGCCGGTGTTCCAGAGGCGGTTGAGCGCCATCAGGGTGGTGGCGGCGTCCGAACTGCCGCCGCCGAGGCCGCCGCCCATGGGCAGGCGTTTGTGCACCGTAATGTCGACGCCGAGCGCGCAGCCGCTGGCCTGTTGCAGGCGGCGAGCCGCCTGGACTGTGAGATCGGTTTCTTCCGGTACGCCGGGAATGTCGCCGCTGCGCCGGATGCGGCCATCGGTGCGGACGGTGAAATCGAGCGTGTCGCCCCAGTCGAGCAGACGGAATACCGATTGCAACAGGTGGTAGCCGTCGGGACGCCGCCCGACGATGTGGAGAAAGAGGTTGAGCTTGGCCGGTGCCGGGCAGCCTTCGAGCCGACCAGGTGTGTCGACCGGCGCTTGCATTGTCAGGGGGTTTGCCATTGATCAATGGTCAGGCGCAGGCGGAAGTCGCCGCGAAAGATGTCGAGCAGGCGCGGCAGGGCTTCAGGGGTGTCGTCGCGGTAGGCGAGGTAGTCGATGATCCAGCCCTGGTCGATGGCCCGCGCCGGGCGGCCCAAGGCGTCGAGGGTGCGCACTTCGGCGTCGGCGGGGGGGGCGGCCTGTATCCAGGCGGCCAGGCGCGCGGGGGGCGGGCCGACATTGCCGACGCCGGGGAGCAGGCCGGCCATGAGGTCGGCGGCTTGCGCGGCGTAGTGACGTTCGCCGTTCGCCAGCGTGAGTTCGGCGCCTGAGGGGCCGGCTTCGATGCGGGCGACGACTTGGCCGAACGGGCTGAACATCGTCCAGCGGTCGGCGGCGGGTTCGTGTCGCCATTCGAGGCGACCGGTGGCCGAGTGCTCGCCATCCGTGGCCGAGAGGCGGCCAGCGACCGAGAAAGTGTCGAATGCCTGCCGGGGCGCGGAGGGTGACTGCGGCGCGGGAGGATTGTGGACACAGGCCGTCGCGAGCAGGCTGACCGCCAGGGCTGCGACCCAGGGCGAAAAAATACGGTGAGGAGATTTCAATGTTTCTTCCCTGGCCGGTACAGGCGGCGGATGGTTTCTTTCAGGGAAACGTTGTCGGGATTGGCTGCGAGTGCGCCGTCGAGGATGCGTCGGGCTTCGTCGTTGCGTTCCAGCCGCCACAGCACTTCGCCGAGATGGGCGGCGATTTCGGGATCGTTGCGCAGGGCGTAGGCTTCTTCGAGCCGCGCCAGCGCGCCGGAGAAATCGCCGCGCCGGAAGTACGCCCAGCCCATGCTGTCGAGAATGAAAGGATCTCTGGGAAGAAGCTCCAGGGCGCGGGCGATCAGTTCCTCGGCTTCGTCGAGGCGTTCGCCACGCTCGACCAGCGAATAGCCGAGAGCGTTGTAGGCGTGCGCCGAATCGGGAGCCAGAGCGATGAGCTTGCGCAGCCGTCCTTCCATGATTTCGTGCATGCCGATGCGTTCAGCGAGCATCGCCGATTCGTAGAGCAGGTCGCTGTCGTCGGGGTGCGCGCGCAGGGCTTTATTGACGAGGGCGTATGCTTCCTTGATGCGTCTGGCATTGGCGAGCAGTTGCGATTCGGCGAGCAGCAGGCGGCGCTGGACGTTCGGATCGGCGCTGTGCGCATCGTGCAGAAAGCGCCGGGCCTGGTCGAGATGGCCTTCCTTTGCGAGGCTCTGCGCGCCGAGGCTGCGTGCTTCGACCAGGCGGTTGCCCGGGCCGACGGCCCCGTACCATTCGCGTGCGGCGGCGCGTTCTCCTAGGCTGTCGGCGATTTTGCCGAGCTGGATGCGGATGGCGTCTGCTTCCGGGTGCCCGGCGTCGAGCGCTTTTTGCAGCAGCGGCCTGGCGGTGGCGGTGTCGCCAAGTTCGATGGAGAGCATGGCGACGGCGAAGATCAGGTCGCGGTTGTCGGGTGCGGCGGCGAGCAGGGTGTTGAATTCGGCGCGCGCGGCATCGTACTGACGGGCGGCTATCAGGCTGCGGGCGTAGGCGAGCCGCAGGTCGTTGTTGCCGGGCTGGCGCTTGAGAACTTCGGCGAACAGTTGGCTGGCTCTGGCGGCGTCGCCGGTTTCGATCAGAATGTGGGCCTTGATGAAAAGCGCCGCTGGCCAATCGGGGCGCAGCGCGAGTGCGCGGTCGATGGCATTGAGCGCCTCCATTGGCCGTCTGGCCAGCGCGGAGGCCTGGGCGCGGGCGTAATGGGCCTCGGGGAGCTTGAGATACGGTTCGGTCAGGTTATAGACGACTTTGCGCGCCGCGTCCTTGTCGTCGGCCTTGAGCAGGGCGCGGTTGAGGCTCATCAGGTTGAGGGCGAGCTTGGCCGGGTTTTCCGCCAGGGTGCGCGCGATAATGGCCTGGAATTTGCCGAAGGCCGCAGTGCGACCGTGGGCGATGTTTTCCGCCCATTGTTTGGCTTCCTGCGATTGTGGCGCGATTTCGCTCCACAGCCGCACGGCTTCGGTCATGAGCTGGGTTTCCTGCGCCGCCGCCGCAAATTGCGACGCGCGACGCGCGACGCGCGGGTCGCGCGTCTTGCGCGCCAGATCGAGATAGGTTTGTGCCGACAGCTTGAGTTGTCCGCGCGCGCCGGCGATTTCGGCGAGCAGAAATTCGTAGAGCGTCTCCCCGGTCAACTCCTGGGCGGGAAGCGGCTGCTCTATCCGGGGGGAGTCGAGGGCTTCGGCGATGGCCTCGACGTCGTCCCCGACGTCGTCTCCGGCGTCGCTTTCCGCGTTGTCTTCGCTGTCGCCGTCGTCCGGGTCGTCATCCCCGGCATCGTCCTCGACGCCTGCGCCGGTGTCCTCGCGGGAGTCAGGCGCCTCGCCCGCGTCGTTCCCGGCAAAGACGGGCGCTCCGGGCAGGCAGAACGCCAGCAGGACGCCAAGGAGGACGAGATGACGGGAAAGCGAGCGCATCATGGCAAAATATCCAGCTTGAGAGGGAAAACCGGGGCGAACCGGGCTTCAGCGCGCCATGGTAAGGCATTTTGCCGGGGCGGCAATGCAGAACGTGTGGGGGCGAAGGCGGCGGACGTGCTTTTGAACACGGATCGAGCGCAATCCCTGGGGTCAGCAAGACAAAGCGCGAGGTTTCCCTGTTCTGCGGCCCCGGAAAGACGGTCACAAAGTCAGACCCGGCCCCGTTCTTTCAAAGACGCGCCCATCATTTTGCGCGATTTCGTGGAAGGGGAGACATCTTGGCTATTTCCTGCAACGGTATTCGTTTACAGTCATGACAGCGATTGTGCCGAGTGCGGGCGCGGGTTTCTTGTGACTGGCGTGCCAGAAGTACGGTCGATTGGGCGTGCTGGTACGGAGTCGCATGGTTATACAATGGCACGCGCGTGCTTTCGGCGCTAGACTTGGCCGCAAAACAGGCCGAATGGAACAATAAGGTTGCATGGAATCAACGATGAACCGAATGACGCTGGCCGAACAGTTTTCTGCCTACAGCCGTTGGCGAGGCGAGGCGATCGAAGCAGTGTTGCGTTTACGCAACTGGTTGAGCCGCAACGACGCCGCCGACGCCGTAGCCGATCAACGCCTGCAATACCTGATCGAGCGTCTGCGCGCCGACAAGCTCACGGTCGCTTTTGTCGCCGAGTTTTCGCGCGGCAAGTCGGAGCTGATCAACGCGATTTTCTTTGCTGACCGGGGTGGCCGCATCCTGCCGTCGAGCGCCGGGCGCACGACGATGTGCCCCACCGAATTGCAGTGGACGCCGGGATCGACGCCTGAACTGCGCCTGCTGCCGATCGACACCCGCGCGCGCACCGAACCGGTGAGCGAACTCAAGCGCATGGAAGACCAATGGACGGTGGTGCCGCTCGAAGCCGATTCCACCGCCAGGCTCCAGACGGCGCTGGCGCGGGTGGGCGAAGTGAAGCGCGTCCCGGAAGAAGAAGCGGAGCGCCTGGGGTTCAAGATCGACCCCAACGGTGAAAACGGTCTCAAGCCCGGCAGCGACGGTATGGTGGAAGTGCCGAAATGGCGGCACGCCATGATCCAGTTTCCGCATCCCCTGCTCGAACAGGGTCTGGTGGTGCTCGATACGCCGGGACTCAACGCCATCGGGGCCGAACCTGAACTCACCCTGTCGCTGTTGCCCAACGCACATGCCGTGTTGTTCATCCTCGCCGCCGACACTGGCGTGACCCTGAGCGACATGGCGGTGTGGCGCGATTACGTGAGCATCGGCACGCGCGAAAAAGGCCGCCTGGTCGTGCTCAACAAGATCGACGGCCTGTGGGACGGTCTGCGCGACGAGGCCAGCATCAACGCCGAAATCGAGCGTCAGAGGCATTCGGTGAGCGAGACGCTCGAAATCAGCAGCACCAAGGTTTTTCCGGTCTCGGCGCAAAAAGGGCTGGTTGGGCGCGTCAACGGCGACAAGGAACTGGTCGAAAAGAGTCGCCTGATGGCGCTGGAGCGAGCGCTTTCCGATGATTTGCTGCCGGCCAAGCAGGAAATCGTGCGTGACAACACCCAAGGGGAAACCCGCGACCTGATTCGCCAGACCGAAGTACTGCTCCAGTCACGGCTCGACGGGGTCAAGGAGCAATTGCGCGAACTGTCCGGCCTGCACGGCAAGAACCGTGGCGTCGTCGAGTACCTCATGTACAAGATTCGGGTCGAGAAAGACGAATTTGAACAGGGTCTGAAAAAGTATTACGCCGTGCGTTCGGTGTTTACCGGTCTTTCCAACCAGTTGCTGTCGCACCTCGGGGTAGACACCCTGCGCACCGAAGTCCGGAAGACCCGCGACGCCATGCTCGAATCGCGTTTTTCACTGGGTCTGCGCGAGGCGATGTCGGATTTCTTCGCCCGCATGCGCGGTAATCTCGGCAAGGCCGAGACGGACATCTCCGAGATCTATCGCATGCTTGACGTCATGTACAAGCGTTTCAGCGTCGAACATGGTCTCAAGCTCACCGCGCCGGAAAGGTATTCGACCCAGCGTTGCGAGGTCGAACTGAGTCAGCTCGAAGTCACCTGCAAGCGTCAGCTCAACACGCCGTTGATGCTGATGACGACCGAAAAGCATGTACTCATGAAAAAGTTCTTCGAGACCGTGGCTGTGCAGGTGCGGCAGATTTTTGAGTCCGCCAACCGCGACGTCGAACAATGGCTGCGGGTGGTCATGGCGCCGCTCGAAATCCAGGTGCGGGAATACCAGTTGCAGCTCAAGCGCCGGCTCGAAAGCGTTCGGCGCATCCACCAGGCCACCGACACCCTGGAAAACCGGGTCGAGGATCTGAAACAGTCTGAGGCGTCGACCCTCGCCCTGATCGGGGAGTTGGCGGATTTGCGGAACGGCATCCAGTTTGCGCTGGAAGACACGGCTGTCAGCGAAACAGGCGCTCGCCGACTTGTCAGCGTCGCCTGAGGCGACATGCAGGCGTTGTCCTACGGGGCTGGAATGAAAACTGGCGAAGTGGCGGCCAAATAAACCCATGAAAAGGCAGACCGTGCGCGGCCTGCCTTTTCATTTTGACAGTAGCGACCGTCTCGCGCTCAGGCGGGATTGAGCTTGTTGAACCTGGCGAGCAGTTCGTCCTGCGATTCTTCGTGCGCCGGATCTTTCAAAATACAGTCGACTGGACAGACCTGGATGCATTGCGGCTCATCGAAATGACCGACGCATTCCGTACACTTGGCGGGGTCAATCACGTAGACCTCGTCGCCTTGGGAGATTGCGCCGTTGGGGCACTCGGGTTCACAGACGTCGCAGTTGATACATTCATCGGTAATCATCAGGGCCATGTCGTTGTTTCCTTGCTTCCTTGTTTTGAATTAGAACTTCCGCCGCAGACGCGACAGGGCGGGTGCGGACACCAGTCCGCTTATGTCGCCACCGTGGCGGGCGATTTCACGCACGACGGTGGCCGAAAGAAAACGGTATTCCTCGGTGGGGGGGAGGAATACCGTTTCCAGATCGGAGTATAACTTGCGGTTCATCACCGCCATCTGGGTTTCGTATTCAAAGTCGGCAACCGTGCGCGCGCCGCGCACGATGAAGCGTGCGCCCTTCTGGCGCACGAAGTCCACCAGAAGGCAGTCGAAACCGAAAACCTCGACGTTGGCGAATGGCTGCATGGTCTCCGTGACGATTGCTATCCGCTCGTCGAGCGAGAACAGCGCATCTTTGCGGCTGGCCGCCACTGCGACGACGACCCGTCCGAAAATCTGCGCCGACCGGCTGACGAGATCTTCATGTCCGCGGGTGAAGGGATCGAAAGTACCGGGGAAAACCGCCACTGTGTCTTTCATGTTTCTCTGTCGCGCCCCATGAGGTGAAAGTGAACCTGCCCGGCGCGGCCCTGCTTGAGGGTGCGCCATTCGGCGAGTTGTGTGAGCGGCGTCTCGGTTTCGGTGTAGATGCGGCCATCGGGCCGCGTCGCCTGGCCGAGCAGAGGCGCCACGCGCTCGATCCAGCCCTGGCGATAGGGCGGATCGACAAACACCACGTCGAATTGCCGCGACGAGGATGCGAGAAATTCTAGCGCATCGCCGTGCACGATCTCCACCTGCGCCGCCAAGGCCGTGGCGTTGCGGCGCAGGACGGCATGGGCGCGCGGATCGCGTTCGATCAGCGTGACCGCCGTCGCACCGCGTGAGGCAGCCTCGAAGCCGAGAATGCCGGAACCGGCAAACAGGTCGAGGCAGGTGAGGCCGTCGAGACGCTGCCCGAGCCAGTTGAACAGGGTTTCCCGCACGCGATCCGGCGTGGGTCGCAGGCCGGGGAGGCCGGCGACCTCGATCAGGCGCGAGCGCCATGCGCCGCCGACGATGCGAATCCGGCTCACAGTCTGCGGCTCACGGTTTGGCGGTGTTTTCTCCCTCGCCCTTGTCGCCGTCTCCGCCGGCGATTACGGTGACGAGGTGGTCGGGGTGAATGCGGCGGGCGAAGGCGTCGCGCACCGCCGCGCGGTTCACCGCTGCAACTTCGCGCGGGTAGCGTTCGAGCCAGTCGAGGGGCAGGCCGTAGAAGCCGATCATCGAGACGTAGCCGAGAATCTTGGCGTTGGAGTCGAGCCGCAGGCCGAAGCCGTTGGCGAGGTTGTCGCGCGCCGCCTGCAATTCCTTTTCGGTGGGGCCGTCCTTGATGAAGGCGGCGAGCGTGTCGCGTACGACCTGGAGGGCGAGTTCGCTTTGGCTGCCCCGGGTTTGCAGGCCGATCTGGAACGGGCCGGCGACGCGGCGCGGTTCAAAATAGCTGTGGATGTCGTAGACCAGCCCCCGTTTTTCGCGCACTTCGCTCATGAGCCGCGAGGTGAAGCCGCCGCCGCCGAGGACGTGGTTGCCGACCAGGAGCGGGAAGTAGTCGGGGTCGTCGCGCTGCATGCCCGGTTGGCCGATGAGGATGTGCGCCTGCGCGGACGGGTTGGCGATGCGTGCCTGGCTGCCCGCAGGCTGGGCAGGGGGCGGCAGCGTTTCGGCGGCGTCGCCGCCGGCGGGCAGGTCGCGGGTGAGTGCGAGTGCGATTTTTTCCGCCGTGGCGCGGTCGATGTCGCCGACGATGGCAATCGAGGCGTTGCGCGCGCTGTAATGGCGGGCGTGGAAGGCAGCAAGGTCGTCACGGTGGGTGGCGTTCAACGATTCGGCATCGAGGTTGACGCCGTAGGGATGGCCGGCATAGACCGTGGTGTTGAAGGCGCGGGCGGCCAAGGTCGCCGGTTTGGTGAGCGATTCGCGCAGGCCGGCGAGGGCGCGGGTGCGTTCGCGTTCAAGCACAGCGGCGGGGAAGGTGGGATGGGCAAGCACGTTGGCGGCCAATGCGACGGAGGCGTCGCGTTCGGTGGCTGCCGACAGGGTGCGCAGCGTGAAGCTGGTACGGTCGTTGTCGACGCCGCCGCCGAGAATCAGGCCGAGATCGGCGCGGCGTTCGGAAATCGCCTGCTCGTCGAGATTGCCCGCGCCGGCATCGAGCAGTGCGCGGGTGAGGCCGGCAAGGCCGCTCTTGCCTACCGGATCGGCGGCGCTGCCTGCGGCGAAATCAATCTGAATGTCGATCATCGGCAATTCGTGGCTGGCGACGAAGTGGACGCGCGCGCCGGTGGGGGCCGTCCATTGTTCGATGACGGGAACGGCGCGGGCGACGCCGCAGGCGAGGGCGAGTGCCGCCAGCGCCGGAACGCGCAGGCGGCGGAAGAACGCGGTGGAAAGATTCATGGGCGGGATGGAAACCTTGAAGGCGTCAGGGTTGCGGAGCGGCGGGCGCGGGCGATGCGGCGGCGGGCAGCGGGTCGAGGCGGGCGGTGGTCAGGGTGGCGTCGTCGAAGTAGCGGCGGGCGGCCTCGCGCACTTCCTCGGCGGTTACGGCGCGCAGACCGGCAAGCAGGCGGGTGTCGTCGCGCCACGACAGCCCCGTGCTTTCGAG
>JAITQD010000006.1 GCA_031289095.1 Azoarcus sp.
GCCGGTGATGACGTAGGCTGCGCCTTTCAGCGCCTGCGCTTCCTGCCGGATTGCGGCTTCCTGGCGCGCTTCCGCCATGTTGTCGCGGTCGAGCACGGTAAAGCGGTTGGTTTGCTGCAAGTGGGTCAGCAGGATGGTCTTGGCCTGACTGCCCAGCCGATCCACACCATCCGAGAACAGGCCGCGCATGAAGGTGGAACGGTTGTCGAACTTGCCGACCGCGATGGGCGAACGCTGACCGTTGTAGGGAACCGTCGCGCTGGCGGGCTGCTCGACGGCCAGCGTGCGATGGCTTTCCGTGGCGCAGCCTGCGAGGCACAGGGCCAAAAACGAAGTCGCAATATAGGGAAAGGGAGAGCAAAAGTGTTTCATGACAAACCGCTCCGACATAAAAGCAATAACTGGAAATGATGCCATACTCGCCGATGGTCGTCACGGTAGAATGCAATGTTTTACATCCAAAGCGTCTTACACCATGGAACTGGCCAAAAGCTTCGAGCCGGCGGAGATCGAATCCCGCCTCTATTCCGAATGGGAATCTTGCAATTATTTCGCCGTTGGCCTGGATACGTCCAAACCCACCGGGAATGCGTTCTGCATTCTGCTGCCGCCGCCCAACGTCACCGGCACGCTGCACATGGGGCACGGCTTCAACCAGACGCTGATGGACGCGCTCACCCGCTACCACCGCATGAGGGGCGACAACACACTGTGGCAGCCGGGCACCGACCATGCGGGCATCGCTACGCAGATTGTGGTGGAACGGCAACTCGATGCCCAGGGCGTTTCCCGCCACGATCTGGGGCGCGAAAAATTCCTGGAAAAAGTCTGGGAGTGGAAAAAATATTCCGGCGGCGCAATCACGCGGCAAATGCGCCGCCTGGGCAGCAGCCCCGACTGGACGCGCGAACGCTTCACGATGGACGAGGGGCTGAACAAAATTGTCACCGAAACCTTCGTGCGCCTCTATCACGAAGGCTTGATCTATCGCGGCAAGCGACTGGTCAACTGGGATCCGAAGCTCAAGACCGCTGTCTCCGATCTCGAAGTGGAAAGCGAAGAGGAAGACGGTTTTTTGTGGCACATCCGCTATCCGCTCGCCGATGGCAGCGGGTTTTTGACGGTCGCCACGACGCGCCCCGAAACCATGCTGGGCGACACCGCCGTCATGGTGCATCCCGAAGATGAACGCTATCGCCACTTGATTGGCAAAACGGTGAAGCTGCCACTCACCGAACGGGAAATCCCGATCATCGCCGACGCTTACGTGGATAAGGATTTCGGGACGGGCGTGGTAAAAGTCACCCCAGCGCACGATTTCAATGACTATGCGGTAGGCCAGCGGCACGCTCTGGCGATGATTTCCATCCTTGATCTGGACGCCCGCATCAATGACGAAGCGCCGCAGAAATATCGCGGCCTCGATCGCTTTGCGGCGCGCAAAGTCATCGTCGAAGACCTGGAAACCCTCGGTCTGCTGGATAAAGTCGAGAAGCACAAACTGAAGGTGCCGCGCGGCGACCGCACTGGCGTGGTGCTGGAGCCGATGCTCACCGACCAGTGGTTCGTCGCCATGTCGAGACCCGGCGCGGATGGCAAGTCCATCACGCAGAAGGCATTGGACGTGGTGGCAAACGGCGAGATTCGCTTTTACCCGGAAAACTGGGTGAACACTTACAACCAGTGGCTGAACAACATCCAGGACTGGTGCATTTCGCGGCAGTTGTGGTGGGGCCACCAGATTCCCGCCTGGTATGGCGAAAACGGGGAGATTTTTGTCGCCCACAATGAGACGGAGGCCCGCGAAAAAGCAAAGGCCGCTGGCTGCACAGGCGAACTGACGCGCGACACGGACGTGCTCGACACTTGGTATTCCTCGGCGCTGTGGCCGTTTTCCACCCTCGACTGGACGCCCGATTACCCGCAGCAATCCAATCCGGCACTCGATCTTTACTTGCCGTCCACAGTGCTCGTCACCGGCTTCGACATCATTTTCTTCTGGGTGGCGCGCATGGTGATGATGACAAAACACATCACCGGCAAAATCCCCTTCCGGCACGTCTACGTGCATGGTCTCATCCGCGACGCGGAAGGCCAGAAAATGAGCAAATCCAAGGGCAACGTGCTCGACCCCATCGACCTGATCGACGGCATCGGCATCGACGATCTCGTCAAAAAACGCACCACGGGGCTGATGAACCCCAAGGATGCGCCCAAAATCGAGAAGCGCACGCGCAAGGAATTCCCGGACGGCATTCCCGCCTTCGGCACGGACGCGCTGCGTTTTACTTTCGCTTCGCTCGCCTCGCCCGGACGCGACATCAAGTTCGACATGAACCGCTGCGAGGGCTACCGCAACTTCTGCAACAAGCTCTGGAACGCGACCCGTTTCGTGCTGATGAATGTAGCAGGCCATGCGTTAACGCAACCCCTTGCCAGTGAAGCGACGCGCTCTTTCGCAGACCGCTGGATTACCCATCGCCTGCAAAAACTGACGGCGGAAGTCACGCAGCATTTCACCGACTACCGTTTCGACCTGCTCGCGCTGGCGCTCTATCACTTCATCTGGGATGAGTTCTGCGACTGGTATCTGGAAATCGCCAAAGTTGAAATGAATGGCGACGCGGCCTCCGCCCTTGCCGCCCGCCGCACCCTGACCGACACCCTGGAAACCCTGCTGCGCCTCGCCCACCCCATCATTCCCTTCATCACTGAAGAACTCTGGCAGACCGTCGCCCCCCTCGTCGAACGCAAGGAGCATGACTCCATCATGCTCGCTCCCTACCCGGAAGCGGACTTGACCCGGATCGACGCCGCCGCCGAAGCCCAAATGGAGCAGCTCAAAACCTGCGTTTCCGCCTGCCGCAACCTGCGCGGCGAAATGAGCATTTCCCCCGCCGTGCGCACCCCCTTGATCGTCGCGGGCGCGGCCTCCACCCAGGCGGACATCCGAGCCTTCGCCCCCATCCTGCAAGCGTTGGCAAAACTCTCCGAAATCAGCTACGCGGACGACATCCCCGCCGATGCCCTCGCCCCGGTAGCCGTCGTCGGCGAAACCCGGCTGATGCTGGTCGTGGAAATCGACCGCGCCGCCGAGGCCGAGCGCCTGAAAAAAGAAATCGACAAACAAGAAAAACAAGCCGCGCAGGCCCAAGCCAAACTGGAAAACGAAAGCTTCACCGCCCGCGCCCCGGCCAACGTCGTCGCCCAAGAAAAAGAACGCCTCGTGGCAGCAGAAGCGACGCTGGAAAAATTACGGGAGCAGTTGGGGAAACTGATGCGTGCGTAGTGGTCGCATAACCTGAACCATTGCAACAGGAGTCTATATGACTACCCCGGTTTTTCTTACCCGTGTCGTGTTACGTAACTATAAAAGCATTGGCTTCTGTGATGTTCGTTTAGAGCATTTCGCATGAAACCCATCGAACAACAGTTCTTCAACGACCTGGAAAAGAAACTCTGGACTGCCGCCGACAGGCTGCGCGCCAACCTTGATGCTGCCGTTTACAAACACGTCGTGCTCGGACTGATTTTCCTGAAATACATCTCCGATGCCTTTGAGGAACGCCTGCAGGAATTGCGCGAGCAGTTCTCCGATCCGGAGCATGACTACTACATGGCCCCGGAAGAGTATGGCGGCGCAGGCACACCGGAATACGAGAAAAACATCGCCGTCGAGCTGGAAGAGCGCGACTACTACACCGAAAAGAACGTCTTCTGGGTGCCGGTGGACGCCCGCTGGCAAACCCTGCGCGACTGCGCACAATTGCCGCCCAAGGCGGCGCTGCCCTGGAACAAGCCCGGCAGAAACGAACCCGAGGAAATGCGCTCGGTGGGCTGGCTGATCGACAACGCCATGGAAGCCGTCGAGCGCGAGAACTCGCGCCTGAAGAACGTGCTCAACAAGGATTTCGCCCGCGTCCAGCTCGACTCCAGCAAGCTGGCGGGGCTGATCAACCACTTCTCGGATACCGACTTCGCTGCCCGCGAGTACAAAGGTCAGCCGCTGGATTTGAAATCCAAAGACATTCTCGGTCACGTCTACGAATACTTTCTCGGCCAATTCGCCCTGGCCGAAGGCAAAAAGGGCGGCCAGTACTACACGCCCAAGAGCATCGTCACCCTGATTGTGGAAACGCTCCAGCCCTTCAAGGGCCGCGTGTACGACCCGGCGATGGGTTCCGGCGGTTTCTTCGTGCAAAGCGAGGAATTCATCGAACAGCATGGCGGCAAGATCGCCAGCAGCAAGCGCGAGCAGATCAGCGTTTACGGGCAGGAAAGCAACCCCACCACCTGGCGGCTGGCCGCGATGAACATGGCCATTCGCGGCATTGACTTCAACTTCGGCGCAGGCCCGGCGGACACGTTGCTCAACGACCTGCATCCGGATTTGCGCGCCGATTTCGTGATGGCCAACCCGCCCTTCAACATGAAGGAATGGTGGAACGAGAAACTCGCGGACGACCCGCGCTGGATCGCTGGCACGCCGCCGCAGGGCAACGCCAACTTTGCCTGGCTGCAACACATGCTTTATCACCTGTCGCCCGGCGGCAGCATGGCGTTGCTGCTGGCCAACGGCTCGATGAGTTCCAACACCAACAACGAAGGCGAAATCCGCAAACGGCTGATTGAGGATGGCTATGTCGAATGTATGGTCGCGCTGCCCGGCCAGTTGTTCACCAACACCCAGATTCCGGCCTGCATCTGGTTCCTGACGCGCGACAAACAGAATGGCCTGGCGTTGGACAAGAAGAAGCGCGACCGGCGCGGCGAGTTTCTGTTCATCGACGCGCGCCAGATGGGGTATATGAAGGATCGCGTGCTGCGCGACTTCACCGCAGAAGACATCCAGAAAATCGCAGACACCTTCCATGCGTGGCAGCACGGCGAGGGTTACGAAGAGGTGCCGGGCTTCTGTCATTCCGCGAAGCTGGAAGAAGTACGCAAGCACGAGCATGTGCTGACGCCGGGGCGTTATGTCGGCGCGGTTGAGCAGGAGGACGACGGCGAACCGTTCGCCGAAAAAATGCAACGGCTAACTGCACAGTTGGCAGAACAGTTCGCCGAGAGCGCGAAGCTGGAAGTGGAGATCAAGAAGAATCTGGCGGGGTTGGGTTATAACCCAAGGACACAGGAAGATAACCATGAGTGACATTCGGCTCGACTTGACACCACTCGAAAAAGCAATTGCCCGTTTGCGGGAAGGACTGACCCGCTACCAGCAAGACATCAGCGACACTCAAATCCGCGATGGTCTGATCCAGCGTTTCGAGTTCACCTACGAGATCAGCCACAAAATGCTCAAGCGTTTTTTGGAGGCTACATCGGCCAACCCTGCCGAATTTGACGACATGGGCTTTCAGGATTTGATTCGCGCAGGTAACGAACGCGGATTGCTGCTGGGCAGTTGGCCGGACTGGAAAAAGTACCGTGACATGCGCGCCAAGACCAGCCACACCTACGATGAAGAAGTTGCGCTGGAAGTCGTAGGCGGCATCCCTGCCTTTCTCGAAGAAGCGGATGAACTGTTCAGCCATTTAAGGAATGCGCTGGCATGACTCAGGACGCCGCCATTCCGAAAATCGACATTCGCCCCGATCACTGGCGGATCGTCCACGCCATTCTGCAAAAGCACGTGCCGCAATACGCAGTCTGGGCGTTCGGTTCACGCGCCAAATGGACAGCCAAGGAATATTCCGATCTTGATCTGGCCATCATGACCGACAAACCGCTGCCACTGAGCGTCAGCGCCGACCTGAGCGATGATTTTTCCGAATCGGACTTGCCGTGGAAAGTGGATATTGTCGATTGGGCAACGACCAGTGAGGCGTTCAGGAAGGTGATTGAGCGGGATAAGGTGGTAGTAAAAGGAACTTCATTTCAGAGCGCGGAGCAAGGAAAGCGGGATTGGGGTATGGCAAGCAAGAAGGTCGCCGACATCGCATCAAGAACTGCAATCGGTCCGTTTGGGTCTAGGATGAAGAGCGATGCCTACACCCCATCGGGCGTTCCTGTGATTCGCGGAACCAACCTGACTGGTGGGAAATATTTTTCTGGTGACTGGGTCTTTGTATCGGAGCAAACAGCCGATGAACTGGTAAATTGCTGTGTCCAAACCAACGACCTCGTATTTCCTCACCGGGGATCGATCGGAGAAGTCGGGCTTGTTCCTTCTGACTTTCCGCGTTACGTAATGTCCTCTAGTTTGATGATGCTCTCATGCGATCCAAGTAAGGCTGATCCTAATTATGTGTACTACTTCTTTAAATCACATTTAGGTCGGCATGAACTTCTTAAGAACTCATCACAAGTTGGTACTCCTGGTATTGGACAACCACTAAGTACGCTACGTGGTATTGAGATCCCCCTACCAAACCTGAGCAAACAGGTCGCAATTGCTAAAATTCTTGGGTCGCTCGACAACAAAATCGACACCAATCACCGCAGCAACCAAACCCTCGAAACCATCGCGCAAGCAATTTTCAAATCCTGGTTCGTCGATTTCGACCCGGTAAAAGCCAAGATCGCCGCTATCGAGCAAGGACATGACCCACTCCGCGCCGGCATGCGCGTCATCAGCGGCAAGACCGACGCCGAACTCGACCAGATGCCTCGCGAACCCTACGACCAACTCGCCGCCACCGCCGCGCTGTTCCCCGAAGAAATGCAGGAATCGGAATTTGGAGAGATTCCGAAAGGGTGGGCTATAAAAACTGCCGAGTCCATCGCACAAATTGGGATAGGTAAAACTCCGCCGCGTAAAGAGCCGCAATGGTTCACTGAAGGGGCGGGAGACTGGCCTTGGGTCTCGATCAGAGACCTAGGTAATGTCGGTGTTTATCAACAAAAAACATCGGAATTTCTTACGGCTGAAGCTGTGTCCCGCTTTAATGTGAAAGTTGTGCCAGAAAAGACTGTGCTGCTCAGCTTCAAGCTAACAATTGGACGAGTTGCAATCACCGATGGCCCTATGGTCACCAATGAGGCAATAGCTCACTTTAAATTGCGAGATAATTCCGAAATTTCAACTGAATACCTGTATTTGCTGCTAAAACAATTCGATTATTCAGTTCTCGGTAGCACATCTTCAATCGCGAATGCGGTTAACTCAAAAACAGTTCGCGAGATGACAATCATCGTACCAAAAAAGAGAATTTCGGATCGATTCACTCAAATAGTCAGGCCGTTATTTGGTGAAATAAAATCTCTCCAGACGGAAGCAGAAGCATTTGAAAAAATGCGAAATTTACTGCTTCCAAAGCTTATTTCAGGTGAAATCGAAGTGTCCGCATGAAGCACCTCCCAAAACTGAACTGTCCGTTACGGAGCAGATCATGGAAACCGTGAAACGACAGGCTGAGGCGTCGGTCTTGGTGGTCAAGCGGTCTGACATGTTCGGCTTTCGCAATCCTGGGCTGATGCGTATCCCGGTAGAGGTGGCTCTGCATGGTGGTGAACCGGATTGCCGAAACCGCAACCTGCACAAGATGTTTCGCTTCGTGGGTGTCGGTGAGCAGGCAGGCACCGGCATTCCCCGAATCTTCCAGGGGTGGCGTTCGCAGCATTGGAACCCGCCCCATCTGTACGAATCATCCATCCCGTACAACCAGACCTTGCTGGCGTTGCGGATGATCGATCTGTTCCCGCCTGCCGTCATCACAGGTTTGCGGACACGCTTTGGCGCAGATTTCGACCAACTCAAAGATGAGAAGCGTGTCGCGTTGGCGTTGTCTGCCAGCGAAGGCACGGTCAACCATGCCCGTCTGTGTACGGTGTCTTCCACACATCCGGTTGAGTTGACGCGCACACTCCAGCACCTTACCCAGCGAGGGATGCTGAACTCGACGGGCAGCGGGCGCGGCGCGGTTTATTTTTTGCCCGGGCAGAATATGCCCACACCGGACGACGTATTCGGTCCGATATTGCGGCCCGCGAGTATCAGCTGCGAAATGATTACCTCTCGCCCATGGTGCGGGCGCGAGCCCTGAACCTGGCATTTCCGGCAACCCCGACACACGAACGGCAGGCTTACGCAACCAACCCGCAAAATGCTTCTGATGCAGAGACTTGAGTCATGATCAACGAACAGCAACTCGAAGACCTCTGCATTGGCTGGTTCCGCGACCTCGGCTGGGAGTTCGCCCACGGCCCGGACATTGCCCCGGATAGCGGTGTTCCGGCCCGCGCCGATTACCGCCAGGTGGTGCTGCGCGAACGCTTGCTCACCGCGCTGTCGCGCATCAATCCGCATATCCCCGCCGCCGCGCTGGAACAGGCGGCGCATGAGTTGCTGACGGTGAGCGAGCCACACCTGATCGCCCGCAACCGCCGCATACATCGACTGTTGCTGTCCGGCATTCCGGTTGAGTTTTCTGTGGGTGATGAAAAGCGTAGCGACCTGGTCAACCTGATCGACTTCGCCGAGCCACGTAATAACGATTTCCTGCTGGTTAATCAGTTCACGATAACCGGGACGAAACAGCCGCGCCGCCCGGATCTCGTGGCTTTCGTCAATGGCTTGCCATTGGCGGTGATCGAGTTGAAGAATCCCGCCAACGCGCAGACGGACATCTGGGACGCGTTCAACCAGATCCAGACCTACAAGGACGAGATCGGCGATCTGTTCAATACCAACGTGGCGGTTGTAATCAGCGACGGCCTCACGGCGCGGGTCGGTTCCCTGACCGCGAATCAGGAACGCATGTTGCCGTGGCGCGCGGTCGCCAATGAAGACGACCGCCCGTGTCTGGCGTTCGAGCTGGAGACGCTGGTGCGTGGTTTTTTCGCGCCCGAATTGTTCCTCGACTATGCGCGTCACTTCGTGTTGTTTGAGCAGGACGGCGACCATATCATCAAGAAAATTGCCGGATACCACCAGTTCCATGCCGTGCGCGAGGCGGTGAAGGCCACGGTGATCGCGGCGAGTCATCCGCCGGAGAAGCGACTGGAAGTCCAGGAACCACGCGCCACCTATGGCAAGAAGGTACCGCCCGGCAGCCGCAAGGCAGGCGTGGTGTGGCATACGCAAGGATCGGGCAAAAGCATCACGATGGCGTGCTACGCGGGCAAGCTGCTGCAACAGCCGGAGATGAAAAATCCGACGCTGGTGGTCGTCACCGACCGCAACGACCTGGATGGGCAGTTATATGCCACCTTCTGCGCCGCCGAAGACCTGCTCCGGCAAACGCCCGTGCAGGCAGGCAGCCGTGAAGAACTGCGCACGATGCTGACTTCGCGCGAGGCGGGCGGCATCATTTTCACGACGGTGCAGAAGTTCGCGTTACTGGATAACGAGGAACGACATCCGCTACTGTCGGATCGCAGCAATATCGTGGTGATTTCCGACGAAGCGCACCGCAGCCAGTACGGCATGAAAGGACATCTGGACACCCGTACCGGCAAATACGTGTTCGGTTATGCCAAGCACCTGCGCGATGCGCTGAAGAACGCCACCTTCATTGGTTTCACCGGTACGCCCATCGCACTGGAAGACAAGGATACACGGGCGGTGTTCGGCGACTACGTCAGCATCTACGACATCCAGGATGCGGTGGACGATGGTGCGACGGTGCCGATCTTCTATGAAAGCCGTCTGGCCAGACTGGATGTCAACCAGGCCGGGATCGACGCGCTGAACGAACAGGTGGACGAAGTCATTGAGGACGAAGAGGACATCGCGGCGCGTGAGAAGACCAAAGGCGACTGGGCTGCACTAACCAAACTGGTGGGCGCGCAGCCGCGTCTGGAACAGGTGGCGGCCGACCTGGTGCAGCACTTCGAGACGCGCACGGCCACGCTGGAAGGCAAGGCGATGATCGTCTGCATGAGCCGCGATATTTGCGCAGAGCTGTACAAGGCCATCGTGGTTCTTCGCCCGGACTGGCATGACGACGACCCGGAAAAAGGCGTCATCAAGGTGGTCATGACTGGCTCGGCGGCGGACAAGCCTCTGTTGCAGCCGCACCTGCACAGCCCGCAGGTCAAAAAACGCCTGGAAAAACGCTTCAAGGACCCGGCGAATCCGCTGCAACTGGTGATCGTGCGCGATATGTGGCTGACCGGCTTCGACGCGCCCTGCTGCCACACCATGTATGTGGACAAGCCCATGAAGGGCCACAACCTGATGCAGGCCATTGCCCGCGTCAACCGGGTGTTCCGCAACAAGCCCGGCGGGCTGGTGGTGGATTACATCGGCATCGCCAATGAACTGAAAGCGGCGCTCAAGACCTACACCGAGTCCATGGGCAAGGGCGATCCGGCCCACAACGCTGCCGAAGCCCTGGCGGTGCTGCTGGAGAAGCTGGACATCGTGCGCGGGCTGATGCACGGCTTCGATTACAGCGGCTTTGCCACCGACGCCATGAAACTGCTGGCGCCGGTGGCAAACCATCTCCTGGGGTTGAAAGACGGCAAACAGCGTTTTATCGACGCCATACTGGCGGTCAGCAAAGCTTTTTCTCTGTGCGGCACGCTGGACGAAGCCGCCGCGCTACGCACGGAGATTGCGTTCTTCGCCGCCATCAAGGCCATCATCGTCAAGTTCACCACGGTAGATCGCAAGCGTTCCGACGCGGACAAGAACAGCGCGCTCAAGCAGATTCTGGATAACGCCATCGTCGCCGACGGCGTGGCGGACATCTTCGCCCTGGCGGGGCTGGATAAGCCCAATATCGGCTTGCTGTCGGACGAATTCCTGGAAGACGTGCGCCAGATGAAGGGGCGCAATCTGGCGGTGGAATTGCTGGAAAAACTGCTGCGCGACGAGATTAAGGCGCGCGCACGGAACAATGTCGTGCAAGAGAAAAAATATGGCGACCGCCTGCTGGAAACGCTGCGCAAGTACCACAACCGCGCGGTGGAGACAGCACAGGTCATCGAGGAATTGATCCAGATGGCGAAAGACTTCCAGGCAACGCTGGAACGCGAAGCCGCGCTGGGTTTGAACCCGGATGAAATCGCCTTTTACGACGCGCTGGCCAATAATGAAAGTGCGGTGCGTGAACTGGGCGACGAGATTCTCAAAAAGATCGCCGTCGAGATCACCGAAAAACTGCGCAACAGCACCACGGTGGATTGGCAGGTGCGGGAAAACGTGCGTTCAAAGCTACGGATTCTGGTGCGGCGCACACTGAAAAAGTGGAAATATCCCCCTGTCGGTGAAGACGCTGCGATTGATCTGGTGCTGAAGCAGGCGGAGTCTTTATCGAACGCATGGTCGCAGTAATGAGCTTCCCCCTATCCAGCAGGTGACTGATCAATAAATGGTTCAAGACAAAGAGGCTATAAAAAAATATAAACACATATCTATAAATATAAAATATTCTCGCCACCCTTTTTATCAAAAAATAAAATCATTTTTATTTCAATTACTTAGAAAATACTTCTAGCTGGCACAGCTTTTGCATTAGCGAAGTGGAGCGCCGGCCTCACGTCAGCAAGGCGGCACAAAACGTCGAGAGGAAAAAATGGAACACGATTACAACATCATTGCCCCTGAAAACGCCCGTCCGATCAAACTGTGGACGCAGGGTGTACCCGTGGAGGACGAAGCGCGGCAACAATTGATCGACACCGCGCAAATGCCCTTCATCTTTCGTCATCTGGCGGTCATGCCGGATGTGCATCTGGGCAAAGGTTCGACCATCGGCAGCGTGATTCCCACCAAAGGCGCGATCATTCCGGCCTCCGTGGGCGTGGATATTGGCTGCGGCATGATGGCGGCGCGCACCACACTCTACGCTGGCGACTTGCCGGATAACCTGCATGGTCTGCGCACTGCGATCGAGCACACTGTGCCGCATGGGCGAGATATTACGCGCGCCCGGCGCGATCCCGGCGCGTGGGGCACCGCGCCCGCTTCGGTAGATGCCATGTGGGCGCTGCTTTTGCCGGGCTTCGAGCGCATCACGGAAAAATATCCACGTCTCAAGAACACCAATAACCACAAGCATCTGGGAACGCTTGGCACTGGCAACCATTTCATCGAAGTGTGTCTGGATGAGGAAGACCGGGTGTGGTTCATGCTGCATTCCGGCTCACGAGGCGTGGGTAATGCCATTGGTTCACTCTTTATCGAACTGGCAAAAAAAGACATGGAGCAATATTTCATCCATTTGCCCAATCGTGATCTGGCCTATTTTGCGGAAGGCAGTGCGCATTTCGATGATTATGTCGAAGCGGTTGGCTGGGCGCAGGATTTCGCGCGCAAGAACCGCGACGTGATGATGGCAAACCTGATCGCCGCCGCGCAGACGATTATCGAAAAGCCCTTCTCTGTCGGGGTGGAGGCCGTGAATTGCCATCACAATTATGTGCAGCGCGAAACCCATTTCGGTGAAGAAGTGCTGGTGACGAGGAAAGGCGCGGTATCGGCGCAAAAGGGCGAACTCGGCATCATTCCAGGCTCGATGGGCGCGAAGAGCTACATCGTGCGCGGTTTGGGAAACGAGGAAGCGTTTTGTTCATGCAGCCACGGCGCGGGCCGCGTCATGAGCCGCACCGAGGCCAAGCGCCGTTTCACCGTGGAAGACCAGGAACGCGCCACCGCGCACGTGGAATGCCGCAAAGACGCCGCCGTAATCGACGAAATCCCGATGGCCTACAAGGACATCGACGCGGTGATGCACGCGCAACGCTCGCTCGTGGAAATCGTGCATACCTTGCGGCAGGTGGTCTGCGTGAAGGGGTAAGGTCATCGCAATGGGCGCAGGTTATATGCGTATAGAGTTACGCATTTCAGTGGAGATAGGGCCTGCATGGTAGGCGCGTCAAACTGTCTGCGTCCATTTATATCCTCCTGCATGATTTTCCTGTCCTGAATGCGCCTGCCTCATCCGTCCTCATACCGCTTTCTCTGCCGTCCCTGCATCCAACCCCGCCCAATCCAGCCCAAACCTCAGCAAATATTTCCGCAGCCTGTCCGCGTCGTTTGCCTGTTTTTTCTGTTGCCGCGACTGGGCAAAGAGCAGGCGACCGGCTTCGGAAAGGTTGTTGGCGTAACGGCATGTTTTGAGGACGGTTTCCAGTTGGCAACGGTCGAAGATGTCGAGAGCATTCGCGGCCTCCGCGCCGAGTGTGGCTTCTACGAGGTCGGTGGCAGCGCCCTCCGTATTCCCCTGTTCATTGCCCCAGGCGGCGCGCAGGCGGGTAAGTTCGGCAGTGATGTCGGTTTCCGTGATGCGTCCGCCACGGGAAAGGGTGGCAAGGCGGGTAATGCTGGCAGTGAGTTCGCGGAAATTGCCCGGCCAGGTCGCGCCCGGCGAAGTGGCAAAGTCGAGATAGCGGCGGCGGGCTTCGACATTGAAACGCACTTGTACGCCGTAGTCGCGGGCGTAGCGTTCCAGTTCGTATTCGAGATTGGGTTCGATGTCCTCGGCGCGTTCCGCCAATCCCGGCAGGGCGAAAGTCCATAGATTGATGCGGGCATAGAGGTCGGCGCGGAAACGCCCTTCCCGCACGCGCCCGCGCAAATCCCGATGCGTCCCGGCGATAAGCTGAAAATCGCTCGTCACCTCATTATCACTGCCGAAGGGCGGAAAGCGTTTGTCTTCGATAGCTTTCAGCAGCATGGCTTGTTCATCCTGCCCCAATTCGCCGATTTCGTCGAGAAAGAGCACGCCGCCATGCGCCGAACGCAGTAATCCCGCGCGTTCATTTTGCGCGCCGGTAAATGCGCCCTTGACGTGTCCAAAGAGCGCCGACATGGCGGAATCGCCGCGCAAAGTGGCGCAATTGACTTCAACAAAACGCCCGCTCAAGTGTTGGCGTTCTTTTTTCAGCTCGAAAATACGCCGCGCCAAAAAGGATTTGCCCGCGCCGGTGGGGCCAGTGAGGAGCATTGGCGCACGGGAGCGTCCTGCCACGCGCTCGATTTGTTCGATCATGGTGTTGAAGGCAGCATTTCGCGTCGCAATGCCGGATTTCAACCGGGTGACGGTGTCGGCCTGTTCGCGGCGAAAACGTTGGGCGATCTGGTTGTAACGGGAAAGATCGAGGTCAATGACGCTGATGTTTCCGGCGGCGCTGCCGGGTAGTTTTCCCGCGTCTGCATTTTCTGGATGATCCGTATTTTGACGTGGTGCAGTCTGTACCAATCGGGCGGGGAAATAATGCGCCTCGGTCAGCAAAAACCAGCAGATTTGTGCGACGTGCGTGCCGGTGGTGATATGGACGAGATACTCTTCCTTTTCCACGTCGAAAGCATAATCGCGGGAAAAATCGTGCAGGCGGGTAAAAACCTCCTCGAAGTCCCAGGGATCTTTCAAGGCCATTTCCAGCAGGCATACTTTTGTGGCGGGCGAAATTTCCGCCACATCCGCCGCGATACGTCCGGCCAGCGCCCGATCGGCAGGCTGGTACAGTAATTCCAAACGATGCACATTCAAATCGGGCTGTTGGCACAGGCCGACCGTGGGTCGCCATTTTTCCCAACGTTTCGGGTTTTTGCCCAGACCGCCCATCGCGTCGAGTTTGGTGCCGAGAAAGCCGAAGACGACGTTTTTTTTCATGATTCATTTCCTTACGGCAACAAGGGCTGGCTCGCTTGCGTAGGTTCTTCTGTGAGGAGTTCTACCACCCCGTCAGGCTTCGCCTGCCCCCCTCCACAGAGGGGAATAACCCCAAACCCTGCTCGATCTGGCTTTCTGCGGTTGTCATTGAAGAGTCAAGCAAGGAAAAGGGTTTGATTGTAAAGGATTTTATACAAAAAAATAAAACTATCTTGTGATCTATCTGATATTGGGCTTGATTACGCGCCGCTCAATCTTGAAGGGTTGGATGGATGGAAGGCCATGAAACTTTCATGGAATTTCCCGAAGGGTTTTTACCGGGACAAACCTTTTATTTGCAAGGATTGCGGCGCAGTAGAGATATGGAAAGCGTGGCAGCAAAAGTGGTGGTACGAACAGAGGCAAGGCGACCCGGATTCCACCGCCGTCCGCTGCCGCGCCTGCCGTATCAGGGAGCGGGAACGCAAAACAGAGGCGCGGCACGAGTATTTTCATTCAGAAACCAAACAGCATCGCTTCCTTTGATTTCACGTCTGACCTAATATCCGGGTTTCGCCCGCCGCGTGGCGAAATTGTCACCCCCTACCTCTGCCCGAGAACAAATCGCCCTGTCGCCATGCCTGCCCACCTCGAACTTCTCGACCAGCACGGACAACTGACACTGTGCATTGGCGGACAGTGGACACTGGCGCATTACCGCATCCTCGCCGCCCGGATCGCTGAACCAGGCATGCGGATCGGCGCGGAAACGAGCCTGGATTTTTCCGCCCTCACCGCACTCGATACCGCTGGCGCGCGCTTGCTGTGCGAGCTGGTCGGCGTCGAACGCCTGACAGGCATGCTTGCCGACGCCGGACTCGCGCCCGGTCAGCGCGAACTGCTGGAGGCGGTCGCCACGGCGCTCGCCGCCTCCGCCGCACCGTCGGAAAAACGCTACCGTTTCGGCGACGTGCTCGTTCACATCGGCAAGGCGACGCTCGCTTTCAGGGAGCACACCATTGCCCTGCTCGGCTTCATCGGCCTCACCCTCGCCGGTCTGGCGCGCACGGCGTGCCGCCCCCGGCGCTGGCGCGTGACCGCAACCGTCGCCAGCCTGGAAGAAATCGGCCTCAACGCCGTACCCATTGTGGCGCTACTCACTTTTCTCGTCGGCGCGGTGGTGGCCTTTCTCGGGGCCACCGTGCTCGCCGACTTCGGGGCGACCATCTATACCGTCAACCTGGTGTCGTATTCCTTCTTGCGCGAGTTCGGGGTGCTGCTCACCGCCATTCTGGTGGCCGGACGCACTGCCAGCGCCTTCGCGGCCCAGATCGGCGCGATGCGCGTGAACGAGGAGGTCGACGCTATCCGCGTGCTCGGTCTCGACCCCGTGGAACTGCTGGTGCTGCCCCGAGTACTGGCAATGATGCTCGCCCTGCCCATTCTCGCTTTTATCGCCATGCTTTGCGGCATCGCAGGGGGCGTCGCCGTGTGCGCGCTGAAACTCGACATTACGCCGGAGATGTTCCTGTCGACGCTCGCCAACGACATCGGTTTGAGCCATTTCCTCGTCGGCATCGGCAAGGCGCCGATCTTCGCCTTTCTGATCGGCGCCATCGGCTGCCTTGAGGGTTTTCGCGTAAGCGGCAGCGCACGTTCGGTGGGGGAACACACGACTTCGGCGGTGGTGCAGTCGATCTTCACCGTGATTGTGGTCGACGCCGTCGCGGCCATGTTCTGCATGGAGATGGGTTGGTGAGCGCGGTGCATCCGGGGGAAAACATTGTCGAGGTGCGCGGCGTACGCAACCAGTTCGGCGCGCAGGTCGTGCATGACGGGCTGGATCTGGACGTCCGGCGCGGCGAAGTGCTCGCCATCGTCGGTGGTTCGGGCACAGGCAAGTCGGTGCTGTTGCGCACGATCATCGGCCTCAACCCGCCAGCGGCGGGCGTGGTGCGCCTGTTCGGCCAGAATCCCTACACCCCGACGGACGGGGAACGAGCGAGTCTGGAGCGGCGCATTGGCGTGCTGTTCCAGCAGGGAGCGCTGTTTTCCTCGCTCACCGTGACGGAAAACGTCGCCCTGCCGTTGATCGAACATGCCCGCCTTTCCAAAGAAGAAGCCGCGCAGCTTGCCGCACTCAAGATTGCACTCGCCGGCCTGCCGCCGGGCGCGGGCAGCAAGCTGCCCGCCGAACTCTCCGGCGGCATGATCAAACGCGCGGCGCTGGCCCGCGCCCTGGCGCTCGACCCGGACATTCTCTTTCTCGACGAACCCACCGCCGGACTCGATCCGGTCGGCGCGGCAGCGTTCGACCGGTTGATTCTCACCCTGCGCGACGCGCTCGGGCTGACCGTCTTCCTCGTTACCCACGATCTCGATACCCTCTATACCATTGCCGACCGGATCGCGGTGCTGGCGAACAGGCGCGTCCTGATAAACGATACCCTGGCGGTGGTCGCCGCCGCCGACGACGCCTGGATACGCGAATATTTCCACGGCCCACGTGGCCGCGCCGCCCTGACGGCGGCGCACGCCCGAGAACGGTGAAGGAGCCCCCCGAAAAATGGAAACCCGCGCACATCACCTGCTGATCGGACTCTTCACCGTCCTCGCCATCGGCGCCGCGCTCGCCTTCGCCTTGTGGATGAGTCAAGTCGGCAACGACACTCATTACGAGACTTACGACATATTGTTCGATGAAGCCGTTTCCGGCCTTTCCAAGGGGAGTGCGGTCGAGTTCAAGGGCATCCGGATCGGCACCGTCGCCGACTTGCGCCTCGATCCCGCCGATCCGCGCCGGGTGCGTGCTCGCGTCCGCGTCGATGCCAGTGTGCCGATCTACAGCGACACGCTCGCCCGCCTGAACACGGCCAGCATCACCGGCCTGTCGACGATCCGTCTCAGCGCTGGCAGCGGCGCGCCGCTGACCCCGCGTACCGGTGAAATCCCGGTGATTCCCACCGAACCGTCCTCATTCAGCAAGTTGCTCAACGGCAGCGAGGACGTGATTTTCAACGCCAATGCCGTGCTGACCCAGGTTCAGGCCCTGCTCTCTGAGCACAATCTCGCCAACGTCAATCGCACCCTGGAAAACCTCGAACACACCACTGCCGCACTCGCCGCCGAACGCGAGGACGTGCGTCAGACTCTGAACCAGCTCGCGCGCGCCAGCGCGCAAGTCAACGCGGTGCTCACCGAGGCGGTGCAACTGGTGCAGACCGGCAATCGCCTGCTCGACGGCCAGGGCAAGAACGCCTTCGACAGCGCCCAGCGTTCAATGACCGCGCTCGAACACACGATGACGAGCCTCGACAAGCTGCTCGCAGACAACCGCGCCCCGCTCAACGCCAGTCTGAGCGCCTTGGCCGACCTCGGCCCCGCCGTCGCCGAACTGCGCACAACACTGGCGTCGCTGCGCACCATCGCCCACCGTCTCGAAGAACGTCCAGCCGATTACCTGCTCGGACGCGAACCCACCCGGGAGTTCAAGCCATGATTTTCAAGCGCGCCCGCCATAGTGTCATGGGCATATCGTGCGCCCTGGCACTTGCGGCTTGTTCGGTGCTGCCCAAGCCCGAGCCCGTCGACGTCTACCTGCTGCCCACGACCGCCATCGCCCCGGTCACAGACAGCGGCACCCCGCGCACTTGGTCGCTGCGCCTCGTGCGCCCGGACGCGAGCGGACAACTGGTCGGGCAACGCATCCTCGTCGTTCCGGAACCGAACCGGGTGAGCGTCTATAAAGGCGCGAACTGGTACGAATCTGCGCCGCTGCTGGTGCGCAATCGTCTTTTTGACGCCTTCAGGGCAGACGCGCGCGTGAGCGCCCTGTCGACCGACGAAATGCGCACGTTCGCCGATTTTGAACTCGGCAGCGATCTCGGGGCCTTTCACAGCGAATACCCCCCGGGTGTCAGGATTCCGCAGGCGGTAATTCGGCTTGACACCCGCCTGATCGACACCGCCAGCCGCCGCATCGTCGCCAGCCGCGTATTTGAAGCCAGAGAAACCGCCGCCGACAGTTCGATTCCGGCGGTGGTCGCCGCCTTCGGCATCGCCGCCGACCGGCTCGCCGCCGAACTGGTGGCCTGGACGATTGCAAAAGCCGACGCGGCGCGGCAAGCAGAAACGGAAACCCTGCCCGTGCAACCAGAGATGCCGCAGTAACACTCGGCATGACTGTCTTCGACCACGGAGACATTGGGTGCATAGCAATCCCAGAGATTCTCAATTTCGTCTTTGCGCTCTGGTGTGATGTGGGAACTGGGCGCACCGCCCCGAGGCAGACCAATACGGGTGCCGTCGAACACCACCGGTAGTTTGTCTTGGGCGCCCGCCAAAGAAAGCCGCAAGCCGTCTTTGCCCGCTAGCATGAAATTAGGCCATGGTCTTTTTCCCATCTGTCGATGCCGAGCGTCACCCTTACTTGTGCCTGATGAAAAACTCGAATGCCTTGTCCGGCGTTTCTTCCCGCCGCAGCAGTTCGTGCCCCGTCTGACGGACGAAAGCCTCGAAATCCTTGACCGAGACCGGATCGGTGGTCAGCACGCGCACGATCTGCCCGCCCTGCAAACCGGCTAGAGCCTTCTTGAGCCTCAGGATCGGCAACGGGCAATTCAGCCCGCGCGCATCCACTTCCTTGTCGAACTCCATTCCTTTCTCCGTAAATCAGCGTTCGCTTTTCCGCCCCGATTCCCGCTTTTCCCCATCGTACATCCGGGTGCGGATTTCGCGCAGACGGGCATCGACTGTAGACAACTCGTAAAAATCGCCGTCGCCGGCCTTGCGCGCCAGTTCCAGTTGCTCAACGGCGGCGCGGTAGGCTCCCTTCAAGGCATAAACCTCCGCCTGAGCGCGATGTTGCGCCGCGCGCCTGTCCAAGGCCGCGTTGGCGCGCGACAAAAGCCCCCACAGACGGATGTCGCCGCCGTGACTGGCGAGCGCGCGGCGCATGCCCTGTTCCGCGTCTCCGGCGCGTCCGCCAGCGATCTGCGCATCGGAGAGGGCATAAACCACGCTCATGCTCGCCGGAAACTTGCGACTGGCCGCCAGGAGCGTCTTGATCGCCACATCGTAATCGCGCCGCGCCACCGCCACATCCGCACCGAGAATGGCGACAAAAGGCGACGGTGCGGCGCGGCGGCGCAGTTCGTCGATGCTTTGTGCGGCATCGTCCAGGCGCCCAAGACGCAACTGCGACAACACCAACCCATATCGCAACGCCACATCGTCGGGATTGTCCGCGACCAGCCCGGCGAACGTCCGCACCGCATCGGTCGCCGGCAGCGCCTGCACGCGCAAGCGGGCCTGAACGTAGCGGAAATCCGCCGAGTCGGGCACCTGGCGGTAGCGCATGTTCATGACCCGGTTTTCCATGTCGGCAATGCGCTCGGTGGTCAGCGGGTGAGTGCGCAGGTAAGCCGGCGCATTGTTCTCGTACAGGCGGGAGGCGCGTTGCAGGCGCTCGAAAAATCCAGCCATGCCGCGCACGTCGAACCCGGCCGCTTCCAGGGTCTGCAAGCCGGCGCGGTCGGCTTCGCGCTCGAAATCGCGCGTATAGGCCAATTGCGCCTGCATGGCCCCGGCTGTGCCGGCGGCCAGCGCCGCTTCGCCCGCCTGCGAGTTATGGGCCGCCACCGCCGCCAGCAGCGAGGCCAACATCAGCATGCCCAACTGTTTCTGCTTGCCGACAAGTTGCGCGATGTGGCGTTGGTTGACATGACCGATTTCGTGTCCGAGCACGCCGGCCAGTTCCGATTCCGACCGTGCCGCGAGGAGCAGTCCCGAGTGCACGCCGATGTTGCCGCCCGGCAGGGCGAAAGCGTTGAGCGTGGAATCCTTGACCACGAAAAACTCGAAACCGCGCGCGGGATCGGCGCTCGCCGCCGCCAGCCGCCGCCCCAGGCTGTTGATGTATTCCTCGATTTCAGGATCGTCGAGCCAGGCCGGATCCGCGCGTACCTCGCGCATGATTTCCTCGCCTATCTGGCGTTCCTGGGCCGGTGAAAAATCCTCCGCGCCCACGTCGCCCAGATCGGGCAAATCGGCCGCGAGCGTGGCGGATGCGAGGCAGAACAGGAGGATGAAAGTAAAAAGCGGGCGCATCATCGGGCGCATCATACCGCCTTGCGCCCGCCGCAATGCAGTCCGCACAGGACAAAGCGGTTCGGCTTCGCCACAATACGCTCGATCATGGCATGGAACGTTTCCATGACGATGCGCACCCATCGCAAACCCCGGAGGACAAAACAATGGCAAACCCTGGCGGCAAACTGCGCGGCGTCAATCTCGGCAACTGGCTGTTGCTGGAAAAATGGATGGCGCCAAGCCTTTTCACGGGAC
The DNA here is from genome assembly GCA_031289095.1 of Azoarcus sp. Classification (GTDB taxonomy): domain Bacteria; phylum Pseudomonadota; class Gammaproteobacteria; order Burkholderiales; family Rhodocyclaceae; genus WRNU01. Next base: position 20,832 of record JAITQD010000006.1, read on the forward strand.
TGAAAGCCACAGACGAAACCACCTGGTGCGCTGAACTGGGCGCTGCCGCAACCGAAAAGTTGCGCGCGCACTGGAACAGCTTCGTCACCTTCGAGGATTTCGCCTGGATCGCCGAACGCGGCCTCAACGCCGTGCGCATTCCGGTCGGACACTGGATTTTCGGCCCCGATTACCCCTATCACCCCAAGTACGGCGACAACCGTCATCCCTTCGTCACCGGCGGCATCGAAGTGCTCGACCGCGCCCTCGACTGGGCGGCGAAGCTCGGGCTGAAAGTCATGATCGACCTCCACGCGGCCCCCGGCTGCCAGAACGGCTTCGACAACGGCGGCATCAAAGACGTGGTGGAATGGCACACGAAGGAAGAATACCTCGAACATTCGCTCACCGTGCTCGAACGCTTGGCCGAACGCTACCGCGCCCATCCGGCGCTCTTCGCCATCGAAGTGCTCAACGAGCCGCGCTGGGATGTTCCCACCGATTACCTCAAACGTTACTACCTCGCCGCCTACGACCGCATCCGCAAGCATTGCCCGCCCGAGCGGGTGGCGGTGGTGTTCCATGACGGCTTCCGTTCCTACCGCGAATTTCTCGGCTTCATGCAGCCGCCGTTATGGCAAAACGTCATCTTCGATTATCACCGCTATCAGTGTTTTGAGCGCCGCGACATCGACGCCGACATTTACGGGCACATGCACAAGGCGAGCGGCGAGTGGCGCGACGAAGCCGACTCGATCAACGCCGCCCTGGGCCTGCCGGCAATCTGCGGCGAATGGAGCCTGGGACTCGACCTCAAGGTCGTGTCGCTCTGGGCCGAGGGGCCTTACAACCACGCCCTCGAACAGATGGACGCCTTCCAGCAGGACATCGCCAGCCGGGGCTACGCCGCAGCGCAGATTCTCGCCTTTGAAAAGCTCCTCGGCTGGTTTTTCTGGAGCTACAAGACCGAAACCACACCGGCCTGGTGTTTCAGGGAATCGGTTGAACGCGGCTGGCTTCCGGCGAAGTTTACATGACGCCGGATAATATCAAAAGCATAATACTGTTGACATACCGTCATAGCACAAGTAGATTGATGACTCCTTCATTTAATCAAGGAGTCATATTATGCGTCGTTTTCTTCGTTCCCTGGTTGTGGCGCTGGCGCTGAGTCCGATGGCGGTCTGGGCGTTGGATCCGGTCAACATCAACGCAGCCGACGCCGCCGCCTTGCAGCAGATCAACGGCATCGGCCAGTCCAAGGCCAAGGCCATCATCGAGTACCGCAAAGCGAACGGCCCGTTCGCCTCGGTCGACGATCTGGTCAAGGTTCCCGGCATCGGCGCGAAGTCTCTGGAGCGCCTGAAACCGCAAATCACCGTCGGCAACACCAAGGTGGCTTCCGCCAAAGGCAAGAACTGAAGCAGATGAAACAAGCCCCCCGGCTTTCGAGCCGGGGCGCGCCCCGGCCTCGCAACACCTTTTTCCTTGCTTTACACCGCATCCCACTGGTCATGAATGACGCCGACCAGCGCAGCATATTCATTCCCCAGTTCCATCGCGCCGACTGGTTGCGCATAACCGTTCATCGCATCCGCCAAGGCCTGGACGCCCGCACCGGCAAGCGTCGCATCGCCCACCTGGATCTGTTCGACCCGATAGCCGGTACCGATATACCAGTTGCTCACCGTCACCTTGTCTTCGGTGCCGATCACGCTGATTTCCAGATTGTTGCCCACTTTCCTGAACCAGATCTGCTCGAAGTCGATACCTTCCCCAAACAACAGTCGGTCGCTGCCGCCGCTGTCGAGGAGCGTATCCTGCCCATCGCCCCGTCCAAAAAGATAAGTGTCGTTCCCCGCCCCGCCTTCCAGTCGGTCGACACCTTCTCCTCCCTGCAAGGTATCGTCCCCCGCAGCGCCATAAAGAGTGTCGTTGCCTGCGCCGCCCAGCAGAAAATCGTTGCCCGCGTCGCCACGCAGGGTATCGCCACCTTCACCGCCTTCAAGCCAGTCATCGCCTGCACCGCCGTAAAGCGTATCGTTGCCCTGCTCGCCCAGCAGACGGTCATTACCCGCTTCGCCACGAAGCGTGTCGTCGCCTTCACCGCCTTCAAGCCAATCATCGCCCGCAGCACCGTAAAGCGTGTCGTTGCCCTGGTCGCCCAACAGACGGTCATTGCCCGCATCGCCGTAGAGCGTGTCATTGCCCTCGCCGCCTTCGAGCCGGTCATTGCCCGCGCCGCCATAGATGCGGTCGTTCCCCCCCAACCCCAGCACGGTTTCATCCACCGCAGTAAAGGTCAAGCTATCGGCATTTGCCGTGAGTTGCACCGGATAACGCGCATTGAACTCAGACAGGCTCAACGCCACATTGGTGAACTCAATACGCTCGATCTGGTTGCCGGTACCCGTGTAGTGATTGCGTAACGTCACACTGTCGCCTTCCCCATACGTCAACACCAGATCACTGCCGAGCCGGAACACCCCCGTGAGCTGATCGGCGGCAATGTCTTCAAAGCGCAAAGTATCGACGGCGCGGGCCGCATCGGAATTGTTGATCGTGTCTTGCCCATCGCCCAGGCGCAGGACGTAAATATCGTTCCCCGCCCCGCCTTCCAACGTATCGTTCCCCAACCCGCCCCGCAGCAGATCGTTGCCCGCTTCGCCACGAAGCGTATCGTCGCCATCGCCGCCTTCGAGCCGATCATCGCCTGCACCGCCGTAAAGCGTATCGGCGCCTTGGTCGCCCGACAGGCGATCGTTACCCGCTTCGCCACGCAGGGTATCGCCACCGTCACCGCCTTCAAGCCAGTCATCGCCTGCACCGCCGTAAAGCGTGTCGTTGCCCTGCTCGCCCAACAAACGGTCATTGCCCGCTTCGCCACGCAGAGTATCGTCGCCATCGCCGCCTTCGAGCCAGTCATCGCCTGCACCGCCGTAAAGCGTATCGGTGCCCTGCCCGCCCAATAAACGGTCATTGCCCGCTTCGCCACGAAGCGTGTCGTTTCCTTCACCGCCTTCGAGCCGGTCATCCCCGGCACGGCCAGACAGCGTGTCATTGCCGCCCAGCCCCAGGATGCGATCCGCCCCCGCCGTACCGGTCAACACGTTGGCCGCAGCCGTACCGGAGATAAGGTGGTAAGCAGATTCGACCGCGAGGCTGAAACCCAGGCTCGCGCTCAACCCTGCCGGATCGGTCGCGGTCACGCGCAATGCCAGATTGCCCACGTCACCTTCCGTTGCCGTTCCCGCGAGCGTGAGGGTATCGGGGTCAAAAGCCAGCCAATTGGGCAATGGACTGCCATCGGCCTGGGTAACGAGCAGCGTCAGATCGTCGCCATCGACGTCAAGGAACAGGGGCGCGGCAAGGGAATACGTAAAAGATTCGCCCCGGGTCGCCGTTTGATCCGCCGGAAGCGCAACTGGATAAGGAGCATGCGCCAGTATCCGCGTTTGCAGCATGTCCAAATCCCAGACCACCCCATTGGCGAACTCAATTTTTTCAAGAGGCTTGGCGTCGTGGAGGAACCAGTCCAGAAACCGCACTTCATCTGCACCATCGTCACCGATGCGCAGCAGGAGATCGGCTCCTTCGTACCCGAAATGGAGTTCGGAAGGCAGGATGCCTTCACCAAAACGCAAGGTGTCTCCGCCGGTGTAGAGGGGTTCATCAATGATTACATCATATGTTGGAATGGATCCATCATAAGACCCAATAGCATCTCTGTTGCTCCACAGCCTCTCCGCGATATAGTGCGGCATGCCGATGTCGGTGATAAAAGCGTTAATGACATCATCAAATAAAGGCGTCGATACAAGGCCAGCGACATTGTTTTCGTCGAAATACAAAAAATTAGCGGGGCCGACCGAACCATATCCCGTACCGCCGAACACCTCTTCCCAGAACAGGGAATAAGGAGGTTCGTAACTCAGGCTGTAATCCCAAAAATCATATTTCATCCCTTTGTGATACAAATCACCAATGGCGTCCCTGCCATCTCCCTGGTTGAAAATATAGACATCGCTCCCCTGGGTGCCGAAAAGAGCGTCGTTTCCTTTACCGCCCACGTAGAGATTGCCTGTGCTCCAATAATCCGCGCAAGAAGCGCCGAGCAGGTCGTTGCCGTCGCCGCCGTACAATTGATCGGAACCTTTTCCGCCACTCAGGACGCTGGAACTTTCCAGACCGTCTTCAACGACTTGCAAAATATCGTCGCCATCGCCGCCATCGAGCCAGCCTTGACCACGAATCGTGTCGTTGCCACCGAATCCAGCCAGTCTCATGCCGTCCCATGGATCAGCCGGGATATTTTCCAGCACGTTATCGCCCTGATGCACATCAAAATCCGGCGCGGGCGGCGCCAGGGCAATCAGCGCCTGCATGGATAAAACCGAGCCATCCGCGAACCGGATCTGCTCGATACCGCTGCCCTGCGTGTCGCCGCTGTGCGGCATGACGATACGCACCCGCTCCCCACCTTCGCAGGAGATGTCCAGGGTCACATAAACGGTTCGGGCAGGATGCGTAAAAGGGACAATGCCCCATCCCGCCAAAGGATGCATGCTGAGGTTCTCAGCCAGCACTTCTCCCCAACCCAGCACCAGATTGCTCCGATCCACGCCGGCAGGCAAAACCACCGTGTCGGTACTGGTGTCCACAAAAAGGTCACTGGGGGCGTCCATGATGATGTCGGTTCCCGTCTCCGGAAAAATGACGTAGGTATCGCCGCCATATCCGCCGTTCAGGAAATCGTCCCCACTGCCGCCCACCAACGTATCAGCGTATGTCCCACCGTGGATTCGATCATTGCCAGCACCGCCGTAAAGCAACATTCCCGGCTTCTGCAAACAGTTCTCGTTGTACCAATCGTCTATAGCGATCACGTCATCGCCAGCGCCGGCATCGATCAGGCCATAACCACTGCCGTGAATGACATCATTTCCATCGCTGGCGACAAGTTCGGGCACAGTCGTGTGATAGGCATATTCGTAGGTGTCTTTTGCGATGGTGACGGGAATGGTGACGTTGACCTCCACCCTCTCGTAATAGACCACAGGATGCGTAATGAGATAGCCGATCGCGTAACCGTTTGCGTCGAAGATAAACGAGACAGAAGCACCCCGCGGCACTGCACAGCCAATTGTCCGGTTTTGGTTGGACTGGTCGAAATATACAACACTCATTTCATGGCTGCCATCCGTACTGCTGACAACACGATTTTCATATCTCGACTGAGAAATCCACCCCGTTTCTTCCGTCCTGTCATGGGCAACCAGATCCAACGTCGAAGACGACGCAATCCAGAACTCGTGCTGTTCTCCGGACTCGGCAGACAGAGGCTCCCACCCAAAATCGGCGGCGTAATGGTCATTGATCGTTTGAACACCACTATCGCCATAGTCATTAACCACGGTGCTGTAACGGTGCATTGCACCATCCGGCCCAACCCTGTAACCCTCCTTGAGCAGATCAGTCTTGCAACTCACCTCGATCCGTTTGCGGGCCAGTTCCCAAAGCTCCTCAATGCTCCCCGCAGGCGTTTCCTGCGGCTTGACGCCCGCCAGAAAATCTTCCACGGAAAGGGTATTCCCCATGCCATCCTGTAGCGTCCAACGCCCTGCGGGCTGTTGGTAATAATCCTTCAGGCGCGCACCACCGGACTCATCACACAACACCAACACAAGATCGTCGCCGTCGCGCCGCCAACCCAGATCCTCCGGCGTCAGCCCATCGAGTTGCAGAATGCTCATTTCTGCACCGTCTTCGACAATGGCGTCCCATCCCATGCCAAAGCTCAGGTGATAGGTATCAACCCCGCTGCCGCCATTGAGCGTGTCGTTACCCTCATCGCCATACAACTCATCCGCCCCCGCACCCGCCAGGATCAGATCGTCCCCCTCGCCGCCCATGAGAACGTCGTTGCCGTCGCCGCCCAACAGGATGTCGTTTCCGTCACCGCCCGCAGTGAAAATTTCCGGCAACTGCGCCAGCAGGTCGGTATAGCCGAGTTCCTGACCGTCGGCAAAACGCAAACTGGCGAAAACGCCCAACGCGCCGTTATCCAGGCTCAGGCGATCCCCGCCGGCGAAGTCGATATCCAGATATTGCGCACCGTCTACGCCGATACTTTGCGTCACGGTCATGTCGGCCAGGTTCAAGCCTTCGCCCAAAACGACGGTATTGACGCCGCCCGCATCCACAAGCGTGTCCTGCCCATCGCCCAGGTTGAAATAATAAGTATCGTTCGCCTGTCCGCCCACCAGAAGATCTGCGCCACCGCCCCCCTGGAAGCGGCTCTCGACGTCGGGGCCTCTCAGAATATCGCCGCCTTCGCCGCCCACAAGGTCGAAACCTCTTTCCAGCAACTGGGTATAGCTCAATACCGAGCCATCCGCGAATTCAAAGCGTCCAACAGGAGAAAGAAAGATATCCTCACGCATGACGTTGGCAAAACGCACAGCATCCCTGCCGCTGCTTTCGGTGTAAAGCAAATGCTCGCCGCCCCCTTCGTCGTCACCGACATACACAATGAGCGCGCCGTTCTTGATACCCAGTCGGATATCCTCCGGCTGAATGCCCTCGCCGAACCGGAGGATATCGTCGCTGAGGGGGTTGCCTTCGCCGTCGAGGACTGAAACGCCCCGAATGGTTATTTCCCCATCACCTTTGTCATAGACGTAGATGCCGGTTTCCACTTTCAGGCTGAACGTCTGGCTGGCGGAGAGCCCCGCCGGGTCGGTGGCGGTCACTTTGAGCGTGAGTTCACCGATATCGTCCCGCTTCGGCGTACCGAACAGGGTTCGGGTCACACCATTGAAGACCAGCCAGTCCGGCAGCGGGCTACCGTCGGCCTGCGTCACGGTGTAATGCAAAGGGTCGCCATCCGGATCGACAAACAGATCGCGTTCAAGCCGCCAATTGAACAACGCCCCCTTGCTGGCCGTCAGCTCGCCCAGCGTTCCCGCAAACAGGGGCGCATGGTTTTCCCCGCCGCCACCGTGTCCACCGCCTGGGATATCGCCGCTTCCATCATCCAGCGCCAGCACTTCGTCCAGCGTCATGTCAACACTGCCGATGCGGAATCTTTCAATGGCGTGTGCATCATTGATGATCACGCCCTGGGTTCCGTCGGC
>JAITQD010000051.1 GCA_031289095.1 Azoarcus sp.
CGAATCTGGCCTGGTACGGCGATTCCTTCGCCCAGCCGCAACATCTGCAAATCGCCCGCGTCCGCGCCCTGGAAAGCGGTCGTCCGATGTTGCGCTCCACCAATACCGGCATGACCGCACTCGTGCTCCCCGATGGCTCCGTGCCGGCGGTGCTGCCCGCGTTTTCGCGCGGGGTGCTGGAAGTTGCCGTGCCGGCCTACCGGGGCAGTACGCCTTATGCGCGCTGGGGAGACACGTTTGCGCTCGTCGCCGCTTGTGTCGCACTGGCCGTTCTCATTGCGGTGCGCGGGCGGCGCATCGCGGACTGACCGGACATGCCATGCAGCCGGGGTTATAAAACTTGTTCGAAATGAAATCCTGTATTGTGAATATTCAATAATATTTCATAAAATCCCGTTCATCGTTTCGTTTTTTCGTTCGTCATTGCGCGTATGAAGTTTCCTGGATTGAATGAAAACAGGGAAATGGCCAAAATGGAAATGGATATGAACAGGGGTTGTGTTGACAAAATAACGGAGCGGATCGCTCCGCCCCGCTATGGCTTTCGTCCAGAAACGCTTGTTCGTTTCACGTTACGGCAGGATTCAGACTGTAAATGCCAGTGAGGCTGGCTTCAGCCAGGATGTGCCCTTGGAGGGCGGCGCGGACGTCCGCGCCGTCGAAGCGCCCTTCGATTGGAAGATGCTCCACGTCCAGTGCGTAGAGCGTGAACACGTAGCGATGCGGCAATTCGTCGTTCCACGGCGGACAAGGGCCGTCATAACCGTAATAGTCGCCGCGCATGTCGTTGTCGCTGGCGAACCAGTTGGTGTAGTCGTTGATGCCGCGGCGCGCGCCATGGGGCGCGGTAGGGCCGGATTTGCCGCGCGGCGTGACTTCGTGCGAGAACTCGCTGGCGGCGATTTCCCGCAGACCGGCGGGCAAATCCACCAGTACCCAGTGGAAAAAATCCACTCGCGGCAGACTGGCGGGAACACTGCGCCCTTCCTGGTTGACATCGTCGCCCTGGCTGGGGGTGTCTGGATCGTGGCAAATCACGGCGAAACTTTTTACGCCTTCGGGAACGTCGATCCAGGCGAGGTGGGGATTGCGGTTCTTGCCCAGACTGACGTGGTGAGCCGCATCAGGCACGGCGAAAGCGAATTCGCCCGGAATTTTCTGTCCGTCGGCGAAGCTGTTGCTGGTGAGTTTCATGTGTTTCTCCAGATTCCGAAAGCTCACGGTCTTGAATGGCGCGATTCCGCCGCGAGGAGGAACCGTGGTTTCATTCTATCGCGTCCATATTGGAACGGCTGCACAACGGGGAGACGTTTTCCAGCTTCAGTTTGCGGTTGCGGCCGCCCGCGAACGAGGCGCTATTCCCGGCGGGGGCTGCGTCTGTCCGGCTTCTGCCGCGAATTGGGCGCACAACTGCGACGCAAGGACGACCAACGTCTTCAGCGCTTCGGGGTCGGACTGGGCAAGCTGCGCCAGGCGCGCGATCCGGCTCAACAGTTCTGGAGAAATGGACGGAGCCGTGGCGAAGGCAGACGACGTGATGGAAACTACCTGGGCGGAGAGCGTCGGCGCCTGGTTATGTTCCATGCCGACCGTGTCGACATGATCCGGTGCCGGTGCGAGGGCCGACGCCGGCGCAACGGACTGCGGTGGCGACTGCACGGCTGGCCCGGCAGGCGCTTTGGGCGTCGCCTTCGATGCAGTGGGCTTGATTTCGACTTTTTTGGTGCTGGCTTTCTTGGGGGCCTTGGCAGGCTTGGGCGGAGCCTCCTTTTGTGCGGCGGCAGTGGTTTCCCCGGCAGGATCTGGGTTTTCGACGGCTTTTGCCGGGGGGACGGGTTTTCCGGCTGCCTTTTTTGGAGGGGCTTTTCCGGCTGCTTCGCTACGCTCCGGCGATTCCGCCAGGGCAGGGGCCGATGTTGACTCCAGCGCAACCGGCGATTCCAGCTCAACCGGCTCGGCCTGGGCGTTGTAGGGTAGATCCAGCGGCGGACGCCGCGGAACGCGGTCTTCGTCGAGCAGGCGCGCGACGTGGGCGAACACCTCGAAGCGGGAGAACGGCTTTTTCATGAAGTCGTCCGCGCCAATATGGGCGCCGAAGAACTGCGCCTTGGCTTGCTCGTTGCCGCTCATCATGATGATGGGGATGTCCCGCGTGCGCGCGTTCTTGCGCAGGGCTCGCAGGGCCGCGAAACCGTTGATACCTGGCATGACGATGTCGAGAAAGATCATGTCCGGCTTCTGAGTGAGGGCGACTTCCATGCCCATCTTCGCGTCGATCGCGCCCAGAAAGACGCAATGCGCCGACTCGATGAAGCGCTTCATCGCCGTGAGGATCGTCGGGGAGTCGTCGATCACGAGGATGCGGGTGTCTTCCTTGGGATTGACACGCGGGTGTAAACGACGCTCCTCCAGTTCCTCCTCGATCGCCGAGGGCTGGGATTTCCTGCGGAAAAAGGAAAAAATCTGACCGAAGATACTCACGCCATTACCTCCGACCGGAAGGCGAAACACCTGAAATCACAACCGAAGCCGCCATTGTTTGCGCCATTCGGCTATTGTTGGGAAAGTGATCACGCGTACGGACGGTCATGTCATACATATATTAATAATGTGTATTGTAGCATTAGCACACCGTTTTGTTCAAAGTAATATCCGCCATTTTTTCAGTCAATGCAATGGTTGGTTTCCCGGATATGGCGTGGCGGGCGCGGCGTGTGGTGTCGCCGGGCGTTTTTGTCCATATGCTCTCCCCTCATCTCGATGCGTCTCTTGTCTGCCGGGCCGGGGTCTTTTCGTATTCGCAGGGCTGGTCGAGGCTGAAACGGTTCGGCGGGGTGCGGTGGCGTGGATCGGTGCGAGGCGACGATGTTTTGGTATAATAGACATCGTTTTTAGAACGAGATGGCATGATGACTTCTTCAGGCAGCGGCGCGCAGCCCTTGCGCATCGGAATCGGCGGACTGGATGCGCGGAAAAAGACGGTTGCCAAGCCGATCCTGATTTTGCAGACCGGTAGCGCCTCCAGTGTGATACTGCGGAAATACGGAGATTACGATTGTATGTTCGTCCGTGCAGGCGGTCTGGAAGCTCTGGATGCGCGGCATCTGGTGCGGCGGGTGCATGTGGAACGGGGCGAGCGTCCCGAAAATCCCCGCGCCTACGCCAGCGTGTTGGTGACGGGGTCGGATGCGATGGTGACGGATCGCCTGCCGTGGAGCGAAGCCGCCGCCGGGTGGCTGCGCGATGCGCTGGATGCGGAATTGCCGGTTTTCGGCGTTTGCTACGGCCATCAGTTGCTTGCGCATGCGCTGGGCGGCGTGGTCGAGGATCATCCGGCGGGGCTGGAACTGGGAACGCGGGAGCTGTCGCTGCATCCTGACGCGGCGCGGGAGCCGTTGCTGGACGGGGTTCCGTCGCGTTGTGCGGCGAACCTGTTCCATTCACAGACCGTGGTGGCGTTGCCAAAAGGCGCGGACGTGCTGGCGGGATCTGCGCACGATCCCCACCAGATCCTGCGCTACGGCCCGATGGTGTGGAGCACGCAGTTCCACCCGGAATTCAGCGGTGACGTCATGGCGGATATTCTGGCGCGGGAAAAGGAGCGGGGTAATCCGGCGGCGCACAATGCCGAGGCGGTCGATGCGCCCCATGCCCGCGCGATCCTGCGGCGCTTCGTCGAGCGTATTCCAGGGCTGATGGACGGCGGGGATGAAACGCCCGGACACTGCTCTTAGGAATTTTGCACGAACCGTGGTGACAGGTCATGGCGCATCAGCCGCGCCGGAACGGAAAATCGACCGCCGGTGCGTCTCCCCGCATCAGCGCCGCAAGCGCCGAGGCCGAACCGCAGGAAAGCGTCCAGCCAAGCGGGCCGTGGCCGGTGTTGCACCAGAGCCGTTCGTGGCGCAGCCGCCCGATGACGGGCAGACCGCCCGGCGTGGACGGGCGCAGGCCGGCCCAAGGCACGGTCTGTTCGGGCGCGATGGCGCCGGGCAGACAGGTTGTAGCCCATTCCAGCATGGCGGCAATGCGCGCCGGGTCGATGTCGAGACGATAGTCGTTCAATTCGGCGGTGCCGGCGATGCGCAGGCGTTCGCCGAGACGTGAGCACACAATGCGGCGCGATTCGTCGGTCAGGCTGACTTGCGGCGCGCGTGCGGTGTCGGCCACCGGGGCGGTGATCGAGTAACCCTTTAGCGGGAAGATCGACAACTTTTCGCCGAGTGGGCGCAGCAACTGGCGACCATGACTGCCGAGGCAGACGACGTAGGCATCGGCTCGCAGTGTGTCGCCGCCACCGGCATGGCGGACTTCGACGCCGACGATGCGCCCGTCGCTGGCGGACAGGCGTTCGATGGTCGTGCCGTAGTGGAAACGCACGCCCTCGCCGGTGAGGACGTCGGCCAACGCTTGGCTGAAGCGCATCGCGTCGCCCGATTCATCGCCGGGCGCGTACAGGCCGCCGGCCAGCCGGGGCGCGAGCGTGGCGAGCGCCGGTTCGGTTTCGACGCATCGTTCGGCGTCGCAGGCTCGCAGTTCGATGCCGAACGGGGCCAGCGCCGCCATGCGCTCCCGGGCGTGCGCGAATTGCTGCGTCTCGAAGAACAGATGCAGGATGCCACGCGCCCGCGCGTCGTAAGCGTTGGCGATGCCGGCGGCTTTCCGCAGCCGTCGCAGTTCAGTGAGGCTATGGACGGCGAGTGTGGCGATGGCGGCGGTGTTGCGGCGGCTGCGCCAGGGCAGGCATTCGCGCAGAAAGCCAGACATCCATTGCCACTGCGCGGGGTCGATGCGTGGACGCAGGCGCAGGGGCGCGTCAGCGCGACCGAGCCAGCGCAGGGCAACGAGTGGCGCGGCGGGATTGGCCCAGGGTTCCGGATGGCTGACCGATATCTGGCCGCCGTTGGCGAAACTGGTTTCCTGTCCGGCGGCGTTCTGACGGTCGATCACGCTGACCTCGAAGCCGGCCCGGCGCAGATACCAGGCGGTGGTGACGCCGGTGATGCCGGCGCCCAGAACCATTGCGTGCATGGGTGTTGGGTTGTTGGCGGAAGCCGGGCGCGAGAGTGTCCGGGGCGGAAATGATACCCCAGCCCGTCATTGCCGTCGCATGAACCGGGCGCTTTCCCGGCGTCATCCTGCGCGGTGCAAAGCGATGTGTCGCAGGATCATGGCCGTGGATTTCACCAGATGGCTTAAAAAAGCGTTGAAAATTTGCTAGCCTCTTGGGATGGAAGATTTCTTCTCGCCCGCCGACCGCACTCTCCTGGAACCTCACGGTCTCGCCAGTTTCGATGCGCTGTGGAATCTGAACCTTGCCAGGGTCGATGATCCCAACATCGACCGGGGCGGCGTGAGCGAGGTTTTCCGGCTGGATCTCGATGGTCAGGGGTATTACCTCAAGCGCCAGTGCAAGCACCTGACGCGCAGTTTCGCCCATCCATGCGGCGAACCCACTTTTGCGCGCGAATTCCGCAACGTCCGCCACTTGCACGCTCATGGCGTGCCGACAATGGATATTGCGTTTTTTGCCCAGCGCCGTTTGCCAGGAAAAGGTTCGTGCGCGATTCTGCTGACCCGCGAGTTGTCCGGCTGGCAGTCGATGGCGCACTGGCTCGGCGAGTGGGACACCCTTTCCGGGGCCGTGCGCGAACGCATGCTGACCGCCTGTGGCGAGGTCATCCGCCGCTTGCATGCGGCCAAGTTGATCCACTGTTGTCTCTACCCCGAGCACGTGTTCGTGCATGCGGCGGGGGAAGGGTGTGAGGCGGCGTTAATCGACCTTGAGAAAGCGCGTCACGTCTGGCTGGGCCGCAACGATTATTGCCGCGATGTTGAACAGTTCCTGCGGCGTTCTCCTGTCTTGAGTAGCGATGATGCCGGCATTGTGCTTGCCGCCTACCTCGGCGGCGCGCCGGAGGGTGCGACCGTCGCCGACTGGCGGCGTCGTCTGGCAAAGCGGCGGGAACACAAGAACAACGATTCCTGACCTGAAAACCCCGGCCTTCCCGATGCGTCCATGCGCCGGAAGCGGGATAATTCCGCCCGTATTCATATCTGTATTCCAACCTTGCTTCCGGGAGCCCCCCATGCAGCATCGTGTCAGTCTGACCCAGTTTCTTATCAGCGAGCAGCGCGCTGGTCGTGTGTCGCCGGATTTGCGGTTGTTGCTCGAAGTCGTCGCCCGCGCGGTCAAGGCAATCGGCGTCACAGTATCGAAAGGCGCACTCGCTGGCGTGCTCGGCGAGGCGGGCACCGAAAACGTGCAGGGCGAGACACAAAAAAAACTCGACGTCATCGCCAACGAAATCCTGCTCCAGGCCAATGAGTGGGGCGGGCACCTGGCGGCGATGGCGTCCGAAGAAGTCGAGACCGTGCATCAAATTCCATTCGATTATCCCAAAGGGGGCTACCTGTTGTTGTTCGACCCGCTGGATGGCTCCTCGAACATCGATGTCAACGTGACCGTCGGCACCATCTTTTCGGTGCTGCGCAATCCACGGGAAAAGGATAAAGACCCCACCGAAGCAGATTTTCTCCAGCCTGGCCGCGAGCAGGTGGCCGCTGGCTATGCGACCTACGGGCCGTCAACCCAGCTCGTGCTGACCGTGGGTAACGGCGTGCATGCGTTCACCCTCGACCGTGAGATGGGCGGCTTTGTCTACACACATCCGTTCATGACTGTCCCCGCCGATACGCGGGAATACGCAATCAACGCCTCCAACGTCCGTTTCTGGGAAGAACCGGTACGGCGCTACGTCACCGAATTGCAGCAGGGTAAAAATGGCCCGCGCGGCGCGGATTTCAACATGCGCTGGGTGGCTTCGATGGTGGCGGATGTGCACCGGGTGCTGACGCGCGGCGGCATCTTCATGTATCCGCTCGACGAAAAATGCCGCGACAAAGGCGGCAAGCTCCGCCTGATGTACGAGGCCAACCCGATGGCGATGCTGATCGAACAGGCGGGCGGGGCCGCCACCACGGGACGCGAACGCATCCTCGACGTCGTACCGCAGCGGCTGCACCAGCGCGTGCCGGTCATTCTCGGCTCCCGCAACGAGGTCGAGCGGGTCGCGTCCTACCACGACGCCGCCTGAGCGCCGCCGGCAGGCGGGCATGAACCCGACTTTGCGCACGAGCTTTCTCCAGTGCGCCCGTCTGGCGTCGTGGCGGGCCGGCTTGTGGGCGCTCGTCTTTGCCGGGCCGTTTTTTTGCATGTCCGCAACGGCGGGGGATGGCGTCACGGTTGAACTCGAATCGCCGCCTGAAGTGCGGGCGTTGCTGAAGCAGTACGTCCGTCTGTTGCGGATGGATGCAGACAGCATCCCCGCAGCGGGGCCGGATCGCGCCGCGCTGGTGCGCCGCACCCGGCGTGAAGTAGCCGATCTGCTCGCCACGGAAGGCTATTTTGCCTCCATGATCCGCATCGACCGCGCCGATGCCGCGAAATGGCGTCTGGTCGTGGAGCCTGGCGCGAGGGCCACCATCGTGGCGGTCGATATCCGCTTTCAGGGCGAAATCGGTGCAGATGGGCACGAGGCATACCGCGAAAAGCTGCGAAGCGAGTGGACGATGCCGGTCGATGCGCCCTTCCGGCAGGCGGATTGGGAGAGCGCCAAACAAGCCTTGCTCTACGCCTTGCGCGGCGAACGTTATGCTGCGGCAAAGTTTGCGTCGACCCGGGCCGATGTGGATTCCGACGCGGCCAGGGTACGGCTCGACGTAGTGATCGACAGCGGCCCGACCTTTTACCTTGGGGCGCTCGACATCAGTGGTCTGCACGATCTGCCGCCGGATTTCATTGCCCGCTACAACACGCTCAGGGAAGGGGGCGCCTATAAAAAGCAAGATTTGCTGGCGTTTCAAGAATCCTTGCAGACTGCGCCGCAATTGTCCGTGGCGGTCGTGAGCATCGACCCCGATCCGCAAAAGGCCGCCGCCGTGCCGGTTCGCGTCGCCGTGACCGAGGCGATACCGCAACGGCTCGGCTTCGGGTTGGGGTTTTCCAGCAACACCGGCTACCGGGTGGAGACTTCCTATCGCCACGTCAACCTTTTCGGGCGCGGCTGGGAACTGGCGAGCGGCCTGCGGCTGGAGCAGCGCCGGCAATCCGTTTATGCCGATTTTTTCCTGCCGCCGGAACAGGCCCGTCGCCGCGACAGTGCCGGGGTGAGCTTCGACCGCAGCGACCTGGAAGGACTCAAAATCTCCACCGGCGCAGTGGGCGTGCTCCGCAGCATCCGGCATGACGATATCGAAACCCAGCTCGCCACGCGGGTGCAGCGCGAAGAAATCCGCCCCGACGATGCCGACAAAAGCAGCTACAACACCTTGACCATGAACTGGAGCTGGGTGCAGCGCGCGGTCGACAACGTGCTCGATCCGCGTCGCGGTCATGTGCTCGAAGTCCAGCTTGGCGGCGGTGCCGGCCTGTCGGCGCAGGCGCACAACTTTACCCGTGTCTATGGCCGCTACCAGCATTACTTCACCTTCGGCAAACGCAACGTCCTCACCCTGCGCGGCGAAGGCGGCATGACGCTGGCGGAAACGCGGGACGGCGTGCCGCAGGATTTTTTGTTTCGCGCCGGGGGCACGCAATCGGTGCGCGGTTATGCCTATCACAGCCTGGGCGTAACGGAAGGCACGGCCACCGTAGGGGGGCGCTACCTTGTCACTGGCAGCGCGGAACTTGTGCGCTGGATCAAGCCTTCCACAGGGCTGGCGCTTTTCATCGACTCGGGCGATGCCGCTGACTCAAAAGACAGTTTCAGGGCGCACACTGGTTACGGCTTCGGCGGGCGCTGGCTCAGTCCCGCCGGGCCGCTGGCCGTCGATCTGGCCTGGGCGCGTGGCGAAAGGCGGCCACGGCTGCACTTCGGGGTGTCGGTGGCGTTTTAGGGGCGCGAGCGCGGCCTGGCCGATACGGAATGCGGTACGTCTTACAGCAACATCATGTTTTCGCGTGCTTCCCGCGCTTTTTCCAGCGCCTCGCGCGCCTCATCGCAACGTATGCGCACCGGGAGCACGATGTGGCGGCGGCGGTCGCGCGAAGTCAGCTCCATGAAGTCGATGCGCGCCGCGTCCGGGGCGTGACCGTCGCCGTTTTGGAGCACGCCGCTGCGCGTTACCCATAGCTCGACCGGATCGAGGCGCAAGGCTTCTTCCGGCTGCGCGAGGAAAGTGGCGAGTTCGGCGATGAGCGCGTCCGGTTGCAGGGAGGCGAACTGCTGGCGCAGGCGTTCGTCCAGGGCGTCGATGTGGCGCGGGGGGAAACTGGCCCGTTCGCCCACCGGACGGCTGCGCAGGCGAGCCCGTTCCAGTTCGCGCTCGGAGAGGAGCGATTTGTAGTTTTCCCGCGCCTGTTCGATGTGTTCGGCGAAGGTGCGCAACAGGCCGTCGAATGAGGCCGCGCGCAGGGCGGCGTGCGCCGCTTCGAGGTCGACGGCGGGCAGAAGCAGCATCCGGTTGGAGAACTGAAGCAGCGATTGCGGCACATCAGTGGCGATGACGTTGCCCTGAATGGCGACGCCGAGCACTTTCTTTTCCATACGCCGCGCCGCCATCAGGGCGTAAAAGCTGTCGCTCCGCCGGGAGGCGGGTTCGGCAAGGTACTCGCGCACGGGGGCGCTGGCGGCCAGCATGTCGCCAATATCATCGGCGGTGGCGAACAGGGCGTGCACCAAGGGGGCGCTGGCGAAACATTGGCGGTCGATGTCGATGGGCAGCGGCAGCGCGGCGACAAGGCGTGCGCAGTAGGCGCGCGCCTGCGCGACTGGGGCGCTCAGCTTGTCCTCAAAGCCGGGAGTCATGGCGAGCACCCTGTCGACGACTTCCAGCACGCGCCGCAGACCCGCCAGAGTGTCCGGGGCGATGGGGGTGGGGGAAATCCAGGTGAGAAGCCGGGAAAGAGGATTCATCGTAAAAATGGGTTGTAAAAATGGATTGCTGACAGGACGGGAAAAGCGAAAATGACAATGTAGCGCGCCTTGATGCGCTACGGAAGCCCTTGGCCCGTCACATGCGCTGTTTGACACAATGGCATATTTCGATATTTCTTTGGCACGCCCCTTGAAATTGCCTGGGGGCGTCCCTATTATTAGCAGTCAACTCAGTTGAGTGCTAACCAGCTGGCCAGGGTACCCCATGGCTGGCTGGTTTTTTCCGGCGGGCGCGGCCCGCTTTGTCGATTCTTCTAAGAGAGGAGCAACATCAATGAAAATCCGTCCCCTGCACGATCGCGTGATCGTCAAACGTCTGGAAGCCGAGCGCAAGACCTCCAGCGGTATCGTGATTCCGGATTCTGCGGGCGAGAAGCCCGACCAGGGTGAGGTGCTGGCCGTGGGCAACGGCAAAATTCTCGAAGACGGCAAGGTTCGTCCGATGGCCGTCAAGACCGGCGACCGCGTGCTGTTCGGCAAGTACGCCGGCCAGACCGTGAAGGTCGATGGCGACGAACTGCTCGTCATGCGCGAAGAAGACATCATGGGCGTGGTTGAGGCGTAAGCCGTAAGCCGTCTTCCGCCTCGTTTCACGACTCAACAACCAATTTTTCTGGAGTCCAGCAATGGCAGCTAAAGAAGTCAGATTTGGCGATTCCGCCCGCGAACGTGTGGTGGTCGGGGTCAACATCCTCGCTAACGCGGTCAAGGTCACTCTTGGCCCCAAGGGCCGCAACGTCGTGCTGGAGCGCTCGTTCGGCGCTCCCACGGTGACGAAGGATGGCGTTTCCGTCGCCAAGGAAATCGAACTCAAGGACAGGTTCGAGAACATGGGCGCGCAACTGGTGAAGGAAGTCGCTTCCAAGACTTCCGATGTCGCCGGTGACGGCACCACCACCGCTACGGTGCTGGCGCAGTCGATCGTGCGCGAGGGCCTGAAGTACGTGGCCGCTGGGCTGAACCCGATGGATCTGAAGCGCGGCATCGACAAGGCCGTCGCCGCCACCATCGACGAGCTGAAGAAGATCTCCAAGCCTTGCCAGTCCAACAAGGAAATCGCCCAGGTCGGCACCATTTCCGCCAACTCCGACGCCGATGTCGGCGCCATCATCGCGCAGGCGATGGAGAAGGTAGGCAAAGAAGGCGTCATCACGGTCGAGGACGGCAAGAGCCTGAACAACGAACTCGATGTGGTCGAAGGCATGCAGTTCGACCGCGGCTACCTGTCGCCCTACTTCATCAACAACCCGGACAAACAGGTCGCAGTGCTCGACAACCCGTTCGTGCTGCTGTTCGACAAGAAAATTTCCAACATCCGTGATCTGCTGCCTGTGCTGGAACAAGTTGCCAAGGCGGGTCGTCCGCTGCTGATCATCGCCGAGGACGTCGAAGGCGAAGCGCTCGCCACCCTGGTGGTGAACAACATTCGCGGCATTCTCAAGACTGCTGCGGTCAAGGCGCCTGGTTTCGGCGATCGCCGCAAGGCCATGCTCGAAGACATCGCCGTGCTCACCGGCGGTCAGGTGGTCGCCGAGGAAGTCGGTCTCACGCTGGAAAAGGCCGGTCTGCAAGATCTCGGCCAAGCCAAGCGCATCGAGATCGGCAAGGAAAACACCATCATCATCGACGGCGCCGGTGAAGCCGCCCGCATCGAAGCCCGTGTCAAGCAAATCCGCGTCCAGATCGAAGAAGCCACTTCCGACTACGACCGTGAGAAGCTGCAAGAACGAGTCGCCAAGCTCGCTGGCGGCGTGGCCGTCATCAAGGTGGGCGCGGCGACCGAAGTCGAAATGAAGGAAAAGAAGGCGCGTGTCGAAGATGCGCTGCACGCCACCCGCGCTGCGGTGGAAGAAGGCATTGTCCCTGGCGGCGGCGTGGCGCTGCTGCGTGCCCGCGCCCAGATCACCAAGTTGAAGGGCGACAATCCCGACCAGGACGCAGGCGTGAAAATTGTGCTGCGCGCGCTGGAGCAACCGTTGCGTGAAATCGTCGCCAACGCGGGCGAAGAACCTTCAGTGGTGGTCAACAGGGTTGTCGAAGGCCAGGGCAACTACGGCTACAACGCAGCGACTGGCGAATACGGCGACCTGGTCGATCAGGGCGTACTCGACCCGACCAAGGTGACGCGCACCGCGCTGCAAAACGCGGCTTCCGTTGCTGGCCTGATCCTCACCACCGACGCAGTAGTCGCCGAGCTGCCCGAAGACAAACCTGCCATGCCCCCGATGGGTGGCATGGGCGGTATGGGTGGCATGGGCGACATGGGGATGTAATTTCGCCCCTCGTTGTTCCGAGGCTTCGGCCTATGAAACGGCCCCACGGGAGTGGGGCTGTTTCAGACTGCTGACGAACCCCCGATTTTTCGGGGGTTTTGTTTTTCTGGCTGGAAACCTGGGCGATTTCTGAATTCAAGCCCAAACCGACCGATGCTGAAATTTCTGCTGGGGGCAAGGTCAAAGTTCGCCTTGGCGCTGAACGTGGAAGCATGGACGCTGCGGGGCCGGTAGTGAGGCCAAGCCCTCATTGCTTGCTAGAATCCCCTCCCTTGACCCAAGCCTCTCCGTTTTCAAATTCAGGTTTCTTCCTTGACGACTCCTTACCCCCCCGAACTCCTGCGCGACGTTGAACGCCGCCGCACTTTTGCCATTATTTCCCACCCCGACGCCGGCAAGACCACGCTGACCGAAAAGCTGTTGCTCTTTGGCGGCGCAATCCAGCTCGCGGGCACGGTCAAGGCGAGGAAATCCGCGCGCCACGCGACCTCCGACTGGATGGAGGTGGAAAAGCAGCGCGGTATCTCCGTGACCAGTTCGGTGATGCAATTCGAGTATCTTGGACACACGATCAACCTGCTCGACACCCCTGGCCACGAAGACTTTTCCGAGGATACCTACCGCGTGCTCACCGCCGTCGACGCTGCGGTGATGGTGATCGACGCCGCCAAGGGGGTCGAGGCGCAAACGATTAAACTGCTCGAAGTCTGCCGCCTGCGCAATACGCCGATTATCACCTTCATCAACAAGCTCGACCGGGAAGTGCGCGAACCCTTCGACCTCCTGGCCGAAATCGAGGACGTGCTCAAGATCGCCTGCGCGCCCGTCACCTGGCCAATCGGCATGGGCAAAGCGTTTCGCGGTGTCTATCACCTGCTCACCGGGCGCATGCTGGCTTTCGCCGCTGGGGAGGAACACCGCAGCGAGGCCGACGTGATCGCGGGACTCGACAACCCCGAACTCGATCGTCGCTATCCCGGCGAAATCGCCAAGGTGCGCGAAGATGTTGCCCTGTTGCACGACGCCTCGCCGCCGTTCGACCAAGCCGACTTCCTCGCCGGACAGCAAAGCCCGGTGTTTTTCGGCTCTGGAATCAACAATTTTGGCGTGCAGGAAATCCTTCAGGCCCTAATCGACTGGGCCCCGCCGCCGCAGGCGCGCATTGCGGCCACGGGCGACGGCGACACGCGCACGGTGCAGCCCGCTGAACCCGCCTTCACAGGCTTCGTGTTCAAAATCCAGGCCAATATGGATCTGCGTCACCGCGACCGCATCGCCTTTTTCCGCATCTGCTCGGGGCGTTACACCTCGGGAATGAAAGTGCGCCACGTCCGCGACGGACGCGAAATGAAGCTCGCCAACGCCCTCACCTTCATGGCCAACGAACGGGTATTGAAAGAAGATGGCGTCGCGGGCGACATCATCGGCATCCACAACCATGGACAATTGCAAATCGGCGACACCCTGAGCGAAGGCGAAACGCTCCTCTTCAAAGGCATCCCCTATTTTTCGCCGGAGCTTTTCCGCGCCGCGCGCCTGCGCGATCCGCTCAAATCCAAGCAATTGCAGAAAGGTTTGCAGGAACTCGGCGAAGAAGGCGCAATTCAGGTGTTTGAACTCGAAGGCGGGCAAATGCTGCTGGGCGCGGTCGGACAATTGCAATTTGAAGTCGTCGCGCAGCGGCTCAAGGACGAATACAGAGTCGACGCCATTTTCGAGGCCGCCGACATTCACACAGCGCGCTGGCTTACCTTCCCCGACGAAACCATGCGGCGCAATTTCGAGCGCGAACAGGCGCTACGGCTCGGGCGGGACGTCGACGGCAACCTGGTCTATCTCGCCAGTAGCCGCTACAACCTGGAAGTGACGATGGAAAAATGGCCAAAAGTGTCCTTCCACACCACTCGTGAGCACGGCCAGGTGCTCGCCTGAGCTTTCGACGCCAGCCAATGGATACACCCGGAAACGACAAGGACAACACCCGCCGCATGGGGCGCGGCATGGCCTGGCTGGCGGCATTGGCGCTGATCGGCCTGTTGTGGCTCTTTTTCGCGGGCGTCGAAGACCGGCGCAACAACCCCAACCGCAAACTCGCCACCGTGCCCGGCGCGAGCGCCGAATTGGTGCTGAAGCGCAACCATGATGGTCATTACATCGTCCCCGGCGCCATCAACGGCCAAGCGGTCACATTTATGCTCGACACGGGTGCGACACAGGTCGCCATTCCGGCGCGTCTGGGCAAGAAACTCGATCTCCCCACCGGCCCCGCCTTCAAGGTTTTGACCGCCAACGGCATCGCCGAAGCACGGATGACGATGATCGACGAGCTCGGCCTTGGCCCCTTTATCCTGCGGCAGGTGCAGGCCGGACTCAATCCGGGCATGGATCATGACGATACGATCCTGCTCGGGATGAACGTGCTCAAGCATCTGGAATTCACGCAACGCGGTGATACGCTGATTTTGCGGGCGCTGCCGGAGCAGTGAGCGGACGGTCTCGATGGCAAGGATTTTTTCGCCGCACAGGGCCATTGCAGGGATCGCCCGCAATCGCTCGTTGTCGACCTGTGTTGGGGCGAGTCGCCAAGTCTCGTCATACTGGTGCCCGTGAGCCAGACCCTGAACGGACTGCTGCGAGATTTCTGAACCGTATCGGGGAATCCCCGGTCTTCAGTCCGGGTGACTCAAACCTCCAACCCGATGGGAGCGAAGCAGATGAAGCTGAACGACCGGGACCTGTTGAAGAACAAGGCGTACATCAACGGACAATGGGCCGAAGCCCGGAGCGGCGCGGTATTTCCGGTGACGAACCCGGCCACGGGCGAGACGGTCGCCTCGGTCTCCGACATGGGCGGGGAAGAAACCCGCGCCGCGATTGAGGCCGCCGACGCAGCGCTGCCCGCCTGGAGCGCGCTTTCTGGCAAAGAGCGCGCACAAATCCTGCGCCAGTGGTTCGCGTTGATCGTCGCCGCCACCGACGACATCGCCCTCATCATGACCACGGAGCAGGGCAAACCGCTGCCCGAGGCGCGCGGCGAAGCCGCCTATGCCGCGAGCTTTGTCGAATGGTTTGCGGAAGAAGCCAAGCGCGTCTATGGCGACACCCTGTCGGCCCCGACCGCCGACAAGCGCATCATCGTCATCCGGCAGCCGGTCGGCGTGTGCGCTGCGATTACCCCCTGGAATTTCCCCGCCGCCATGATTACGCGCAAGGTGGCCCCGGCGTTGGCGGCGGGTTGCACCGTGGTGGTCAAACCGGCGGAATACACCCCGCTCACGGCGCTGGCGCTGGCCGAACTAGCCGGACGCGCCGGTATTCCGCCGGGCGTTTTCAACGTGATCACCGGCTGCGCCGCTTCCGCGCCCCTGATCGGCAAGGAACTGACTGCCAGCCCGACCGTGCGCAAGCTCTCCTTCACCGGCTCGACAGAAGTCGGACGCCTGCTCATGGCCCAGAGCGCCCCGACGCTGAAGCGGCTGTCCATGGAGTTGGGCGGCAACGCCCCGTTCATCGTGTTCGACGATGCCGATCTGGATGTCGCGGTTGAAAGCGCCATCGCCTCGAAATTCCGCAACAGCGGCCAGACCTGCATCTGCGCCAACCGTCTGCTGGTGCAGAACGGCATCTACGATGCCTTCGCCGCCAGGCTGACCGAAAAAGTTTCGGCCTTCAAGGTTGGCAACGGCATCGAGCCGGGGGTCAATCAGGGGCCGCTCATCGACGGCGACGCTGTGCGCAAAGTAGAAGCGCAGGTGGCCGACGCCGTGGCCAAGGGGGGACGCATCCTGACCGGCGGGCAGCGGCACATACTCGGCGGCACGTTTTTTCAGCCGACGGTCATCGCCGAAGCGACGGCGGACATGCTATGCGCGCGGGAAGAAACCTTCGGCCCGCTCGCGCCGGTTTTCCGCTTCGCCACCGAAGATGAGGCCATCGCTATGGCCAACCGCACCGAATTCGGCCTGGCCAGCTATTTCTTCAGCCAGAACCTGGGCCGGGTCATCCGGGTCGCGGAAAAACTGGAATACGGTATGGTCGGCATCAACACGGGCCTGATTTCCAACGAAGTTTCCCCGTTCGGCGGCATCAAGCAGTCGGGTTTCGGGCGGGAAGGCTCCCGTTACGGCATCGAAGAATACCTGACCGTCAAGCAGCTCTGCATCGGCGGAGTTGCCTGATGTTTTCCCCTCATTCGCCGGTCAACGCCGTCATCGCCAGCGATCACACCCGCCGCAGCGTGTGGGGGCATTCCGCTTCCACGCGGCCAAAGTTCTCATTGTCTTGCCGGGTTTCCGGGCGTGAAGTCACTCCGAATGGCCGGCTGTACATAAACAGGTCGCAACAATTCGCACTTTGCGGTATGGTCACGGGCTGCCGATTCTGGACGGAACCGAACTAGGAAGCATGAGATGAACGCACGCACCTTGATGACCGTGGACGAAATCCTGGCCGCGCCCGAATCAGACTACATGTCGCCGCGCCAGTTGGACTTTTTTCGCCAACGCCTGCTGGACGAGAAAAACCAGCTTCTCAGCAACGCGCAGGAAACGACGACCCATTTGCAGGACAACGAGTCCACGCCCGATCCTTCCGATCGCGCCAGCGTGGAGGAAGAACACACCCTGGAACTGCGCGTGCGCGACCGCGAGCGCAAACTGCTGAAAAAGGTCGAGGAAGCCATCGTCCGCATCGACGCAGGCGACTACGGCTGGTGCGAGGAAACCGGCGAGCCGATCGGCATTGGCCGCCTGATTGCCCGTCCTACCGCTACCCTGTCGCTCGAAGCGCAGGAACGGCGCGAGAAGCTCAAGAAGATGCACGGCAGTTGAAAAGCCGGAACGTTTACCAGACCCGTGCCGGCGCTTCGCCGCACCCGTTTTTTTCATGCGCTGCCTTTTTCGTTCTTTTCTCGTTACCCTGATTCGCGGCTACCAGTTGGCGATCAGTCCGCTACTGGGGCCGCGCTGCCGTTTCTATCCCGGTTGTTCGGATTACGCGCGTGAAGCGATCACGGTGCATGGCGTCCGCAAGGGCGTCTGGCTGGCCTTCGTCCGCATCTTGCGCTGCCATCCATGGCATCCGGGTGGCATTGACCCCGTGCCGCACCGTCACGATGGCGCGATGTCGCGCAGATCCCCGCGCTGACGCGCCCCATATTCCAGACCGTGGCATGGTAGCCGCTGCATTTTGTTGCTGAAGGATTCAAGCGTCATGCACTTGCCGACCCGCGCCTCGAAACGGCTGACGATTGTCCTGCATTTCCTGCCGATGCTCTGCATCGCCGCCTGTATTGTCGCCATCGTGGCATTGTGGACGGCGTTGTTCGATATCGAGCAGCGTGGCGAATCCGATGAATTTCGCCACCTACGGGCGTTGGCCGAGGAAAGGTCGCAGGCAGCCGCCAACCTCGTGCAGGAGGCGGTCGAACGCTACGATCTGGCGTTGCGTGCCGTGCGCGAGACAGACGCGCGCAGTCGCGCCGTGGCCGACGCCCTGACCGCGCAGCAGGTGCGGATTATCCATGTGAATGCCGATGGTTATGCGGGGTATGCCGGACGTGACAACTTGTCTTACTTTGGCGATCTCGGTTTTTTTCAGGAACTGAAGCGCCGCGACGACGACATCCTGGCAATCGGTATGCCAATGCCCAGCCGCGCGCTTCCCGGTCTGCTCGGCACCTCACCCTGGTTCGTCCCTTTCGCCCGCCGCAAACAGAATGGTGGCCGGTTCGACGGGTTGATCGTGCTCTATATTCCGGTTACGGCCTGGCAGGCGCAACTCAGGCGTTACCTGAAAACGGATCAGGATTTCATGGCCTTGCTCTCCGCCAACGGGCAATTCATCCTGCATGAACCCCTGGCGAACGGCGCCTACGGCGTGCGTGCACCGCCCGACTGGGCCTTGCTGTATCAGTTCTCGTCTTCCCAGGGCACTTTCACCAGCGACAGTGCTGGTTTCCAGCACATGATCGCCTGGAATCGCCTTGAGTTGCCCACCACTCCGCGTCTGATCGTCGCTGCCGGCTTTGCGTCCGGCGAAGTCATGGCGCCGGTGCGGGCGAGAATACATCGGTTGAAAATCGGTGCGGGCGCGCTTTCCGCCCTGATCGCCTTGCTGATTGGCGGCCTCATCGTGCTTCTGGCCGATTCCTGGCGTTTCCTGCTCCTGCGCGGCGAGCATCTCACCCTGCTTCGCGGCCTGATCGACAGCATGAGCGAAGGCATCATGGAACTCGACGGCGACAGGCGCATCGTCCGCGTCAATCACATGTTCACGGTGATTACTGGCTATCCGCCCTCGATCGTGCTGGGCCAGAAGCCGGTCATGTTATCGCCGGATCATGACACGGCCCGCAACCTGGGCAAGATGATCGGGCAATGGATCGAGGAAGGCGGCGACTCGCCCGGCGAAGGTGATTTTGACGGGCTGCGCGCCAGCGGCGAAACCCGCTCCTTCATCGGGCACGCCATCCTGGCGGCGGGCAAAAGCGCGGCCACGCGACACCGCGTCGTGCTGATTACCGACGTGAGCGCCGCGCGCCGCAAGGCGGAGGAAGTCTGGCACGAGACCAATTTTGACACCCTGACCGAACTCGCCAACGACAAACTGATGCGTGACCACCTCGATCTCATGATCCATCACAGCGCCACCCACAGTTGCGGCGTGGCAGTGCTGTTCATCGACCTCGATGACTTCATGGCCATCATCGTGCGCAATGGCCGGGAAATCGGCGAGCGCCTGCTCTACGAGCTCGCGCGCCGGCTGCGGGATCAGTTCCACGAGGAGAATACCGTCGCCCGTCTGCGGGCGGATCAGTTCGTTGTGCTGCTGTTTGACCACGGCTCGCGCTCGGTGGCCGAACGGGCGGCGGCGAAGGTCGTCGCCAATCTCTCAGATCCGTTTGTCGTGGACGAAGACGGCAGGCAGGTCGAGATCACTTGCAGCGTCGGGCTTGCGAGCCTGCCGGACAATGGCCGGACGAGCGAAGAATTGCTTGAACACGCCAAACAGGCGATGCTCCGCGTCAAGGAAAAAGGACGCGCCGGCTGGAGCAGCTGAACGATGGCATGACTGCCAGCGGAATTCTTTAACAAAAACAGGCCTTTAACACGGGTCGGACGCCATTCCCGCCATTCATGGTGGGGCCCGGCGGGACAAGGCGCGAGGGAGAAGTCAGAGGCTTCCCCCTCGCGCCTGCCTTTTCAGGCCGCAGGGGGTCTCAAAAACCCGTTTTCGTTCATTTTTCGAGCAGGCTGCGCAACATCCAGGCGGTTTTTTCGTGGATTTGCAGACGCTGGGTAATCAGATCGAGCGTCGGTTCGTCGCTCGCCTTCTCGGCCAGCGGCACCACGCTGCGCGCGGTCTTGGCGACGCCTTCATGCCCATGTACGAGCAGGCGGATCATTTCTTCCGCGTTGGGCACGCCATCGGGCTGGGTCAGGCTGGCGAGCTTCTCAAATGCTTTGTAGGAGCCCGGCGCCGGGAAACCCAGCGCGCGGATGCGCTCGGCAATCAGATCGACCGCCGTGGCCAGTTCGGTGTATTGCCCCTCGAACATCAGATGCAGGGTGTTGAACATCGGCCCGGTCACGTTCCAGTGGAAATTGTGCGTGGTCAGGTACAGGGTATAACTGTCGGCAAGCAGCCGCGACAACCCGTTGGCGATTTTGGCGCGATCTTCCTCCGTGATGCCAATATCAATTTCCATGCTTGTCCTCCTTGTCCGGATTTTATCTCCGGCGGGCCGGGTGGCTCACCGATACGGCGCATGCTATGCCAATTGGCGCGAAAGAGCCAATCGGTCATACGCATTCTTGCTATAGTAAAAAACTATTGTATAATTTATTGTTGAATTTTTTTATAAAACCCGCTTCAGGCATTTTCCCGTCCCGGTTTCGTTTTGCAGGCCGGTTTCGCTTCCTGCGAGCGGCGCGCGTTGGTGATGTGAAGGCGTTCGCGCAGACCGCGCCAAAGGCTTTTTCAGCGCACCAGAAAAGGCAAATTGGCTGTGGCGGCCTTGCCTTCCCGGTCGCGCACGGTGATGAACAGGCGGTAAGCGCCGGGGGCTTCCGGGGCGCGGAAGCGCACGCTGGCGGTGTCGGCGGCGAGTATTTCGACATCGACCGTTGCTGGCGCTGGTTCGATGTCGCCGCCGCCGCGCAGGTGGCTCGCCTCCTGGCGCAGCAGCCAGTCGGTGACAATCGCCTCGCCGCGCGCATCGACCCCGGCGGAAACGATCGACCCCGGCGCGAATTCGTCGGCGGCGATGCCGATGCCGAGGATGGTCGGCGCGGGATGTGCGGGCGGACGGCCCCAGGCGGCGGCAAGCGCATCGCTCATCTCGGTCAGGCCGCCGTCCGCGAGCAGCAGGCCGTGCCAAGTCGCAGTCTGTTCCTGCTTGGCCCCCCAGAGGAACGGGAAGACGCCGCGCACTTGCGGCTCTTTGCCCAGTTCGGCGAGCACCCGCCGGAAGTAGGCGGCCTTTTCGCGGCTGGTGAGTTCGACCGGCGCGCCCCAGGGCTTGCGCCCTGCCTGCCATTGCCCTAGCGGGCCGAGTTCGGTGATGAGCAGGGGTTTGACGATGCCCAGGGCGCGCAGACGTTCGCCAATGCCAAAGGCCGCGCCGGCATAGAGGTTGATGCCGAGCAGATCGACGTTGGCGCAGCAGGTGGCAAGCGGTTTCAGCCGCTCGGGGCCGCCGTCGGCGACGGTCATCAGGGTGGGATGGGCGGGGTCGAGCGCCTTGACCACGCCAGCCAGCCGGTCGACCTCTCGCCAGGCCGGCAGGGGGTCGGACATGTCGTGTTCGACCTCGTTGCCGATGCCCCAGGCGAGCAGCGCCGGATGGGCGCGATGGCGTCGCACGAAGTTCCGGATTCGCGCTTCCTGCGCGGCGACTGCCTGCGGGTCGTCGAGGCGGAAGCCATGGCGCGGCAGCCCGACGTGCAGCCCCATGACCACGCCCAGCCCGAGACGGCGTGCTTCGTCGAGCACCCAGGCATCCTTTTCGCCGTAAACGCGCACCGCCTTCGCACCGGCGGTGGCGAGCTTTTCCAGCGCGGCGCGGTCGCCCTCGAAGGTCGCGCCCTGCCAGGGCACGGCGGGCGGCGTTTCCGCGCTTGCCCAGGACGTCGCCAGTAGTGGCAGCAGCAGGGCGGCGAAGCGGAGCGGGCACGCGAATCGCTGCAAGACCGGCTCCCGCTTCAGCACGCGTGCAGCGCCGCCAGTTGCCGCGCTATTACGTCGTGATTGAGCCACAGCACTGGCCCCGAGGGCGAGGCGGTTTCGTTGAAGATCAGCGGCCCGCTGGCCTCGATGACCTGGGCACTCAGGAGGTCGGTGATGAGTGCGGCGCGCGTCTTGTGCTGCGCGGTGATCGTGTCCGCAGTGCCGATCATCAGTTCGGCGAGTTCCGGGGTGTTGTCCATCGGCCAGGCGTCGAAGGCGCGGAAATGCCGCATCGTTTCGCTGGTGTTGTAAGCGTCGAGCCGGGCGAGGATGTCGTCGAGCGCGGCGGGATCGGTGAGCAGCTCGCGGCAGGCGCGCCATTGCGCTTCGCCCCATTCGCCGCAGCCTTCGCGGCGGTAGGCGAGCAGCAGCGGAAACAGCGACAGTTCGACGCCCACGAAAATGTCCGACGAATTGGTGCGAATCTCCGGACAGTTGAACACAGTGGCCTTCACGCCCCGCTCCCATGCGGCGCGGGCGACGTCTTCGAGGCGCTTCTTGGCGTAGCCCTGGGTGTAATTGGTATAGGTCTGCCACTGGTACTGGCCGTCGATCAGGATTTCGGCGCCGTGGTAGCCATAGGCGGTGTAGCGCACCTGACCGCCGTCGCGTTCGATGCGCGCGCGCAGGCCGGCGCTGCCTTCGAGCAGGTAGCCGAAAGTATTGGCGGTGACTTCATCGAAGTTCATCAGGTTGAGCTTGCCAAGGTCGCTGTCGAGCAGGGTGCGCGACGACATGAAGCGTTCACCGCGTCCCTTGTAGACACGGTTGGCGATGGCAAGAAACACTTTGGCCTTGACCAGACCGCCCGCCATGGTGTGCGCGAAGAAGACGTTGGCGCCGGGCGGAATCAGCGCGTCGAGCTGGCGCATGGCTTCGGCCACCGTCGCTTGGATGCGCGCCGCTCCGGCGGCGCGGCAGGCGGCGATGCGGTTCCAGTCGAGTTTGTCCGTTCGCCAGCTTTTGATTGTCATCGCCCCGGCCAGATCGGTCGGGGTAGGGCCGTCGTCCGGCGCATCGAGGTCGAACCCCGCCATCAGCGGCACATTCACGATGCGTCCGCCCAGATTGGCCTCGGCAGCGGCGAGTTCTGCATCGTCGAGCGGGCGCAGGTGGCCGTCGGCCTCGCGTCGGCCCACGGTCATGCCGACCAGCGTCATGCCCGCCGCGCGCGCCTCGGTCACGAGGCCGTTGGCGTAACCGCGGCCAAAAAGCTCGCCAAAGAGGACGAAAACGTCGCCTTTGCCGAACAGGCGCTGGCGGGACAGGGTACGAAGGGGAACAGGTGCGCTCACGGGAAGCCTCGATGTATGACGACCTGACGGTCGGAGTGCGCGATTCTACGGAAACGGGCTGGCGGCGTCATGTCGCGTGTGGCGGCGAGGCGGCAATGCCGGGATGCTGGAACAGGGCCGCTTCGCGGTGAAACATGGCCCAGAAAAACAAAACCCCGCGAATCGCGGGGTTTTGTCCGGGACATGTATCTATCAGAACGATGCGCTGTTCTGCTTGACATCCCACATGCCGGTGATGACCGCGCCCAGAGAACCGTTGGCGTTCTGTTCCTTGACTTCGACCTTGATCTTGGAATAGGACAGGCTCACTGTTTCTTTGATGCGCGCATCGTCGGTCGACCCCGTCGGGCCGGCGTGCGTGACCAAAACGTCTTTCAGCGTGATGTGCAGGTATTCCTGCGAGCCGTCGCCCGCCTTGCAGGCGGAAATTTCGACCGTCGGGATGTGCTTGCCAAGAGCGCAATACATGAACAGGTTCGGCGTGGATCTGTCGGCGTAGTGAGTGAAGGATACGGAATCGAAGCTGGCCTTGCCAACGCCACCGCCACCGCCAGTGAACATCGAGGAAGACTGCGACACGCCATAGCTGAAGCTCAGTACGTCGATCCAGTCCTTGTGCTTGGAATCCTTGGATTCGCCATTGATGCCTTCGAGCTTGATGAAGAAATCTTGAAGAGATGCCATGTTGTAACCTGCCTTTGAGGTGTTGAAACAACGGAAGCCAGCGCCGTCATGAAACAAGAACGCGGGCATTCTAATGTTACAAAGAGGTATTTGTAAATGCGCAAGCCGTTTGTAAAAGTCCCGTGCCGTCATGCCGTGCGTTATCGCGGTACTCATTTGACTTTGAGACGGCGACGTTGCGCTTTGCTCAGGATGTCATGCGGCGCATTCCTTTTGAGGTTTTTACTTGTTTGCCCTGCCGCCCGCCTCTTTCAGCGCATGTTCGACCCCATCGGCGTCGAGATAGCCGCCAATGCGCGAGCCGTCGGCGAAGAACAGGGTGGGGGTGCCGGTGATGCGCAGTTTTTTACCCAGTTGCACGTTGCGGTCGATGGCCGCGCTGTCGCAGGTAGCCGGTTTCGGGGTCTTGCCATCGACGATCCAGTCCCCCCAAGCCGCTGCCTTGTCCTTGGCGCACCAGATGTGACGCGAGGTGGATTCGGAATCCGGGGAAAGAATCGGGTAAAGGAAGGTGTAGATGGTCACGTCCTTCACTTTCCGCAGTTCTTGGCCCAGCTTTTTGCAAAAGCCGCAGTTGGGGTCTTCAAAGGTTGCCAGCACCCGCTTGCCGTTGCCGTTGACGCGCTTGACCGCCTGCTCCAGAGGCAGCGTCTTGAAGTCGATGGCGGAGAGCTTTTCGAGGCGGGCGCGGGTGATGTCCTGCCGCGTCCTGGCGTCGATGATGCGTCCGTCGACAAGGAAGCTCACCGCCTCGTCGGTGTAGAGCAGTTCGCCGCTGACGAACAGAATTTCGTAAAGCCCGCCCTGTGGGATGCGTATCACCGACTCGACCACCGGCGTGGGCGCGCCGATGAAGGCTTCGATATTTTTGCGTACGGAGGCTTCGTCGGCGGAAGCGGGCGGGACGGCCAACACCAGCAGGAGTGCGGCCAGAAACGGGAAACGGAACAGGCGGGGCATGACAGCCATGACGATCTCCGGTGGGCAAAGAATCAAACGGTTCCGTTCGCCGCGTAGCGGGCGCTGCGCAGAGCAGCGGCGAAACGAGCGAGCCTAACGGCGGAAGGCATTGTGACAGGATTTGCAACGGGCGCGCATTTCGTCATAGGCCGCCTGCGCCGCCCCTGCGTCGGCAGCGGAGCGCAGCGTTGCGGCGGCGGCGATGAAACGCTGACGTTCGGCGGCGAACTTCTCCGGTTCGTTCCAGACCTCGGGGCGCGATTTGCTCGGCGGGTAATCGGTGTCGGGGCCGTAAAAATTCCATGGCGCTTCGCCTGCCTTCGCCAGTGTCTCGCCCAGCGCGGCGAGGCGCTCGGGGCTGAACTGCCCGTTCTGCAACATCAAGCCGATCGGTTCGCTCGCCCGCAACAGCGCCTTGAACGCCTCCTGGCGATGTTTGACTGGCTGACCAGGGCGCGTATCTTCCACAGTCGGACTACAGGCGGCGAACGTCAGTACGGTCAGAAGATAAAGCGGCAAGGCGGCAAAACGGAACATGGCGGATAGCGGAAAAATGTCGGGAAAAGGGCCGCATTATAGACATCTGTCCGGTTCGCCGTGTTTTTGGCCTTCGCAGCGGTGCTAAGATCGGCGGCTTCCGTTCGGACTTCCCCATTCCCTCCGCATGATCCACGTTACCGTCAACGGTTTGCCCGAAACCGTCGCGCCCGGCCTGACCGTGTTGGCCCTGCTGGCGCAGCGCGGGCTGACCGGCAAACGGCTGGCCGTCGAGCGCAACGGCGAAATCGTGCCGCGCGCGCGGCACGCCGACACGGCGCTCGCCGAGGGCGACGCGCTGGAAATCGTCGCCGCCGTCGGCGGCGGCTGACCCTTTCTTTCATACCGACATGAACGACTTTCTGACCATCGCTGGCAAGCGCTACCATTCCCGTCTGCTGGCCGGCACCGGCAAATACAGGGATTTCGCGCAGACGCGGGCGGCACTCGACGCCAGCGGCGCGGAAATCGTCACTGTGGCGATCCGCCGCATCAACATCGGCCAGCATCCGGGCGAACCCAATTTGCTCGACGTGTTGCCGCCGGATCGCTTCACCATCCTGCCCAATACCGCCGGTTGTTACACCGCCGACGAGGCCGTGCGCACCCTGCGCCTGGCGCGCGAACTGCTCGACGGTCGCGCGCTCGTCAAGCTTGAAGTGCTCGGCGACCCCGCTTCGCTCTACCCGAACATGCCCGAAACCCTGAAGGCCGCCGAAATACTGGTCAAGGAAGGGTTCGATGTCATGGTCTACTGCGCCGACGACCCCATCCAGGCGAAGATACTCGCCGACCTCGGCTGTGCGGCGATCATGCCGTTGGCTTCGCTGATCGGCTCCGGCATGGGCATTCTCAACCCGTGGAACCTCGCCCTCATCGTCGATCGCATCGAAACGCCGGTCATCGTCGATGCCGGCGTCGGCACGGCGTCGGATGCCGCCATCGCCATGGAACTGGGCTGCGACGGCGTGCTGATGAACACTGCAATCGCGCACGCGCGCGACCCGGTCTGCATGGCCGGGGCGATGAAAAAAGCGGTCGAAGCCGGACGTGAGGCGTTCCTGGCGGGACGGATGGCGAAAAAGTCCTACGCCGCCGATCCCAGTTCGCCGCGTACGGGGCTGGTTGGCTCATGAGTGAAACGGCGCGGGAAAACCCCGGCGAGGGTTCCGCTGCGGGACATCGCTTTTCGAGCCTTTCGATCCGCAGTTTCGTGCTGCGGCAGGGCCACATGTCGCCAGCGCAACGGCGTTACCTTGACGAGACGATGCCGGAAGTCGGCATCGCCTACCGGCCAGCGCCGCTTGATCTCGCGGCGGCTTTCGGGCGCGAGGCCCCGAAAATCCTCGAAATCGGCTTCGGCATGGGCGAAACCACGGCGCGCATCGCCGCCGCGCACCCCGATACCGATTACCTCGGCATCGAAGTGCACAGCCCCGGCGTCGGCGCACTGTGCAAGCTCATTGCCGAAAACCGTCTCACCAACCTGCGCATCATCCAGCACGACGCGGTGGAGGTGCTGCGCGACATGATCGCCGACGGCGCGCTCGCGGGCGTGCACGTCTTTTTCCCTGACCCCTGGCGCAAGGCGCGCCACTATAAGCGCCGGCTGATCCAGCCCGGATTCGTCGCGCTCGTCGCGCGCAAACTCGCCCCCGGCGGCTATCTGCACTGCGCCACCGACTGGGAAAACTACGCTGAATGGATGCTCGATGTCCTGTCGTCGAGCGCGCTGGAAAACACCGCCGCCGCCGGCTTTGCGCCCCGGCCCGCGCATCGCCCGCTCACCAAGTTTGAAAATCGCGGCCTGCGTCTCGGGCACGGGGTGTGGGATCTGCTTTTCCTGCGTCCGCAATAAAAAGGAATTTTCATGTTCAGATTCATCGCCCGCCTGTTCCGCTTGCTGTGGCGCATCCTCGACGGTGCGCGCCGCGTCGTCCTCAACCTCATCCTGCTGATCGCGGCGATGGCGCTCATTGCCGCCCTGCTGCATCCCGGCCCGTCCGTGCCCGAAGGCGCAGCCCTGGTCGTGCGCCCAAGCGGCAGCCTGGTCGAGCAGAGCGCGACCGACCCCGCGTTCGCTGTCCTGTCCGGCGGACGCGAGGAAGAAAGTGTGCTGCCCGAACTGCTCGAAGCCGTGCGCGCCGCCCGTGACGATCCGCGCATCAAGCTGCTGGTGCTCGAAACCGACGACCTCGAAGACAGCGGCCTTGCCAAGCTCGGCGAACTGCGCGCCGCCATTGCCGGATTCAAGGCCGCTGGCAAGCCGGTGCTGGCGCGCGGCGAGCGTTATTCCCAGGGTCAGTACTACCTCGCCTCCATCGCCGACGAAGTGCATCTCGCGCCCGACGGTTATGCGCTGCTGGCGGGTTTCGCACGCTATCCCACCTACTACGGCGGCGCGCTGGCGACGCTCGGCGTCAAGGTGCATATTTTCCGCGCGGGCGAATACAAATCCGCCGTCGAGCCTTTCACCCGCAACGACATGTCGGACGAAGACCGCCGCGCCACCCGCTCCTTGCTCGACAGCCTGTGGGGACAGCTCCGCGCCGACGTTCTGGCGGCGCGCAAACTCGACGCAGCCCGCTTCGACGGCTACATCCTCGGCTATCACGACATCCTCAAGGCCGCCGGAGGCGACAGCGCCAAGGCGGCACAGGACGGCGGTCTCGTCGATCGGCTATCCACCCGCCAACAATGGCGCGCCGCGGTCAAGGCTCGCCTCGGCGACAGCGGCGACAAGGATTTCACCCAGATCGACGCCAGGGACTACCTCGCCGCAGTGCGCCACGCGCGTCCCGATGCGCCTGCCCACATCGCCGTGCTGGTGGCTCAGGGCGCCATTGTCGATGGCGAACAGCCGCCTGGCGGCGTCGTTGGCGGCGACAGCCTTGCCCGTCTGATCCGCGAGGCGCGTGAAGACGACCGGGTCAAGGCCGTCGTCATCCGCATCGACAGCCCCGGCGGCAGCGCCTGGGCTTCCGAGATCGTCCGCGCCGAACTCGAACTCACCCGGCAGGCTGGCAAGCCGGTGGTGGCCTCGATGAGTTCGGTGGCGGCATCCGGCGGCTACTGGATCGCCGCCGGAGCCGACGAAATTCTCGCCGAACCCACCACGATCACCGGTTCAATCGGCGTGTTCGGCATGTTTCCGGAATTCGCCGAACCGATGAAGCGCCTCGGGCTGACTGTCGATGGCGTCGCCACCGGCCCGTTCGCCGCCGCGCTCGATCCCCGTCTGCCGCTGTCCCCGCAGGCGGGCGCGGCCCTGCAATTGTCGACCGAACACACTTACCGCCGCTTCCTCGCGCTCGTTGCCCAGGCGCGCAAAATGAAGCCGGAAGACGTCGACCGCGTCGCCCAGGGCCGGGTGTGGAGCGGCGCGGAAGCCGCCGAGCGCGGCCTCGTCGACCGTCTTGGCGGCCTCGACGCCGCGCTCGCTGCCGCCGCCGGGCGCGCCGGTCTGCACGATTACACGACCGTCTGGCCAACGCCGCAGCTCCCGCCCATGCGGCAGTTGCTGCAACAGATCCTCGCCTCCGGCGAGGCCGTCGCCCCGACCCCGGCCAGCCGCGTCGTCAACCGGTTTGCCGCCGATTTCAAAACCCTGGCGTCCTGGAACGACCCACGTCACATTTATGCGCATTGCCTGTGCGAAACGCCGTAGGGCGTGCGCTGGGGGTGTCCATGCAGATGAACGACTGAAGGTCTCGACTGTGAACAGCAAGGAAGCCGAGCGGGCCGGACTCCACAAGACCCTCTGGCGCATCGCCAACGACCTGCGCGGCAGCGTGGATGGGTGGGACTTCAAAACCTACGTGCTCGGGATGCTGTTCTACCGCTTCATTTCGGAAAACTTGGCCGCTTATCTGAACGAGCAGGAGCGCCGCGCGGGCGATGCGGGTTTCGACTACGCCGCTTTGGACGACGCCGATGCGCTGCCGGGCCGCAGTGTGGCCATCGACGAAAAGGGGTTTTACATACTGCCTTCGCAACTGTTCGCCAACGTCCGCGAGCGCGCCCGGCACGATGCAAACCTCAACGAAACCCTTTCCCGCGCCTTCAGGGACATCGAAGGCTCGGCCATCGGTGCGGACTCCGGAGATGATCTCAAGGGGCTGTTCGACGACCTCGACGTCAACAGCAGCAAGCTCGGCCCCACGGTCGCCAGGCGCAACGAAAAACTGGTCAAACTGCTGGAGGCCATTGGCGATCTGCCCCTGGGTGACGAATCCCGCGCCTTCGCCGACAATACCATCGACCTGTTCGGCGACGCCTACGAATATCTGATGCAGATGTACGCCTCCACCGCAGGCAAATCCGGCGGCGAGTTCTACACCCCGCAGGAAGTCTCCGAACTCCTGGCCCGCATCGCGGTGGCTGGCAAAACCGAAATCGACAAAGTCTATGACCCGGCCTGCGGCTCCGGCTCTCTCCTGCTCAAGTTTGCCAAAGTGCTCGGCCACGACAAGGTGCGCCGGGGTTTCTTCGGACAGGAAATCAACCTCACCACCTACAACCTGTGCCGGATCAACATGTTCCTGCACGACGTGAATTACGAAAAGTTCAACATCGCCCACGGCGACACGCTCACTGACCCCGCGCACTGGGATGACGAACCGTTCGAGGCCATCGTTTCCAATCCGCCGTACTCAATCCGTTGGGACGGCGACGCCAACCCGCTGCTCATCAACGACCCGCGTTTCGCGCCAGCGGGCGTGCTGGCGCCCAAAAGCAAGGCCGATCTCGCTTTCACCCTGCACATCCTCAGTTGGCTGGCGGTGAATGGCACGGCGGTCATCGTCGAATTTCCCGGCGTGCTCTATCGCGGCGGCGCGGAGCAAAAAATCCGCCAATACCTGATCGGCAACAACTACGTGGATGCCGTCATCCAGTTGCCGCCCGATCTGTTCTTCGGCACCGCGATCGCTACCTGCGTCATCGTTCTCAAAAAATCCAGGTGCGACAACGCCACGCTATTCATCGACGCCTCGACCGAATTCGTGCGCAGCGGCAACAAGAACAAGCTCACTGAAACCAACCGGCAGAAGATTCTCGACGCCTACATCACCCGCGCCGATGTCGAACATTTCGCCAAACTGGTGGAAAACGCCGATATCGCAGCCAATGGCTACAACATTGCGGTGTCGTCGTATGTGGAGCAGGCGGACACCCGTGAGGCGGTCGACATCCAGGCACTCAACGCCGAGATCGCCCGCATCGTGACGCGGCAGGCGGAACTGCGAACGCGGATCGACGCCATCGTGGCTGATTTGGAGGGGGAAGCGACGTGAGCCGGATTGACGATCTCATTGCCGAGCTTTGTCCGGAGGGGGTGGTGTTCAGGGCGCTTGGAGACATCGCGGAACTGGTTCGCGGCAACGGAATGCCCAAATCGGATTTCACGGAATCCGGCATTGGTTGCATTCATTACGGGCAGATTTACACGCACTACGGTATTTGGGCGACCGAAACACTTTCGTTCGTCGCGCCTGAAACCGCTGCACTGCTCGCCAAGGTTGAACCGGGCGACCTGATCGTTACCAACACCAGCGAGAACCTTGAGGATGTGTGCAAGGCGGTCGCTTGGCTTGGCGAATCGCAAATTGTCACGGGAGGCCACACGACTGTTATCAGACACCAGCAAGACGCCAGATTTTTGTCCTACTATTTTTGCACACCAGCGTTCTTCGCGCAGAAGCAGAAATACGCGACAGGCACGAAAGTCATTGATGTTTCCACCAAAAGCCTTGCGAAAGTGATTATTCCTGTTCCTCCTCTCGAAATCCAGCGCGAAATCGTGAAAGTGCTTGATACTTTTACGGAACTGGATGTGAATGCAGAACTGGAGGCGCGCCGGCAGCAGTACAGGTACTACCGCGACGCGCTGTTCACGTTCGGCGAGCAAAACAAACAAACAAACAAACAAACAAACAAACAAACAAACAAACAAACAAACAAACAAACAAACAAACAAACAAACGATTATACCATAAGACGGACGACCTTGGGTGAAATAGGCAGATTCATACGCGGACGGCGATTCACGAAAACCGATTTCGCTGCCGACGGAATTGGCTGCATCCATTACGGTGAAATCTACACACATTATGGCGCATCCGCGAGATCCGTCATTTCGCGCGTGCGATCCGATCTTGCTCCGGCGCTGCGCTATGCACAGCCAGGCGATGTGGTAATCGCGGCGGTTGGCGAAACCGTTGAGGACGTTTGCAAAGCCGTCGCATGGCTGGGTGACGAGGAAGTAGCCATTCACGATGATTGTTTCGCGTTTCGTCACGCCATGAACCCCAAATTCGTGTCTTACTACTTTCAGAGCGCTGCGTTTCATGCCGAGAAGAACAAGTTCGTGTCGCGGGCAAAGCTCAAGCGCATGTCAATGGAGAGCCTGAGCAGGCTCCACATTCCCGTTCCGCCGCCAGAAGAACAAGCCCGTATCGTCTCCATCCTCGACAAGCTTGATGCGCTGATAAATGACCTGTCTTCCGGTCTGCCCGCCGAAATCGCCGCCCGCCGCAGGCAATACGAGTATTACCGGGACAGGTTGCTCACGTTCAAGGAAGCAGCGTAAGCAGGCGGTTATCTGGCATCGCCGCCGTCTGCTGGCATGTATGCCGTCTGATTTTCAAGAAATCGCGCGCTTTGTTTTACTCAACCAATTGAGTAAAATCACTCAATATGTTGAGTACAAAGAAACAGGCGGTGCTGTGCAAACTCGCCGCGTTCTTCGAGCGGTATTTCGGGCTGTGGGTTGAATCCGGTGAAAAAAATCCTTCGCCTCCTGGCTTGCCTGTTCCTTTGCCCGCTCGTCATGGCCCAGACGCCCGATGCCGGCGAATATCCGCTTCGGGTCGAACAGAGCAAAATCCCGTCCGGCGTCCGCCTCAGCGTCGTCAATGACGGCCCGGCGACGATGACCGTTTTCTTCCGGCTGGACGGGGATAACGCCCAGACAGATCGGGATACGCCACTGACGGTCGTCGTCGCGCCGCATTCCAGCCGGGATCTCGTGCAGGTGTCGCCGCGTCGGCGCCTGGATCGCTTCCGCTT
The DNA here is from genome assembly GCA_031289095.1 of Azoarcus sp. Taxonomy (GTDB): domain Bacteria; phylum Pseudomonadota; class Gammaproteobacteria; order Burkholderiales; family Rhodocyclaceae; genus WRNU01. Next base: position 31,984 of record JAITQD010000051.1, read on the forward strand.
CGATTACAGCCATTCTTCCATCGCTGGCGACGCCTTCGCGCCTCCCGACAAGAATCATCATTACCGGCTGCCTTTCCAGAAAGGCGTCAAGGCGCGTATCGGCCAGGAGCCTGGCGGCGTGCTCATCACCCACAATGGCCCCCACAACCGCCATGCCGTCGATTTCGGCGTTCCGGAAGGGACGCTCGTGACCGCTGCGCGCGCTGGAACCGTGATCGAAGTGAAGGATGGCTTCACCGAGGGCCGTTTCGATCCGGCGCTCGACGACCGCGCCAATCGCGTCGTCGTCATCCATGCCGACCGCAGTGTCGGGCATTACCTGCATCTCGCGCCACGACGTGTGCTGGTGCGGCCCGGGCAGCAGGTGCGCGTTGGCGAGGCGCTTGCCTACTCCGGCAACACCGGTTACAGCAGCGGCCCCCACCTGCATTTCGATGTGCGCCGGGCGGTGGCTGAACCGGGGACGGTGATGCACCAGTCGGTGCCGGTGGATTTTTACGATGCAGCGGGCAAAAAGATCGTGCTCAAGGCAGGCGAGTGGATCGAGGCGGATTGAGGGATCGCTTCGCTACGTTCGTAATGACGCGCGGAACGCGGGTACATGCAGCCATGATGCAGAAGGGCCGATCAGGCGCGCAGCAGCCCTTCACGTCCGCCGAGCCAGCGCGCAAGCAGCCTGTCCACCGCCTCCGGCGCGTTGGCGAGCAGTTCTTCCGCCACTTGCCGCGCGGGGTCGATCATGGCGGCGTCGGCTTCGAGATCGGCATAGCGCAGCAGCGGCAGACCGCTCTGGCGCGCACCGACGAACTCGCCGGGGCCACGGATGTGCAAATCCTCGCGGGCGATGGCAAAACCGTCGCTTTGCTCATAGATGACCTTCAGGCGCGCGCGCGCCGTCTCCGACAGGGGGCGCGCATACATCAGCACACAGCTCGATTGCGCCGCGCCACGCCCGACCCGTCCACGTAGCTGGTGCAACTGGGCAAGACCAAAACGTTCGGCATGCTCGATTACCATCAGGCTGGCGCGCGGCACGTCCACCCCGACCTCGATCACCGTTGTCGCCACCAGCACGTGCAGGTCGCCCGCGGCAAAGGCGGCCATCGTCGCCGCTTTTTCCTCGCCCTTGAGACGGCCATGGAGTAAACCGATGCGCAATGCTGGCAAGGCCGCTTTCAGGGTCTCCCAGGTTTCCAGCGCGGTTTGCAATTGCAAGGCTTCCGATTCCTCGATCAGCGGACACACCCAGTATGCCTGCCGCCCTTCGAGGCAAGCCGCCTTCAGGCGGGCGACGATTTCCTCGCGGCGCGCATCGGACACCAGCCGGGTGCGGATCGGCGTGCGCCCCGGCGGCAGTTCGTCGAGCACCGAGACGTCGAGATCGGCGTAATGAGTCATCGCCAGCGTGCGCGGGATCGGCGTCGCCGACATCATCAGCATGTGGGGACGCAGTCCGGCAATGCCTTTTTCGCGCAGGGCCAGACGCTGGCGCACGCCAAAACGATGTTGTTCGTCGATGACCGCCAATGCTAGGCGAGGCAGGTCGACCGGGTCTTCGATCAGGGCGTGGGTGCCGACCGCGAGCAGACATTCTCCGCTGCGCAGACGGGCGAGTTCGGCGTCGCGCGCGCGCTTTCTGCGTCCGCCCGCGAGCCAGGCGACGTCGACGCCGAGCGGCGCGAGCCAGTCGACGAGTTTGTGGTAATGCTGCCCGGCGAGGATTTCGGTAGGCGCCATCAGCGCCGCCTGCCAGCCGTTTTCTGCCGCCCGCAGCATGGCGCAAGCAGCGACGACGGTTTTGCCGCTGCCGACGTCGCCCTGCAACAACCGTTGCATCGGGTGGGAGGCGGCGAGATCGGCGGCGATTTCCGCCACCGCCCGGTGCTGCGCCGCAGTGAGGCTGAACGGCAGGCGTTCGCGCAGGAGGGCGTCGGTGAGAGTTCCCTGTGGCGGCAGGCTCACCGCCCCGTGAGCGCGGCGTGCGTTGTAGGCGCGGCGCAACGACAGTTGCTGGACGAGCAGTTCCTCGAACTTGATTCTGCGCCAGGCGGGATGTTCGCGTCCTGCAAGCAAACGCGCCCCGGCGTCGGGCGGCGGATGGTGCAGGCAGCGAACCGCCGTGGCGAAATCGGGCAAATCCAGACGGCGGCAAATGTCAGCGGGCAGGGCATCGTCCAGCGTCGTATTCGCCAGCGCAAAATCCACCAGCGCGCGCAAATTCGACTGGGAAAGCCCCGCCGTGGTCGGGTAAACCGGCGTCAACGCCTGGGGTAGCGGCTCGCCTTCCTCCACCGGACGCAAGCGCGGATGCACCATCTCGACCCCGAAAAAACCGCCGCGCACCTCGCCGAACAGCCGGACGCGCCTGCCGGGCGGCAGTTGCTTTTGCAGCGAGGGATAAAAGTTGATCCAGCGTGCGCCAATCTCGTCGCCGTCGGCATCGCGCAGGCAGGCAAGCAACTGGCGACGGGGCCGGGCAATCTCGCAGGAAATCACCTCCGCCTCGATTTGCACGGTTTCGCCGGGCAAGGCCTGCGCGATCGGGGTCAGGCGGGTTTCGTCCTCGTAGCGCAGGGGCAGGTGAACAACAAGGTCTTCTGGCCGCTGGATGTCGAGCTTGGCCAGCAATCCCGCCAGCCGGCTCCCCTTGGCCGGCCAGTCGCGCGCCGCGTTCACCTTGACCGCGTTCCTGCGCCCGCCGGCGTCAACCTGTAACGACGATGGCGTCGGCCTCGACCAGCGCGCCCTTTGGCAATTCCTTGACGCCGACCGCTGCGCGGGCCGGGTAAGGCTCGGCAAAATAACGCGCCATGATTTCATTGACCTTGGCGAAGTTGCCCAGGTCGGTGAGATAGACAGTCACCCGCACGGTCTGCGCAAGCGAACCGCCGGCAGCCTCGACCACCGCCTTCAGGTTCTCGAACACGCGGACGGTCTGTGCCTCGAAGCCTTTCATCAATTGCCCGCTTTTTGGCTCCAGGCCGATCTGGCCCGAACAATAAACAGTATTGCCGACTTTCACGGCCTGTGAATAAGTGCCGATGGCAGCGGGGGCGGCGGGCGTGGAAACGATCTTGCGGCTCATGCTTGAATTCCGGAAAAAGGAACGAAAAAGGGCGCGGATTGCCGCGCCCTTCGCATGATATACGCGCGCTTTCAGCCGCGCACGCGCAAAACGATGTCGTAATCGAGCTTGTCGATGACCTTTTGCAGGCCTCGCTGCTGGCGGATGTTGATGACCAGCGGCGCCATGAAGTTGGCGTGCAGGCCTGCGCTGGCCGGCGCGGCGGTGTCCTTGCGGATGATGACGGCCACCACGGCGTCTTCTGGACGGGCCAGGCGCAGGGACGCGACTTCTTCATCCGTGAGCGGAAACTCGTAGGTGATGCCAAGCTGCTCCGGCCCGGCAAGCGAAAACGCGATGCTGGCGTCATCCACGCTTTGGAGCAGGAACACCTTGCCGTCGCCGCCTTCCTCGTGCAGGAGCACGAAACGGCGAGAATTCTCGAATCCGGGAAGCCCCGCCGGAAATTCGATTACCTTGTCATCAGATACTTCAACCGCACCCAATACCGGACTGTCGATCTTCATATACCCCCCAGATTGATGAACAAGCCGCAACGGGCGGATTACCTCGCCGATTGCCGGCTCTGTTTCGAGACCGCTTTGGTGGCAGACAGTTTCACTTTTTTCCTGCCGGTATTTCGCGGTGGCAGGACGATACCTTCGGCGATGCCCTTCAGGCGGCGTTTCGCCGCCTCGGCTTCGCGTTTATCGTGAAAAGGCCCGACCACGATCCGCCCCTGGATATGGGCGGACAAGCCGATTGCCCGAACATTGTCAGACAGGCTTTTGGCATTGTCCATGGAATCGAACACGCCCAACTGTACAAAATACCCATCCGGCAATGGGCGCGGGGGCGCTTTCGCAACCGGTTTTTCGTGTGGTTCGTCCACGGGCGCGGGTTTCGGAACTTCCATTTTTGTGGCGGGGCGGCTTTCCGGCACGAGCGTTGTTTCCTCCAGCCCGGCTTCGGGCGGCGCTGGCATGATCTCCGCTACGGTGGCGTTCTCCACTGCCTCGGTGACGAGATCGTCGACGTGCATGACTGTTTCATGTGAGGCCGCATCGAGCGCGAATACGGGGTAATCCGCGTCATTCCCGGCGGCGGATGATTTCGTAGCGATTTCTGCGGGCGGCTGAACCGGGCCGCCGCCAGTCTCGACCCACAATGCGGCCAACAACAAAGCCAGCGCCACCCCCATGGCGAGTCCCGCGCGCGTCAAGGCCCTTTGCCGCAGGTCGATAGGTGGGCCTATTTTCAGTTTCATGGCAGCCTGCCTTCCGTTTCCCGCTGCCGCGCCCGCGCGGCAAGCGAGGCGACCAGATCGGCTTCGGCGCGGGTAATGCCGCAACGTGTGGCAATCACATCGGCCATCACTCCGCGCCGCGCCAGCGCCAGCGCCTCATCGTATTCCGGGGAAACATCCGGCTCAGTCGTCATGACCCTGGGTTCCCTTGGCCGCGCCGCCAGGCGTTCCAGATCTGCGCGCAGGGCATCCATTTCCTGGCGCTGTATTTCAAATGATTCACGCATGCTGCCGATTTCGCGGCGCAAACGCTGCAATTCGAGTTCGAGCGCGAAGGGATCAAAGGAGTTATCCGGCGCGACGTTCCGCACCACGGTTGAATGGTTGGGCGAAACGGGATCGGGAGCAGGCGGCGTTTTCGCCGGGAGGGGCGCGTAGCCAAACAGATCGTCCTCCAGGCCCGCCGACATCCCACGCTTTCCGAGCAGCGGATCCCGGCTGCGGCGAAAGCGTTCGATGCGCAAGGCGGAAATGAACTGCCAGGCGCCGTAAAGCAGCAGTACCGCGATCAAGCCCCAGATCAGTTGCCGCATGACTCGACCTCCACACGGACATCCAGAAACAATAACATTGAAATAGCCCCGGTTACTCGTCACGCCATTAAATGATCGAATTGCGTAATAATACTTTGCACTTTCGTTTCGGACAAACAATATGGGGTTTTCCTTGCCGCTTTTTCTTTTCTGGCTGAAAAAGGGGGTCTCGGCCCTGATCCTGCCGCCACTGCTGCCTTTCGTCCTCGTCTTCGCCGGGCTTGTTTTCATCCAGCGCCGCTGGCGCGGCGGTTTTGCTCTGGCTTGGCTCGGTGCAGCCATCGGCGTTCTCACGATCACCCCCGTCGTGGTCGACGGCATGTTGGCGCCGCTGGAACCGGCAGCCCCGCTTCGGCTTGCCGACGCCAGGGATGCGCAGGCCATCGTGATCCTCGGCGGAGGGCGCGTTTTCGATGCGCCGGAATACGGCGGCGACACCGTCAGCTTTCTGACGCTTGAGCGCCTGCGCTACGGTGCGCGCCTGGCGCGCGAAACCGGGCTGCCGGTGCTGGTCAGCGGTGGTTCGCCCGGCGGCGGGCGGGCGCCCGAGGCGCTATTGATGAAGGCGGCGCTGGAAGAAGACTTCCATACCCCCGTATCGTGGACGGAAGAAAACTCGCTCGACACTCGCCAGAACGCCGTCAATAGCGCCGCCCTGCTCAAGGCCGCCGGCATCGGGCGCATCGTCCTCGTCACCCATGCCGCCCATATGCGGCGCGCCCGGGAAGAATTCGTGGCGCAGGGACTCAATGTGACCGAAGCGCCGACGGCCTGGCTGAACAGCCCGCACAACAACAAGATTCTGCCAGCCTTGCCGAACCCGGGCGCAGCTTATGCGGGCTGGTTCGCGCTGCATGAGTGGCTGGGCCTGCTCGCTTCCCGGTTGAGCCGGTAGATCCGACGTATCGGCCCGTAGCAATCTGGAAGGGAAAACCTTACAGGGACAGGTTCGTTTTGAGCGGCGGGCATGAATACCCGCCGCGAATCAGTTGCTGCTGTAATAGGGCTTGACCGGCACGCGCGCGGCCTCGTGACCGCGCTGCGCTTTGGCGTCCTGCGGCTTGTCCCACCACAGGGCGCGACCTGTTTCCCTCACCTCGCGCTGTTCGGGGTGCTTTTCCAGCCATTCGCGCATGAAGATAGTGAATTCGGAGTCGTAGGGTTTGGGCATGACGGCGTTCCTCATGCGGCTTGCTGGATGCCGGCGATGCGCCAGCCTTCGCCGCCCTGCATCGGCTTGACGAGGTGCCAGGTTTCGGCAAAGGGTGCGGGCGTCGCGTCCTTTTCTTCGCGCAGCAGGCCGCTGAAGCGCACGCTGACGACGTAGCGTCCGTTTTCCTCGGCAAGGTCAACGACTTCGGCGTCGAGTTCGACCACGTCGGTCTGTTGCGCCGCGCCGCCGCGTTCGCCGGTTTGCAGGCTGATTTCGGCGTAGACCTCTGGGGTAGTGAATTCGCGGATGTCGTCCAGGTTGCCAGCGTCGTTGGCGGTTTGCAGGCGGATGAAGTTGAGCTTGGCTTCGCGGATGAAGGTTTCGACGTCGAAGTCGCCGGCAGACACCGGGGAGATGGCGCTACCCGTCGCGCCCGAGAACGCCGTGGCGGCGCGGTCGTGCTGGTTGCCGCCCATGGGGGCACCAGCGTATTGCAGGCGTTGCGCCGGAACATTGCCGCGGCGAAGTTTCCTGAACAGGAACACTGCGGCGGCGGCGAGCAGCAACAGCATGACGAAGCTGGCCATGTCTTCGCCCAGCCCGAAGTGAGAAAGCAGCGCCGCCAGGCCGATGCCCGTGGCCAGGCCGGCGAGCGGCCCCATCCACGAGCGCCCGCCGGCAGGCGGTGTGCCCTGCTGCGGGCGGTTGTTGTTTTGCCTGGGAGCGCTGGCGGGCGGGGTGGATCGTTTCATGCCGAAGCTGCGTCCGCCGCCGAAACGGGCGGCATAGGCGTCATCGGCGAGGAAGGAAAGGCTGAAAACGGCGATGAGAAGGGCGAACAGGACGTGTTTCATGCGTTGGAGGCTCCAAGGGGGAAAAGAATCAAAGTTTGTAACCGCGATGGACGGCGACGATGCCGGCGCTGAGGTTGAAGTAGTCGACCTTGCCGAGACCGACGCTTTCCATCATCGCTTTTAGTTCTTCCTGCCCGGGGTGCATGCGGATGGATTCGGCGAGATAGCGGTAGCTGTCCGGGTCGCCAGCGACCTTGGCGCCCATCCAGGGCAGGAGTTTGAACGAGTAGAGATCGTAGAACGGGGACAAAGGTTTCCAGACGCGGGAAAATTCCAGCACCAGCAGCCGCCCGCCGGGACGCAGCACCCGCCGCATTTCGGCGAGGGCGGTGTCTTTGTGGGTCATGTTGCGCAGGCCGAAGGCGACGGTGACGCAATCGAAGGTGTTGTCGGGAAAGGGGAGTTGTTCGGCGTCGCATTGGGCGACCGGCAGGGCGTGGCCTTTGTCGATGAGGCGATCCCGCCCGCGCACAAGCATGGCGTGGTTGATGTCGGTGAGCCAGACCTGGCCGCTGGCGCCCACCTGGCGCGCGAAGGCCAGCGACAGGTCGGCGGTGCCGCCAGCGACGTCGAGCACGCGGTCGCCTTCGCGCACGCCGGCAAGGCGGATGGTGAAGGCTTTCCACAGCCGGTGCAGGCCGAACGACATCAGGTCGTTCATCAGGTCATAGTTTTGCGCCACCGAGGAAAAGACGTCGGCGACTTTCTTTTGTTTGAGTTCTTCGGCAACGGTCTGGAAGCCGAAGTGGGTGGTCTGGCCGCTGGCGGCCTTGTCGGGTGCGGTGTCGGTGTCGGTCATGATCGTCGCGGCGCGGGCGGGCAGCGTCCGCGCCTCTGGTCGGGGAAAACGACAATCATAGTGCGATCAGGAGAGTTCCGCGAAACCGACCTGTTCAAAGTTTGGACCTTTGAGCAGGAGCTGGGTCATCCTGAATTGGCGTTCGTACCCGTCGCCGAAGACTTCTACGATGTCGTTGGCCTTGTACCAGCCTTCCGGCAGGATGAGCGAAGAGGCGATTTGCAGCACGTCGCTGGCTTCGATCATAAAAGCCTGGGAATAGGGTTCGCGCGGACCGTCGGATTCGGCGTACTGGCGGGCGGCGATGACGCGCGGCAGGCCGGGCAGAACATGGATACCTGCTTCGAGCAGGCCGTCTTCGCGGAACATCAGCCAGCTCACCTGGCCAAGAAGGAAGTACTCGCCGTCGTGCGGGCGCACGCCCACGATTTGATGGTGCGAGAAACGTTCTGCGTGCGGACGTTGTTGCACGCGGAAACCGCCGACCGACTGGTCGAGCAGCTCCCAGCGTTCGCACACCAAGCCGAGGCGTTCGGCTTCGATGTGCTGGTGGTCGAAGTTGCGTTTGCCAGCCTTTGGCGGGTCGTCGTTTTCGATGCCGATGACGGGATCGCTGAAGAAAACAGGAGGCGGCGGGTCGTCGCGCTGCGGGGAGACATCGGCGGGCGCGCCGCGCCGGGGTTGCTCGAAAAGTTTGCCCTGGACGTGAAAGCCGATGGCGAGCCAGTCGGCACAGAGTTCGACTATGCCGGTGCTGCCCCGGCGCGGGAAGCGCCGGCCGGCGGAGGCCAGCCCCCATGGGCGGTAGAGCGACAGCAGCAGGCGGGCGCTGGCTTCGACGCTGCAATCGTCGCCGAGGCCGAGTGAGGATGGCGACATACCCTGCTTGAACTGGGTGAATACCGATTGAATCTGGCTCGCCAGCTTGTTGCAGTCGAAATAGCGCGGACTTGCTTCCTTGGGAAACATGCCGAGCGGACGCAGGCCGTGGTCGGCGGTGAGATCGAGTCCGTAAGTCGTCGGCTTGCGCCCTTCGATGTTTGGGTCGAGTGTGCAGTAAGGCGCGAAGCGTTCGGCCCAGTGACAGATCCACGTCCATTCCTGCCCGCTTCGTCCAAAGGCGTTGGCGAGATCAAGCAGCAGAACGGTGATGTAGGCTTCCAGAGCGCTTTGCGCTTTCCAGATCGTGTTGACCGGGTCGGAGACGCGGATACGCTGGATTTCGTCCTGCTCGGCAGAGAGGAAGCTTTCATGCACTTCGCGCCACAATCCGGCGGGCAGGGCGCGATGGGCGCGGTAATACTCGGAGACGATCTTGCCGACGTAATACACGCGGCGTTGCGCCAGCAGCGCGCGCTGGTCAAAGGAGGTGTCGCCGCCGGTTTGTCCGGCGATGAACGCATAGGAACGCGACAGGTCGCGCCACAGCGTGATGACCTTGAGCAGCAGCGCGTTGTGCTGGCTGTCCGGCGGCAGAGGTTCGCCGCCATCGAGACCGGACAGGCGGGCGCGGGTCTTGTCGACCAGGGGGCGAGTCATCTCCAGCACTTCGAGATGGAGTTCGGGTGCGGGATGGGCGGCAAGCAGGTCGGCGACGATACTCGCCAGCACGGTGAGGCGTTCCTCGGGATCGTCGGCGGGCAGGTTTTGCAGCAGACCCATACATTGGGCGGGATTGCGGAAGTCCATGGGGGTACCGGGATGGGCGTTTCGTATTCAGTGGGGGGCTGCGGTCAGTTCGGCTGCGATCCGCCGGGCCAGCGCGTCGCGCTTCGGCGCGGAACGCGGCTGCCCGGAGCGCTGTTCGCGGCCCCAGATGGATTCGGGAAAGTGTCGGTCGTCGGCAAAGCGCGCAATGACATGCCAATGCAGGTGCGGCACCATGTTGCCGAGGCTGGCGAGGTTGATCTTGTCAGGATTCATCAGGGTGCGCAGGGCGCGTTCGGTGGCGAGCACCACGTCGAAAAGGCGGCGCTGCCCGGACGGGGGCAGGTCGCTCATTTCGGCGACATGCTCGCCCCAGATGACCCGGCAATAACCAGGATACTCGGGGTTGTCCTCCAGAATGACGCGGCACTGCCCGTCTTGCCAGACGATGTTGTCCCGGGCGGCGGCAGCGCAAAGCGGACAATCCATGACAGCCTCATTATCACGGCATTATCGAAAATACGGTTTGTCCACCATAACACGGCTCCAGCAGTGAAAACACTGCCTTTCCGCGCGTCGCGCAGGCACTTCGTGGAAAGTTCCACGATCCGATACGCAAGTCCGTTCCGTGGGGATTCAGGCGTCGAGTCTGCGCCGCAGAAGGTCGTTGACCTGGGCCGGGTTGGCCTGGCCGCGACTGGCTTTCATGACTTGTCCGACCAGGGCGTTGAAGGCTTTTTCTTTGCCAGCGCGGAATTCGTCGACCGATTTTGGATTGGCGGCGAGCACGGCGTCGATCATGGCTTCGATGGCGCCGCTGTCGGTGACTTGCTTCAGGCCCTGGCGGGCGATGATGTCGTCGGCGCTCTCGCCCTGGCGGTTCCAGAGCGCATCGAACACTTTGCGCGCGATGGCGTTGGAGAGGGTGCCGTCGGCGATGCGAATGAGCAGTCCGCCCAGTTGCGCCGGCGATACCGGGGAGGTGGCGATTTCCAGTCCGGCTTTGTTGAGCCTCGCCGCGAGTTCGCCCATGACCCAGTTGGCGCAGGTTTTGGCGTGCGCGACACCCGCGACGGCGACGGTGGCCTGGAAGTAGTCGGCGGTTTCCTTGTTTGCGGTGAGCGTGCTGGCGTCATAGGCAGGCAGACCCAGTTCGCGCTCGAAACGCGCTTTCATGGCCGCGGGCAGTTCGGGCATCGAGGCTTTCACCCGCTCGATCCAGGCCGGTTCGATGACCAGCGGCAACAGGTCGGGATCGGGAAAGTAACGGTAGTCGTGCGCGTCTTCCTTGGTGCGCATCATGCGCGTTTCGCCAGTGTCGGGGTCGAACAGCACGGTGGCCTGTTCGATTCTGCCGCCGTCTTCCAGGGTGTCGATTTGCCAGCCGGCTTCGTAGTCGATGGACTGTTGCAGGAAGCGGAAAGAATTGAGGTTTTTTATTTCGCGCCGAGTGCCAAAAGCGGTTGCGCCTTTTTTGCGTACGGAGACGTTGGCGTCGCAGCGGAACGAGCCTTCCTGCATGTTGCCGTCGCAGATGTCGATCCAGCGCACCAGCGCATGCAGGGCGCGGGCGTAGGCGACCGCTTCCGCCGCAGAACGCATGTCGGGTTCGGAGACGATTTCCAGCAGCGGTGTGCCGGCGCGGTTGAGGTCGATGCCGCTCATGCCGTGGAAGTCTTCATGCAGCGATTTACCA
>JAITQD010000075.1 GCA_031289095.1 Azoarcus sp.
TTGTACCTTGGCAACCGAGGACGCGCCGCTGCCGTCGTTGGCAAGAACGTTGCCCACGTTGGCCGTCGTCGTGCCTTCCACTACGCTGTAGGCGTCATCCACCGGCGCTGCTGGCGGCTCACCGCCACCGCCGCCACCGCCGCCACCACCACCGCCGCCGCCACCACCACCAATATCAATGTCGATGTCGCCGCTATCCCCCGTCAGCGGAGTCACGGAACCCGCTGAACCAAGATTAGCGTTGAACTCCATTGGCGCGATGGTTTCGACAACACGATCCAGAATGACCCAGTCGTAACCGCCGCCACCGCCGCCACCAGGACCTGCCGCTGTCGGATCCATATCGTCGAGGTTGGGCTGGAGCGCCTTGATGGCTTTTTCGAGACTCTCCGGCGTCATTTCGGCTTCGTCGGACGGCATATCCGGCGCCATGGCGATCTGCTGCCCGGGAGGCACAGCGAACGGCGTGCTGCCATCGTCAGGACTCAGCACGACCTGACCATCCGGGCCGGTGATGAGCGTTTCGCCGTCGTGAAGGGGGTCGCCAGCCTTGAGAGGACGGAGGTTGCCATCAGGGCCACGCGTAAACGCATGTCCCTTGACTGAGTTGACGGTTGCAACGACTTGATTCGGTACCATTTTTATGCTCTCCTGACGTGCCCTTCCGTAACCTGCTCAACACGGCGACAAGGGCAAGAACTCCCTGAAAATCCTTCCGGGCTGACGCCGCGAACTCCCCGTCGACTACCCGCACGACCTCAAGGGTATAAAGAGTACGGGAAGAAGAAAATTGTACTGACGTACCAAGCATACGCCAAGAGCGTGACAAAAGTCACGTCAGCACGGCAAGCGTGCGAAACGTTTCCGACATTCAGATCGGATCTTCGTCACTAAACAGACACAAGCCTTGCCGCTGCTGGCGGCGACGCCGCCGTTGCAGCAGCTTGGTCTGGGCCGGTAACGGCAGGTCGGTGAAGCGGATAACGGCGCGATCGACGAGGATGTCGATGACATCTTCGAGCACACGTACAAACGGCAAATCGGAGTTATCCAACGCGTCGCCGCCCGCCCCGGACAGTTCCTTGATGAACGTCTGCACCTCCGGCGCATCGCTGGCCGAAGCGCTCCAGCCGGGGTCGTCGTCCGGAACACTGCGACTCAGGGCCGCGATGCGGCCATCGGGGCCTTTCCTGACGTAGATCACCGTGCTCATGTCTCTTTACCGCCTTCCCGCAGGCGCAATGCCAGTTGCAGGCGATCGCGCACGCCCAGCTTGGTGAAGATGGCCCCCAAATGCGCCTTGACCGTGCGCTCGGTGATGCCAAGAACGGCGGCGATTTCCTTGTTGGAACGGCCCGCCGTCACTTCGCGGGCGACCTCGGCCTCGCGTTCGGAGAGTTCTTTGGGCAAGTCATCGACCGCAGGCAGCGCCTTGTTGACCACGCCGATCAGCCTGAGCATCAGATCCGGCCCAATCCAGTAGCCATCCCGCCTCACGACCTGGGCGACTTCGCGCAGTTGTTCGGGCGAGGCCCAAGCGTGACAGTAGCCGCGCGCGCCGGCCTTCAGCGCCAGCATGGCTTCGCGCTCATTGGGCGCGTTGGAGAGCACGACCGCAACAGCCCCGGTAAACAGACGCAAGGCGGCGGCGAGCAGGCTGTCCCAACCGGGAGTACCCGTCCCCAACCAGACGACGTCGGCCCTCACCCGAGCAGTGGCGGCCACGTCCCGGGTAAGCGACAAACCGTCAGGAAAGGCTTCGCGCCAGCGCGGCGAGGGTTGCACCATGCCAGCCACGAGAAAAAGGTTACGCATCATCGCTCCGTCATTGCATTCGCCTTGGCCCGCAATACGGGCTTGAGCAAATATTCAAGCACGGTTTTCTTTCCTGTCAACACATCCACTTCGGCCACCATGCCGGGGGTGATCGGCATATTGTCGCCCAGAGTGGACTTGTCTGTGCGCACCTTGATGAGGTAGAAGGCGTTGCCTTTTTCGTCGATGACGGTATCGGCGGAAATGTGTTCGACCTTGCCATCGAGTCCGCCGTAGATGGAAAAATCGTAGGCCGTGATCTTGACCTTCGCCGGCAGGCCGGGCCGCAGGAAAGCGATGTCGCGCGGCTTGACCTGCGCTTCGAGCAGCAGATCGTCGTCCAGCGGCACGATTTCAACCAGTTCCTTGCCCGGCTGCACCACGGCGTTGATGGTGTTGACCAGCAGGCGCTTGACCGTGCCTCGCACGGGAGAACGCACGTCGGCCTGATCGACTTTGTCGGCGCTCGCCACATCAATCGCCGCGCGGCTGCCCAGCTCGGTCATGTTGTCGGACAGTTCCTTGCTCCACTTGTTGCGGGCATTGAGTTCGACATCCTGAATCTTGTGCCGGGCTTCCGAGATCGCCGCCAGCACTTTCTGAATTTGCGCCGACGCCTGACTGCGGTCGCCGGTGAGTTTCGTCATCATCTGTTTGAGCTTGATGATGTCCACTTCGGACACTGCACCCGACGACAGCAAGGGTTCGGTCATCTCCAGTTCCTGCTTGGCGAGTTCGAGGCTGCGGACAGCCTGCTCGTGGCGCGCGCGCGTTTCGTTGAGTTCTTCTTCGCGCTGCGTGAGTTGCTGGCGGGCGATGGAAAGCTGTGAATCGACTTCGGCGCGCGAGGAGTCGTAAAGACTCCGCTCGGAGACGGCGGTGTCGGGCGCGCCCTGGAGAACGTCTTCCGGCACTACGAAAGGCTGCCCTTCGAGAAGCGCCTGCAATCTGGTTATGCCCGCCTTGAGGCCAAGAATCTTGGCGCGGCCACTGAGCGCGTCGGAAGTGAAACGGATGGGGTCGATGCGCAGCAACACCTGCCCGGGCATGACTTCCTGGCCTTCGTGTACCAGCAATTCCTTGACCTGGCCGCCGTCGACAGCCTGGACGATCTGCACCTGCGACGACGGAATAACCTTGCCCTCGCCGCGCGTAACTTCGTCGAGCGGGGCCAGCGCCGCCCAGACCAGCAGCAGAAGGACGACGACGACGATGAGGCGCAGCAGACGCCGGGCGCGCAGCGGCTCCTGTTGCAGGCGCGCCCAATCGACCTCGTCCCCCCAGTTCAGTTCTTGCGAAGTCGGCAGAGCTGGCAACAGGCGGTCGAAAAACCGCTCGAAAAAAGGCCGCATCGGCGCCGCCGCCCTGTTCGAGACGGTGCCCACGTGCTCGAAGGCCTTGCGGGCATGACGCATTGGCTCGTTGGGCGGCGCTTCCCTCGGCGCGGGTTGTTCCGCGTCCGGGATGTCGCGCCAAGCGTCGTCGCGCGGAGCCTTGACCGGCCTGTCCACTACCTGCCCCTCCCCACCTTGCCCTGACGCAGTGCTTCAACGACCTGCGCCTTGGGGCCGTCGGCAACGACGCGGCCACCGTCGATGACGATGATGCGTTCGGCCAGCGCCAGCAGCGGCGTGCGATGCGTGATGATGAGCATGGTCTTGCCTTGACTGAATATGGCAAGATTACGCTTGATTTCCTCCTCACTGGTGTGATCCATCGACGCCGTGGGCTCGTCCAGCAACAGAATGGGCGGATCGTGGATGACAGCGCGGGCAATGGCCACGCCTTGGCGCTGGCCGCCCGAGAGCGAATCGCCGCGCTCGCTCACCATCATGTCGAAGCCCTGCGGGTGGGCATCGACAAATTCGGTTAGACCGGCGACGGTGGCGGCGTGCAGCACTTCAGCATCGTTGATATGCTGTCGCGCAAGCGTGATGTTGTCGCGCAGGGAGCCGAAAAAGAGGGTCGGCTCCTGCGGCACGTAGCCGATGTGACGGCGCAACTCGGCCGGATCGAGCTGACGGGCGTCGACGCCGTCGATCAGCACCGCACCGGACGACGGGCGGTAGAGACCAAGAATGAGTTTTTCGAGCGTGGTCTTGCCGGAACCGACGCGCCCGATGATAGCGACATGTTCGCCCGTCTTGATCCGGAACGACAGGCCGTTCAAGCAGGAAACCTCCTGCCTCGGGTAACTGAAAACGACATCGCGGAATTCGATTTCGCCGCGCAGGCTTTTGCGGCTGATGAAATTGGCCCCTTCCGGGCGTTCGCACTCGCAGTGCATCAGGCCATCGACCGATTCCAGGGCCGTGGCGGCGGTGTGATACTGCATGAGCAGCCCGGCAATGCGCCCGATAGGCGACATGGCCCGCGCCGACAGCATGTAGCAGGCCACCAACCCGCCGACACTGAGTTCGCCTTCACTTATCAGGTATACGCCGATGAGCATCACCGCGAGGCTCACGATCTGGATGGCCCAGTTGGCCCCATTGACCGCCGTGGCCGAAAGCAGGCGCAATTGCGTGCTGACCCGCGCCAGCAGGGCGGTGCTCCATTCCCACTTGCGCTGTATGGTGGATTCCGCCCCCATCGCTTTCAGGGTTTCCACGCCGACCAGCCCCTCAACCAGGGTGGCGTTGCGTTGCGCGCCGGCGCGATAGGAAGTCTGCGCCAAGTCCTGCATCTTGCTCTGCACGACCATGGAGTAGCCCAGCAACACGACGATGCCGACGGCGAAGGGCAGGGTCAGCGGCCAGCCTATCCAGCCGATGATGATGATGAAAAGCAACGCGAACGGCAGGTCGATGAAAGCGGTCACGGTTGCCGAGCCGACAAAGTCGCGCACGCTCTCAAACGCCTTCATGCTCGCCGCGAGCGATCCCGCCGACGTCGGACGGGATTCCATGCGCATTCCCAGCACGCGTTCCATGATGTGCGCCGACAATTCCACGTCTATGCGGCTGCCGGCGAGATCGACGAAATAGCCCCGCATCGTGCGCAGCACCAGATCAAAGAACAGCACGATGAACACGCCGACGGTGAGCACCCACAACGTATCGACGGCACT
>JAITQD010000077.1 GCA_031289095.1 Azoarcus sp.
CGAGGCCCTGTTTGGTGAAAATCTTGAGGGCTTCCCTGGCGATGTCGACATCGGCGATGGGCAGGAAGTCGGGCGCGGCTTCGAGGATGACGACTTCCGCCCCCAGACGCCGCCAGACCGAGCCCATTTCCAGGCCGATAACGCCCGCGCCGATGATCGCCAGCTTTTTGGGAACGGCATCAATGTCGAGCGCACCGACGTTGTCGCAGACGATTTTGTTGTCGACCTGGACGTTGGGCAGGTGGCGCGCCTTGGAGCCGGTGGCGACGATGACCTGTCCGGCTTCCACGTCCTCATTGCCGACCCTTAGCTTCCAGCCTTTGGCCGTTTTGGCGATGAACGCGCCGTGCCCTGGCAGAAAAGTCACCTTGTTCTTCTTGAACAGCCCCTTGATGCCGCCGGTGAGTTGGTCGACGATGCCGTTTTTGCGCGCGAGCATCCGGGCGATGTCGATTTTCGGCGTGCCGACCTCGATGCCCTGCGCCGCAAAGGCGTGTCCGGCTTCCTCGAACAGGTGCGAGGTGTGCAGCAGCGCCTTGGACGGAATGCACCCGACGTTGAGGCAGGTGCCGCCGAGCCGGGGTTCGCCTTTTGGGTCGGCATAGGGGTTGGATTCGCAGCAGGCGGCCTTGAAGCCGAGCTGCGCGGCGCGGATCGCGGCCACGTACCCACCGGGGCCGCCGCCGATGACGAGAACATCGAATTCCTTTGACATATGTCTCACTCCGTATGGATTCAGATGTCGAGGATCAGGCGGGCCGGGTCTTCCAGCGCTTCCTTGATCGCTACCAATCCAAGCACCGCTTCGCGGCCGTCGATAATGCGGTGGTCGTAGGAGAGCGCCAGGTAGTTGATCGGGCGGATGACGACTTGCCCGTTTTCTGCGACCGGGCGATCCTTGGTGGCATGGATGCCAAGAATGGCCGCCTGCGGCGGATTGATGATCGGTGTGGACATCATCGAGCCGAACACGCCGCCGTTGGAAATCGAGAAGGTGCCGCCGGTGAGTTCTTCGATCGAGAGTTTGCCGTCCTTGGCCTTGGCCCCGAATTCGGCGATTTTCAATTCGATTTCGGCCACGGAAAGCAGTTCGACGTTGCGCAGGATGGGCACCACCAGACCACGCGGGCTGCCCACGGCGATGCCGATGTCGATGTAGCCGTGGTAGATGATGTCGCTGCCGTCGATCGAGGCGTTCAGAATCGGGTAACGCTTGAGCGCCGCCACTGCCGCCTTGACGAAGAAGCCCATGAAGCCAAGGCGCACGCCGTGGGCTTTTTCAAATTTTTCGCCGTACTGCTTGCGCAGGGCCATCACCGGGGCCATGTTCACTTCGTTGAAGGTGGTGAGGATGGCGTTTTCGTTCTTGGACTGGATCAGGCGTTCGGCAATGCGGGCGCGCAGGCGAGTCATCGGCACCCGCTCCTCCGGGCGGTCGCCGATGATCGTCACCGTCGGCGCAGCGGCGGCGATGGCGGCGGCAGACGGTTTCGCCGCGACGGAGGCTCTGACGGCGACGGCATCGTCCTTGGTCACTCGGCCACCACGGCCAGTGCCGCTCACTTCGGAGGCAGGGACGCCTTTTTCGTCCAGAATCTTGCGCGCCGCCGGACTGGGTGCACCTGCCGCACCAGCGGCAGCGGACGATTCGTCTTTCCCGGCGGGCACGGCGGCGGTGGCCACAGCGGCTTTCGCTTCGGTGTCGATGCGGGCGATCAGGTCGCCCGACGTCACGGTTTCGCCATCGCTCTTGACGATCTCGACCAGCACGCCATCGGCGGGGGCCGGGGTTTCGAGCACCACCTTGTCGGTTTCGATGTCGATCAGATTCTCATCCCGCGCCACCGCCTCGCCGGGCTTTTTGTGCCAGGCGACGAGCGTGGCCTCGGACACGGACTCGGACAGTTGCGGTACCTTCACTTCGATCAGCATGGATGTCTCCTCATTCTTTGTTATGGATTATTGGGTGATTGCGGCGTGGTGTCCTGGATGGGACCAAAAGCATGTTCGATCACGTCTTTTTGTTGTTGCACGTGCCTGGCGTGATAGCCAACGGCAGGCGAAGCCGAAGCTGGCCGGCTGACCAGCAGCAACTTGCGTTTCGTGCCCAACACGTTGCTCAGGTGCTGGCGCGAAGCAAGCCAGTACCAGGCTCCCTGGTTGCGTGGTTCCTCTTGGCACCACACCACTTCGCGGGCATTGGGAAACTGTTCGATCGCCTCGGCAAACGCCTTGGCCGGGAAGGGATAAAGCTGCTCGATCCGCACCAGCGCGGCGTCGGTGATTTTCTTTTCGCGCCGGTAGGCAAGTAGCTCGTAATAGAGCTTGCCTTGGCACAGCACGACGCGCTTGACCTTTTTGTGATCGAGCGCCTCGACTTCCGGGATCACGGTCTGGAAGCCGCCGTTGGCGAGTTCGTCGAGCGACGACACCGCTTCCTTGTGGCGCAGCAGCGATTTTGGCGAGATGACCACCAGCGGCTTGCGCAGCTTGCGCAGCATCTGGCGGCGCAACAGGTGGAAGATTTGCGCAGGCGTGCTCGGCACGCAAATCTGCCAGTTGTTTTCCGCCGCCATGTTCATGAAGCGTTCCAGGCGGGCGGAGGTGTGTTCCGGCCCCTGCCCTTCGTAGCCGTGCGGCAGCAGCAGGGTCAGCCCGGTGATCCGCCCCCACTTGGCCTCGCCCGAGGAAATGAACTGGTCGACCACAACCTGCGCACCGTTGAGGAAGTCGCCGAACTGGGCTTCCCATACCACCAGTTCGTTCGGTTCGGTGGTGGCGTAGCCGTATTCAAAACCGAGCACGCCTTCCTCGGAGAGCACAGAATCGAAGCACTGGAAACGGGCCTGTCCTTCCTGTACGTGGGCGAGCGGGACATAGACGCCCTCGTCCCAGTGTTGCCGCTTCTGGTCGTGCAGCACCGCGTGGCGGTGAAAGAACGTGCCGCGCCCGACGTCCTCGCCCGAGATGCGCACGCCGTATCCTTGCGCGAGCAGGCTGGCATAGGCGAGGTTTTCGCCCATGCCCCAGTCGAGCGGCAATTCGCCCCGTCCCATCGCGGCGCGGTCGTCGAGGATTTTCTTCACACGCGGGTGCACCACGAAATGCTCCGGGGTACTGGTGAGCACATTGGCGAGACGGCGGATTTCCTGCACCGGAATCGCGGTATGGGCCTCGTCGGTGTAGGGCTGCTTGAGGAAGGGCGCCCATTCCGCCGAAAACTGGCGGTTGTAGCCGGAAAGCACCGGACTGTAGAGCAGCTCGCCCCGGTCGAGATGCCCGCGGTATTCAGCGATCATTTTCTCCGGTTCATCGGCGGCGAGCGCGCCCTCGGCCACCAGGCGGTCGGCGTAAAGTTTGCGGGTGCCCGGATGCTGCTGGATGATGTGGTACATCAGCGGCTGGGTGACCATCGGCTCGTCCTGCTCGTTGTGGCCGAGCTTGCGGAAGCAGATCACGTCGATCACCACATCTTTCTTGAATTCCTGGCGGAATTCAACCGCCAGCTGGGTCACGAAGGCCACCGCTTCCGGATCGTCACCGTTTACGTGGAAGATCGGCGCTTCGACCAGCTTGAAGATGTCGGTGCAATAACGCGAGGAGCGCAGGTCACGCGGGTCGGATGTGGTGAAGCCGATCTGGTTGTTGACGACAAGGTGCACGGTGCCGGCAGTGCCGTAGCCGCGCGTCTGGGAGAAGTTGAGCATTTCCTGATTGACGCCCTGCCCGGCCACAGCAGCGTCGCCGTGGATCAGGAGCGGCAGCACCTGGCTCTTGGCCGCGTCGCCGCGACGAATCTGGCGCGCATAGACCGACCCCTGCACCACCGGGTTGATGATTTCCAGGTGCGAGGGGTTGAAGGCCAGCACCAGATGCATCGGCCCCCCGGGGGTTGTGATGTCGCTGGAAAAACCCAGGTGATATTTGACGTCCCCGGCACTCAGATCGACCGTCGTCTTGCCCTCGAACTCGGAGAACAGCATCGACGGCGATTTACCCAGGATGTTGACCAGTACGTTGAGGCGGCCGCGGTGCGCCATGCCGATCACGGTCTCGGCGACGCCCAGGCTGCCGGCAACCCGCAGGATTTCGTCCATGGCCACGATTGCCGATTCCCCGCCTTCGAGCGAGAAGCGTTTCTGCCCGACGTAACGGGTATGCAGATAGCGTTCCAGCGTCTCGGCGGCGGTCACACGTTCGAGGAGGCGGCGTTTGACCTCGGGCGAGAAATCCGGCGTGGCCCGGACGCCTTCAAGGCGGCTCTGGAGCCAACGTTGCTGGGCGACGTCGGTAATGTGCAGGTACTCGATACCGATCGAGCCGCAATACGTCTGGTGCAGGGCTTCGAGAATCTCGCGCAGGGTGGCGCGATCCCCCGCGAAGCCTTCGAAGGAGCCGACGTTGAAGGGCTTGGAGAGGTCGGCTTCGGTGAACCCGTAGTGCGAGGGTTCGAGTTCGGGAATCCGCAGGCGCTCGCCGCGCTTGAGCGGATCGAGGCTGGCGCGGCGGTTGCCAAGATAGCGGTGGGCAGCGATCAGTTGCAGCACGTCTGCCTGCGACTTGTTGTCGCCCTCGGCGCTCGTGGTGCGAACCGGGCCGCGCTTGGCCATCTGCTCAAAAGCGGCGATGATCGGGGTATGCGCCACATCGCGCACCGCCGCACCCGCCTGGGACTGGAGGCGATCGAAATACTCGCGCCAGTTTTCGCTGACCGAAGCCGGATCGGCCAGGTAACGTTCATACAGTTCTTCAATGAACGGCGCATTCGCGCCGTATAGATAGGACGTGCCTTGTAGTTCTTTCTCTTTCATATTGCAAGCCACCTGTCATGTTTCCGGTGTGGCATACCCTGGGTGTGGTTTGTCATACCTTCTGGAAAAAGGAAGCGCCTGCCGCAAGAAAAACGGGACAGCCGCAGTCACTGCGACCGTCCCGGCGGCTAGCGCGTGCTTCGCCTGTTGCTCACAGCGGGGATCAACGAGCGCCGAGTTCCGGAACGTCGCGGCACGCGGCTCCCACGTAGAGCTGACGCGGACGACCGATCTTGTATTCCGGATCGGTGATCATTTCTTCCCACTGCGCAAGCCAGCCCGCCGTGCGCGCCAAGGCGAAGATGCAGGTGAACATGGGGGTGGGGATGCCCATCGCCTTCTGGACGATGCCAGAATAGAAGTCTACGTTCGGGTAGAGCTTCTTCTCGATGAAATACTCGTCTTCGAGGGCGATTTTTTCGAGTGCCTTGGCGAGCTTGAAAAGACGATCGTTTTCCAGCCCCAGTTCGGCGAGCACCTCGGTGCACACTTTGCCCATCAGGCGCGCGCGCGGGTCAAAGTTTTTGTAGACGCGGTGGCCGAAGCCCATCAGCTTGAAGCTGTCTCCCTTGTCCTTGGCGCGCTCGATGTATTCGCCCACCCGCGACACGTCGCCGATTTCTTCCAGCATCTTGAGGCAGGCTTCGTTCGCGCCGCCGTGAGCCGGCCCCCACAGGCACGAGATGCCCGCCGCGACGCAGGCAAAGGGGTTGGCGCCGCTTGATCCGGCAAGCCGCACCGTGGAGGTGGAGGCGTTCTGTTCGTGGTCGGCGTGCAGGGTGAAGATGACATCAAGCGCGTGCGCCAGCACCGGATTGGGTTTGTATTCCTCGCACGGCACGCCGAACATTTGATACATGAAGTTCGCCGTGTAACCGAGGTCGTTGCGCGGATACATGAACGGCAACCCGGTGTTGTAGCGATAGGCGAGCGCGACGATGGTCGGCAGTTTGGCGATGATGCGGTTGAAGCAGACGTCCCGGCACTTGATGTCGGAATAATCCATTCCTTGGTGGTAGAACGCCGACAGCGCCCCGACCACGCCGACGATGACCGCCATCGGATGCGCGTCGCGCCGGAAACCATTGTAGAAGCGGGTCAACTGGTCATGCACCAGGGTGTGATGACGGATGGTGTTTTCGAATTCCGCTTTCTCGGTCGCGTCTGGCAGTTCGCCGTTGCGCAACAGGTAGGCGACTTCCAGGAAACTGCATTTATCGGCCAGTTGCTCAATGGGGTAGCCGCGGTAGAGCAGTTCCCCCTTGTCGCCGTCGATGAAAGTGATGGTCGACCGGCAACTGGCGGTCGACAGGAACCCAGGGTCGTAGGTAAACAAACCTGTCTTGCCGCCCAAGGTGCGGATATCAATGACATCGTTGCCATGGGTGGCGGCCAAAACCGGAAAGTCGACGGTCATGCCGTCGACGGTCAGGGTTGCGGTGCGTTGCTCTATGCTCATAGTGGTCTCCTTCCTACAATACCCGTCTGGAGTTTATCTGCAAAAACTCCCGTCTTGTGGCCATCGCGCTCCCGCCGGTTCCACTCATCAGCACTGACGTAATCGCGTGACCATCTCTTGCCAGCGGTCGACTTCGCAGTCCCTGCCGCCATTGACCATCGCCCAGAGGTCGTAGTCATCGCAGCGCAGCAGGTCTTCAAAATCGGCCACTTGTTCATCGTTCAAACGGTCGAAGTGCTTCTCCAGAAAACGCGCCAGCACCAGGTCAAGTTCCAGCAACGACCTGCGGCACTGCCAGCGCACCTTCCCCCGTTCGATCGCCATCGCCTCAGACCGCCCGGCGAACCATGAGATCCTTGATCTTGCCGATGGCCCGGGTCGGATTCAGACTTTTCGGGCACACATCGACGCAGCTCATGATCGTGTGGCAACGAAACAGCCGGTACGGATCTTCCAGGTTGTCGAGGCGCTCATTGGCCGCCTGATCGCGCGTATCGGCGATGAAGCGATAGGCGTTCAGCAGCCCCGAGGGGCCGACGAACTTGTCCGGATTCCACCAGAACGACGGACAGGCCGTGGAACAGCACGCGCACAGGATGCACTCGTAGAGGCCGTTGAGTTCCTCGCGTTCTTCCGGGCTTTGCAGGCGCTCGCGTTCGGGCGGCGGCTCGTCGTTGATGAGGTAGGGCTTGATCGAATGGTATTGCTTGAAGAACTGCGTCATATCCACGATCAGGTCGCGGATCACCGGCAGCCCCGGCAGAGGCCGCAGCACGACCGGCTGTTTCAGGCTGTCGACGTCGGTCAGGCAGGCCAGCACGTTTTTGCCGTTGACGTTGATCGCGTCCGACCCGCACACGCCCTCGCGGCAGGAACGGCGGAACGACAGGCTGTCGTCCTTGGCCTTGAGCCGCACCAAGGCGTCGAGCAGCTTCTTGTCGGTGGTGAGGTCGATCTCGACCGAGATGTCCTGCATGTAGGGCTTGGCATCCTTGTCCGGGTCGTAGCGGTAGATTTTGAATTGGACGGTACGCTTGCTCATTGTGTTCTTCTCCCGCGCTCAGTAAGTACGCTTGGCGAGCGCGATAGGCTCGACATCGGCGGACATCGGCTTCAGATGCACCGGCTTGTATTCCAGGTGGTTGTCGGCGCTGAACCACAGTGTGTGCTTGAGCCAGTTCTGGTCATCGCGTCCGTTCGGATGTTCGGGCGTGTCCGGCGCATCGTCGCGGACGTGCGCGCCACGCGATTCCTTGCGCGCTTGCGCCGAAACCATCGTCGCCTTGGCGACTTCAATCATGTTGTCCAGCTCCAGCGCTTCCTGACGCGCGGTGTTCCACACCCTGGACTTGTCCCTGACGTAGGTACTCCTGGCGCTTTCGGCTACTTCCAGGATTTGGGTCACGCCTTCCTTGAGCAGATCCTTGAAGCGGAATACGCCGGCATGCTTCTGCATGGTGCGCTGCATGGACAGACGCACGTCGGCCACGGCGTTGCCGTCTTTCTGCGATTCCAGGCGGGCAAGGCGGGCCAGCGAGCGTTCGGCGGCGTCCGCCGGCAGCGGCTTGAGGCTCAGGTTGCCGGACTTGAAATCGGCGACCACGGATTCGCCCGCCGACTTGCCGAACACCAGCAGGTCAAGCAGCGAATTCGTTCCCAGCCGGTTGGCGCCATGCACCGAAGCGCAGGCGCATTCACCGGCGGCGTAGAAGCCGGGCGCCGGGGCGTTCGGATTGCCGTCCTTCGGGGTCACGACCTGCCCCTTGTAGTTGGTCGGAATGCCGCCCATCTGGTAGTGGCAGGTCGGCACGACGGGAATCGGCGCCTTGATGGGATCGACACCGGCGAAACGGATCGAAATATCGCGGATGCCGGGCAGGCGCTTCATGATGACCTCGGGCGACAAGTGGGTGATGTCGAGCATCACATGATCCTTGTCCGGCCCGCAACCGTGCCCTTCGTTGATTTCAGTCACCATTGAGCGCGACACCACGTCGCGCGAGGCCAGATCCTTGAGGTTGGGGGCATAGCGTTCCATGAAACGCTCGCCGCTGGCGTTGCGCAGGATGCCGCCCTCGCCGCGCACCCCTTCGGTGATCAGCACCCCCGCGCCGGCCACGCCGGTGGGGTGGAACTGCCAGAATTCCATGTCTTCGAGCGGGATGCCGGCGCGCGCCGCCATGCCCAGGCCATCGCCGGTGTTGGTGAAGGCGTTGGTCGAGGAGTAGAAGATGCGGCCCGAGCCGCCGGTGGCGAAAATCGTCGCCCTGGCGTGGAAAATCGACACTTCGCCGGTTTCCAGTTCGAGCGCGGTGACGCCCAGCACGTTGCCGTCGGCGTCGCGGATGAGGTCGAGCGCCATCCATTCCACAAAGAACTGCGTATGGGCGCGCACGTTGCGCTGGTAGAGCGCATGCAGCATGGCGTGGCCGGTACGGTCGGCTGCCGCACAGGAACGCATCACTGGCGACTTGCCGTAGTTCATCGAATGCCCGCCGAACGGACGCTGGTAGATTTTGCCGCTGTCGGTGCGGTCGAACGGCATACCGTAGTGTTCAAGTTCGATCACGACCTCGTTGGCCTTGCGCACCATGAACTCGATCGCATCCTGGTCGCCAAGCCAGTCCGACCCCTTCACGGTGTCGTACATGTGCCAGTGCCAGTGATCCTCGGTGGAATTACCCAGCGAGGCCGCCACCCCGCCCTGCGCGGCGACGGTGTGCGAGCGGGTCGGAAACACCTTGGACAGCACGGCGGTCTTGAGTCCCGCCTCAGAGAGTTGCAGCGCGGCGCGCAAACCCGCGCCGCCAGCGCCGACGATCACCGCATCGAAAGTACGTTTCGCAACGTTCACGCTCACCTCCAGAGAATATGCACAGCCCAGCCGGCATAGCCGATGAGCAGGAAAAGGGTGATCAGGTGCAGCGCCAGGCGCACACCGACCGGCTTCACGTAATCCATCCAGATGTCGCGCACGCCGATCCAGGCGTGGTAACAAAGCGAGAGGACGAACAGAAAACTGAAGAAGCGAACGAACGGCGACGCGAACAATTCCAGCCAAGTGGCCTGCCAGATCAGAGGCTCGAATGCGGGCATGCACAGCAGGCGGACGACGAAAGCAAGCGTAAACAACGCCATGTAGACGGCGGTGGCGCGCTGCACGAGCCAGTCCTTCAGACCATAGTGGGCGCCCACGGCATGACGATTCACCATAATTTCACCCCGGCGACAGCGGTAAGCGCCAAGCTCACGGCGAGCACGGCATAGGACGATTTGCGCGCGCACGGCAAATCGAGTCCCTTGTTGACATCGAGCAGCAAAAAGCGGATGCCGGCACAGAAATGGTGCAGGTAGGCCCACAACAATCCCAGCAACAAAAGTTTCACAAGCGGGTGGGCGACAAGGGTCGCGAAATCGTCGAACGACGTCGGACTCAGGCTCTTGTCGAGCAGACAGAGCAGGAAAGGCAACAGCAGAAAAAGTCCCGCGCCGCTGACCCGGTGCAGGATGGACACAATGCCCGGCAACGGCAATCGTATTCTGGCGACGTCCAGGTGTTTCGGCCTGGGCCTCGGCTTGGTTACTGTCGCTTCTGTCATGAAAACTCCCTCCTCCAGCAAGAGCGGCCAAAGCCGCCACGGGTTCAAAGCAAAACAATGACCGCCACTCGAACCGATAGTCGGCAGTAGACGGTCGTCAGGTCAGGTCGTTCAAATAATAATGCCCGATCGTCGAATACACCCCCCGCCGCCACTCCACCGGCTTGTCGTCGTAGGTGTAAGTCACCCGCTCGACCGACAGCAGCGGCGTGCCTTCCTCCACCTGAAGCAGCGCGGCGGCATCGCGGTCGGCGGCCACGGCGCGGATGCGCTCCTGGGCGCGGATCATGCGCAACCCAAAACGGGTTTCAAACAGCGAGTAAAGCGAACTGTTCCAGCTTTGCAACATCTCCAGGTTGAGCCCCTGGAATATCTCCTCGGGCAGATAGATTTCATCGGCCACAATCGGCTTTTGCTCGAACTTGAGCACCCGCCGCACGATGATGATCGGCGTGCCCGGCGTGATCGCCAGCAGACGCGCGGCTTCCTGCCCCGCCTTGGCGCGCCAGCAATCGATTGGCACGCTCTTGGGATGGGTGAGGTGCCCCTCTTCCGGCACCAGCCGCAAAAAACGGTACATCTGGCGCGGATCGTTGTGCGAAGCGACGTAGGTGCCCTTGCCCTGCTTGCGCACCAGGATGTTTTCCGCCGCCATCTCATCAACGGCCTTGCGCACCGTGCCTTGCGAAACATTGAACCGCAGCGCCAGTTCCTGCTCGCTGGGAATCGCCTGACCCGGACGCCACTCACCGACTTCAAGCGCCTGTAGAATCAGGGACTTGATCTGCCGGTAAAGCGGGCTGAAAGTGGGGGACGCACGGGACATGCGTGGATTTGAGCATAAAAACCCGGCACCGTCCATAGGGCATTATTTATCTTATGTTTTATATATAACACTATTTGACACCGGCAATTGCCGCCACTAACATCCATTCGCCTCGGTAACATGTGACTGGCAACGCCCGGTCACGTTCCGTGCCGCAGAAAGTGATCTCATCACCAT
This sequence comes from Azoarcus sp., assembly GCA_031289095.1. Lineage (GTDB taxonomy): Bacteria > Pseudomonadota > Gammaproteobacteria > Burkholderiales > Rhodocyclaceae > WRNU01. The sequence goes on from JAITQD010000077.1 coordinate 10,873, forward strand.
CACACACATGAGGGAGGAGCACCCAATGAGTAAAAAACCCGTACGTGTCGCCGTGACCGGCGCCGCTGGCCAGATTGGTTACGCCCTGCTGTTTCGCATCGCCAGTGGCGAAATGCTGGGCAAGGATCAACCTGTCATCCTGCAACTGCTCGACCTGCCGCAAGCGCAAAAAGCGGTGCAGGGCGTCATCATGGAACTGGACGATTGCGCGTTCCCGCTCCTGGCGGGCGTGACCGCCACCGACGATCCCGACGTCGCCTTCAAGGATGCAAAAATCGCGCTGCTCGTCGGCGCCCGCCCACGCGGCCCCGGCATGGAGCGCAAGGATCTGCTCACCGAGAACGCCAAAATCTTCACCGTGCAAGGCGCGTCCATCGGCCAGTACGCCGACCCCGACTGCAAGGTGCTGGTCGTCGGCAACCCGTGCAACACCAACGCCTACATCGCCAAGGAAATCGCGCTGAAGTACGGTCGCATCCCGGCCAGGAATTTCACCTCCATGCTGCGCCTCGACCATAACCGCGCCCTGTCGCAACTGGCCGCAAAGTCGGGCCGTCCGGTCTCCAGCCTGAAGAACCTGACGGTATGGGGCAACCATTCGCCGACGATGTACGCCGACTACCGCTTCGCCACCTCCAACGGCGACAGGCTCAAGCCCCTGATCGACGACGAAGCCTGGAACAAGGACGTGTTTCTACCCACCGTCGGCAAACGCGGCGCGGCCATCATCGAAGCGCGAGGACTTTCGTCCGCAGCCTCAGCCGCCAACGCCGCCATCGACCACATCCGCGACTGGGTGCTGGGCTCGAAGGGCGAATGGGTGACGATGGGCGTACCTTCTGACGGCTCCTACGGCATCCCAGAAGGCATCATTTACGGCTTCCCTGTCACCACCGAAAATGGCGAATACAAAATCGTGCAGGGCCTGGAAATCGACGCATTTTCACGCGAACGCATGACCAAAACGCTGAACGAGCTGCTCGAAGAACGTGACGGCATAAAAGACCTGCTGGCCTGAACGGTCGGTCAGCTTCACCCCATGGAAGGCATGCGGCCAACGACCCATGCCTTCCATGCCCTGAACGGGCGTCAAATTCCATGAATGCCTCATCGCTGCGCGGCGGTCATCCACGCGACGTCCTTTTCACCAGCGAAAAACCCTTCCCCGCGCTGCCGGTGGTCGACCATTACGCTGGCGCAGAAAAATTCCTGCGCAAGGCGCTCGCCCTGCAACAGGAACTCGGCCCGGTGTTCGACATCACCGGCGACTGCGAAGATGGCGCGCCCACCGGCGGCGAAGCCGAGCACGCGGCAATGGTCGCCGCGCTCGTCGCCAGCGCCGACAACCGCCATGGCCGCATGGGCGCGCGCATCCACGACATCACGCACCCGCACTGGCGACACGACCTGGAAATTCTGCTCGCGGGTGCGGGCGCGCGGCTGGCTTTCATCACCCTGCCCAAAGCGTGCAGTGCAAGCGATGTCGCCACCCAAATCGCAGCATTGCGCGAACTTGAAGCGCGTCACGGCATCGCCGCCCCCCTCCCGGCGCATGTGCTCATCGAAACCCATGGCGCCCTGCACGACGTCTGGCGCATCGCCGCGCTGCCCGGCGTGGAATCGCTCGATTTCGGCCTGATGGATTTCGTCTCCGCCCATCGCGGCGCCATTCCCGGCACGGCGATGCGCAGCCCCGAGCAATTCCGTCATCCGCTGATCGTGCGCGCCAAGGCCGAAATCGCCGCCGCCGCACTCGCCAACGGCCTGGTGCCGTCGCACAACGTCAGCACCGAAATCACCGACCTCGAACTCGTCGCCCGCGACGCCTGCCGCGCCCGCCAGGAATTCGGCTACCTGCGGATGTGGAGCATCCATCCCGGGCAAATCCGCCCCATTGTCGCGGCCATGCAGCCAGAACTTTCGGAAGTGGAGGAAGCCGCAGCCATCCTCATCGCCGCGCAGGATGCCGCATGGGGGCCGATCCAGCATCATGGCTGCCTACACGACCGGGCTTCCTACCGCTATTACTGGGGCCTGCTCGAACGCGCCCGCCACACCGGCCTGACGCTCGGCGGCGAGGTCGTGCAGCGTTTTTTCGCTTCGCCGCAATGAAATAAAGCGCCCGGAATTACCCCAATAAGCTATAGAGGGCTACACCGCTTTTTTGATGATCAGGCCAATTGATGTCACGGCAAATTGCTGTATCTGTATTTTCAGGCTTGGAGAAGAATGATAGGGAGGAAGATCAACATAGTCGTCAATGGGTAACGTGCCCGCACAAAAATTCAATGGCAAAACATTATGCCCCATGCTCTGAAGCTCTTTTTCTAGCCCGAGAATATCTTTCTTGCGATAAAGAGCCAAGGCCGGAGCATCAATGGTATCTTCGTCCGATGAAAGATTGAACTCGGTTGTATGAACTGCAATTCCACCAGGGTTTAGGCAAGCCATAGCATTATGAATAAATTTCAAACCCTGTCCGAGGGAGCCAAGGTGTTCAAGCGCACAGCTTGACCAAAGAAAATCAAACCCTCTCAAATCTTGAGGAATGTCATTCATATTGACAACCCTGAAAGACACCCGCCGCCTGAATATATCGCCATGGCATATTCCAAATGTATTTACCGCTTCGAGCGTGGCGGCATGCTGTTGTGTAGTTGCCCATCCTTGTTCATAGGCGCTGTCAAAATCAAGGTCAGTTGCTACGATATTGCATCCCTGTTTAGCCAATATGGCCGGTATGGGTTCTTGCCCGCAGCCAAAGCCCAACCCGCGTTTGCCTTCCGCAATGCACCCCATCTGCCGAAGAACTTCAAGAATATATACAAACTCCCATTGCTTACGGTTCATGCGAGCCGGGGAACGCATAATATCGCACCACTCTTTATAACGCGGCTCAAAACATTGATATGTCGTAGCAACTTGAGAAGTCACATTTTCCAGGCTCGGATCTTCGGGGTTTCGTTCGACAGAAGCAAGGGGACTCGCATGTTTCTTCAATACTAACTGGTTATGAAGGGAGAAGTAAAAATCATATAGTTTCCAAAGAAATACATAACTTTTCATCATCTTGCGAAGATGATTCGACACCTTTGTTTTTATGATAGCTGTTTGCATACGCCTATACTATGCGGAGATCGGCTTGTCCGCTGCCATATCCAGGCCACTGGGCAAGGTCGCGCGCAGCATCACGCGCATGGCATCGCCGTCGGTGTGATCGGGCGGCGAAATTTGCGCCTTGATCCTCGGCAGCCACGGCAGGAAAAAGGCAATCGCATCCGGTTCCCCTTGCCGCTCCGCAGCCAGCGCCGGCATCCAGACCGCAGGCTTCGCCGCCATGGACTCCAGCCAGTGCCGCCACAAACTGCTCCAGCCGCTCCACAACACATTCCAATCGTCGAGCATGGCCCATGGGCCGGGAAAAAGCCGACATCCACATCCCCGGCACCCGGTCATACCGGAATAATCGTCACTGATCTGCATTGTCAAAACTTCCTTTTGACATAACCGAAACAACAAAACAAGGTTTCGAGAATACTCCGCGAGGGCGAACTGTCACGCATCGCCATAATTAAAATATGAAATATCGCACGGATAACTTTGAGTCACCCCGGCCTGAAGGCCGGGGATTCCTCAATACGGATTCTGGGGAAACGCTGACTTCTCATCGCGCTTTGTCTCGCTGACCCCGCGTGAATGGCGGGGATCGCGCTCGACCCGCATCCAGACCGCCCGCTCATTTTCCCATGTACCACGGGACGGTTGACATTGGCCGCGACTTCTCTAGAATGCCGCTTCTTTGCAGGAACAAGCGCCCGTAGCTCATCTGGATAGAGTACTTGGCTACGAACCAAGGGGTAGGAGGTTCGAATCCTTCCGGGCGCGCCAGAAAATCAAAGGGTCGGACGGCGGTCGTCTGACCCTTTTCCCGTTCGGGGAACGGGCGCGGCACCCGCATCGCCCCACGCCGCGCGAATTGCCGCAATGCCGTGCGCGCCGGCCCGCCGGGCGGTTTCCATATCCTCCATTGTAAGACCGCCGAGCGCGAACACCGGCAACGGCAAACCGGCGGCCAGCGCCGAGAAACCCTCCCATCCCAAGACTTCTCCGCCAGGATGGGTTGCGGTGGCCTTCACCGGGCCGAGAAGCGCGTAGTCGAATCCCAAAGCCGCCGCGTGTTCGAGTTCGGCGCGAACATGACAGGAAGCGCCGACCCAGACGAAATCGGGCCGCGCATCGCACGCCATCAACCGCGCCGCAGGTAGATGAAGGCCATCCGCGCCAAGGTCGCGCGCCATTTCAGGATCGTCATTGACAACGACCAGCGCCCCCGCCGCGTGCGCAAGCCGGACGACATCTTCGTCATACACCCGCCGCCGCGCCAATACTTCCCGCGCAAACTCGTGTGCAACGACCTCGGCGTCGAACACCTCGCGCGTCGCCGCCTCTCGTTCGACAGAAGGCTTGCTGACCGCAGCCCGCGCCCGTTCGATCGAAAACCGCTCCATCCCGGTCATGCGCAACTGCACCAGGCGCAACCCCGCCGCCAGCGCACGGTCGAGCGCGGCAAGCTGCACCTCGACGCCAAGCCTGTCGACATGCGTAATACCCATCCAGCGCGGTAAGGTCAGCGCCTTGAGAATCGGGCCGTTCGCCGGCAACATCGGCGTACACACCTCGCCACCGGGCGCGACCCAGGTCAAGGCGGAATGCACGCGGTCGCGGATTTCACCCCGCCAGCGCGTGACCTCGAAAAAATGCAATCTCACTCTGGCGTGTTCGTATTCATGCGTGCGCGTGAGCCACGGATAAAATTTCTCGACCGCAATACCCAGTTCCTCATCGAGTTCGCGGCACAGCGCCTCGCCCGGCGATTCTCCCGCCTCCACCTTGCCACCAGGGAATTCCCAATAACCGGAATAGAAAGTGCCCGGCGCACGCTGTCCGAGCAGAAAGCGCCCGTCGCCACTCACGATGACCCCGGCAACGACATCGACGATCTCGTGATTCATCGTAGAACTCATCCTCTGCGCCACGGACATCCAGGCCATGACTTGACAATCCGATGAGTCTAGCATGGTACCCAAATACTACACTAACGTAATTTCTCTTTGTTTTTTAAAAGATTTTTGAGCGACAGACATGAGCTAGCTGGTTGCTGACAACGCCGTCCTCCGCTGTCTCATTCGTCTGCTTCCTCGCCATTGAGCCGCCCTGCGAAATCGCGCGCGAACTGCCACGCCACCCGCCCCGAGCGTGAACCGCGCATCAACGCCCATCGCAGCGCTTCCTGACGCGCGCCCTCGACACGCGCCTGCGCCACGCCAAACACTTGCAGCCAGTGTTCGACAATATCGAGATATTCATCCTGTCCGAACGGATAAAAAGACAGCCACAATCCGAACCGCTCGGAAAGCGACACCTTTTCCTCCACCGCCTCGCCCGGATGGATTTCGCCGTCGACGTGGCGCACGGGCCGGTTCTCGTCGTGATACTCCGGCATCAGGTGGCGGCGATTGGACGTGGCGTAGATCAGTACATTGTCGGCCATACCCGACATCGAGCCGTCGAGCGCGCTTTTGAGCGCCTTGTAGGCGACATCGCCTTCTTCAAAGGAAAGATCGTCGCAGAAAACGATGAAACGCTCGGGCCGCCCGGCCAGCAGATCCATGATTTCGGGTATATCGGCGAGATCGGTCTTGTCGACCTCCGCCACCCGCAACCCCTCGTCCGCGTACTCGTTGAGCAGCGCCTTGACCAGTGACGATTTGCCCGAACCGCGCGCCCCGGTCAGCAAAACGTTGTTGGCATGGCGACCGGCAAGAAACTGGCGCGTATTGCGGTCTATGCGCGCCTTCTGCTCGTCGATGTCGCACAAATCCCGCAGACGGATGGCGGAAGGCACCGTCACCGCCTGCAAACCGGCGCGGCCATGGCGACGACGCCACAAAAAGGCCGTTGCGGCATTCCAGTCGGGCGGCGAAACGGGGCCAGGCAAAACCGCTTCCAGCCGCGCCAGCACCCGCTCGGCGCGCGCGAGCAGGGATTCCAGATCACCCGCGTTCATCGGTCATCTCCCTCGCCCGCATCCAACCCGTCATCCGCATCTGCGCGCGGACGCAACGCCCACAACACCGTCAGCACCAGCGCAAGGACTATACCGACTTCAAAAAAAACCACCCACATCACTTTCTCCATGGCCGGACGCCATTTGTCCGCCGTTATACTGGCTGCCGAATCCATCCAGTTTATCCTGATCGCGCCATGAGCCAGCTTTTCCGCCACCGCTTTACCGCTATCGCAGGCATGTTCATCGTGGCATTCACGCCCGCCTGTACCCAATTGCCACTGGAAGCGGACGATTACGAAGCGAGGTTCCATCCGGTCGATTGCCCGGACTGCTCCGTCCCGGCGTCCGCCAACGCGATACCGCCCCCGACCGGCTCGAGGCCCCCCGCCCCTTCCGAACCCGCGCCACCACCCGAAATATCCGCAAGTTTCATCTCTGGCTGGCGCGCGGCAAACTGGGAATCGCTGCCAGGCTGGCGCAACGACGAAGCGGGTGCGGCCTGGCCGGCATTCCGGGAGTCCTGCCGCGTCCTTGACCGCAAACCCGCCTGGCAGGAAGCCTGCGCCGCCGCGAGCGCCCTGCCCGTCCGGCTGTCGAACAGCGAAGCGCGTCAATTCTTCGAGCAACGTTTCACGCCATGGCAGTCGATCGCCAGCAACGGTGAGGAAGAAGGTCTCGTCACCGGCTACTACGAACCCCTTATCCGCGGCAGCCGTCAGCATTCGGCGGCGACGCCCTGGCCGATCCTCGCCCCTCCCGACGACCTGCTCACCATCGACATCGACGGCGCCTATCCAGATCTCAAACCGGGGATGCTGCGCGGACGGCTGGCCGGAAACAAAGTCGTACCCTACTGGACGCGCGCGGAACTGGAGCAGCACCGCAACAAAGGAACCTTGCCCGCACGCGCGCTGCTGTGGGCCGCCGACCCGATCGACCTTTTCTTTCTCCAGGTGCAGGGTTCCGGGCAGGTCGAACTACCCGACGGCAGCCGGGTGCGCGTCGGCTTCGCCGATCACAACGGACACACTTACCGCTCCATCGGCTCCTGGCTCATCAGGCAGGGCGAACTCGCCGCCCACCAGGCGTCGATGGAAGGCATCAGACAATGGGCGCAACGCAATCCGCGCCGCCTCGACGAACTGCTCAACAGCAACCCGCGCTACGTCTTTTTCCGCGAACTGCCGCAAACTGCGGGCGGCCCCATCGGCGCACAGGGCACACCGCTCTTTGCCGGGCGCAGCATCGCTGTCGATCCCGCCCGCCTCCCGCTCGGCGCGCCGATATATCTCGCCACCACTTGGCCGCTCTCGGAAGAACCGCTCAACCGCCTGGTCATGGCGCAGGACACCGGCAGTGCGATCAAGGGCGCGGTGCGAGCCGATTTTTTCTGGGGATTCGGGCCGGAGGCCGGAGCGCAGGCAGGAAAAATGAAACAGAAAGGCCGGATCTGGGTGTTATGGCCGAGAGGCATCACTCCGGGACAAGCCGACGGCAGGTAAACCCGCCCAAGGCAGGCACGGGCAGCGGATATATGCTTCTAGTCCCGCCGACCGGCCAGGGCTTTTTCGATTTTCTTGTCGGTTCGGTACTGGCTCAACGCGTATACAGACCAAATAGCCGCCGGAATCCAGCCGATGAGCGTAATTTGCAGAATGAGGCATATCACGCCCGAGAAAGGTCTGCCGATGGTAAAAAACTGCAACCAGGGCAGAAGAATGGCAAGCAAAAACCGCATATCGGATACTCCTTGAAAAATGGCTTTTCACACAAGAAAACAGAGGGCTTACCCCATGAACTCCGCCAACCAGTCGGTGAAAGGCCGGGGGTTCCTGGTCTGCCGGTAGGCATTTTCCACGTTGGCCCTGAAGAGCTTCGTCTGCGGGTTGTCCTCGCCGAAGCGAGCCTGGTACACCCGATAGGCCTTGAGATATTCGGACAATGCTTGACCGTAATTCTTCTGGCGATAATACGCCATGGCGACATTGTTGTAGGCCGTGACCGTGGACGGATGATCCGCACCCAGCACCTTTTCGTTGATGACCAGCGCTTTTCTGGCCCATTCCGCCGCTTGCGCGTAATCGTGTTGCCTTGAATACACCCAGGCGATGTTGGTGTAGGTCGCAGCCGTATCGGGATGATCCCGTCCCACCGATTTTTCGAGAACCGCCGCCGCCTGCCGCAGGTAATCCAGCGCCTTCCTGTCGTTACCCTGCTTGGCGTACACCACGGCCAGGTTGTTGTAGGTCGGGGCGATCGCGGGGCTCTGCGCGCCCACGCTCTTTTGATCGGCCAGCAAGGCTTTTTCGTACCATACCGCCGCCTTGCCGTAGTTGGCCTGCCTGTCATACACCCCGGCAATACCACTGTAGGTCGCAGCCGTGGAAGGATGCTGCTTGCCAAGCGTCTTTTCCTCGATCGCCAGAGCCTTCTCATACGAAGCCAGCGCATTGCCGTAATCGCCCCGCTTGACATACTCCGCACCGGCGTTGTGGTAGGTCAAGGCCATCTCGGGGCCATCGGAACCCTTGCCGCCGGGATCTTTCTCCCGCACCGCAGAGACTCTGTTGCGCCATTCCTGCGCCTGTTCGTACTGCCCCATGTGCTCGTGCACCGTAGCAATGCCGTCGTAGGTCATGATCGTCTGGGGATGCTTGGCGCCCAGTTCCTTTTCCCAAATCCTCATGGCTCTGGCGTACCAATCCAGCGCCTTGCCGTAATTGCCCTGCCGGTCGTACAACGCGGCAATATCGTTACAGGTCTGCGCCGTAGCACCGGCATTCCCCTGCCTTTCACGAACCGCCAGTGCCTTGCGGTGCCACTCCAGCGCCTTTTCGTAAGAACCCTGTTCGCCCAACACGGCGCCGAGATTGCTGTAGATCAGGTCAACACTGACATCATCCGAGTTTTCACCGACCTTTCCGGCAATGTCCGCAGCCTGCACGAAAGCATCGCGCGCCCGAGCGTATCGCCCCATGTTCATATACACGACGCCGATCTCGTTTTTATAGCGGGCGATACAGGCATGCTGCGGCCCGTGGATCTGCATCAGATCCGCAAGCACGTCCTGGTACCGTTTCAGCGCGAAGGCATAGCTTCCCCGATCGGCGTCCTTCTTTGCCAACCGCGTTTTTTCGCCGATTTTCGCTAATTTTTCGCTATCTTCCTCGTTTTTGGCAGCGAGGCAATTCGTGGTGAGGTTGTAATCGGCATAGGCCGACGCGCCGCCGAAGTCAAACCCGGCCACAAACACAAGGGCCGCGACCGCATGCGGGATACGTCTGGCGATGAGCATATGGACACTCTCCTGAAAGGCCGGGCCTAGGGGAAAACCGGATTAGGGAAAACCGAAATATTTTAGCTTGTTTTCCGTTATCGCGTCCCCTTCTCGATCAACTCAACCTTGTAGCCGTCCGGGTCTTCGACGAAGGCGATGACCGTCGCGCCGTGCTTCATCGGCCCCGCTTCGCGCACGACCTTGCCTCCGCGCGTACGGATGTCGTCGCAGGCCTTTCCGGCATCGACGACTTCAAGCGCGATATGACCGTAACCGTCGCCCAGCTCGTAGCGGTCGATACCCCAGTTGTAGGTAAGTTCGATCACCGCAGCTTCGTCTTCGTCCTGGTAGCCGACAAAGGCGAGGGTGAATTTGCCGTCGGGGTAGTCTTGCCGCCGCAGCAGGCGCATGCCAAGAACGCCGGTGTAAAAAGCAAGCGAACGGTCAAGGTCGCCAACGCGCAGCATGGTGTGGAGCACTCTCATGGTCATTCCTCACGGTGAATGGCAGTTGCCGGAAGCGGAACCGGTGCGCCGGCCAACGAGGAGCCACCGGCTTCGGGATCGAGAATGCTCACGCCGCGCACCTGACGCTCGCGGCGCAAGGCTTCGAGCAGGAAATGCACGAAAGCAAGTCCAGACAGGGCTGGCGCGATGATGTTCAACACCGGCACATAAGCCAGCAAGGAGGTGCCGCCACCGAGCAGCAAGAGCGAAGGGCGCTGTTGCTGGCGTAGGCGGACGAGTTCATCGCGGTCGGCATGCCGCATCAAGGCGTCGTAGCCGAAAACGCGCTGGTTGAGCCAGCCGGTGGCGAGCACCGGCACGATTAGCGACACGCCGGGAATCAGCCACAGCGGCAACGAGGCGACGATGACGAGCGTGAACCACAGCAGCGCCACCAGGGTGTTGACGACGCTGCCCATATTGGAGCCGCCGCGCCGCTGTTCGAGGTCGGCGTAATCGCGTTGCGCGACACGATCGAGCATCATCGGCAGGGCCACCAGCGCGACGAGCGCCAACGAGGTCACATAAAACAACGGTACAAAAGCGAACGCCACCGTAACCTTGACCAGGAAGACCACGACGCCCCCCGCCAGCGTCGAGGCGCTGAGCTGATCGCCGATGCCCCATCCCACCCCTTCAATCCAGCGCACAACACCGCCGATCAGCATCGACCACGACAATATCGCCACCGTCAACCACAACAACCCGGAAACGATGCCCGGCCAGATCAGGTGGCCGAAAACATCAAGCCGCAGCAGGCTGCGCAGCGAACGGCCCAGCGCGATGAAGATGGCGCGCATCGCCCCGTCCTCAACGCAGACCGGGCATGCCGGACATCATGCCTTTCATTGTGCGCATCATCTTGCCGACACCTCCCTTGGCGAACTGTTTCATGACTTTCTGCGTCTGCCCGAACTGGTTGAGCAGGCGGTTAACTTCCTGCACCGACACACCCGCGCCAGCAGCGACGCGGCGCTTGCGACTGGCCTTGAGCAGTTCGGGGCGCGTGCGCTCCAGCGGGGTCATGGCGTTGATGATGCCTTCGATGCGCCCGATTGCTTTTTCCTCGGCGCCGCCCTGCAACTGCCCGGCGGCCTGGGCGAACTGCGCCGGCAATTTGTCGAGCAGCGAGGAGATGCCGCCCATCTTGCGCATCTGTCCGATCTGCGCCTTGAAGTCGTTCAGGTCGAACCCCTTGCCACTCTTGAGTTTTTGCGCGAACTCAATCGCCTTTTCCTCATCGACACGGCGGCGCGCGTCTTCCACCAGACCGAGAATGTCGCCCATACCGAGGATGCGGCTCGCCATGCGGTCAGGATGAAACGGTTCGAGACCGGAGAGCTTTTCACCAACACCAGCGAATTTCAGCGGCTTGCCAGTAACGTGCCGCACCGACAGCGCCGCACCGCCACGGGCGTCGCCGTCGAGCTTGGTGAGCACCACGCCGGTGAGCGGCAGGGCTTCGTTGAAGGCGCGCGCGGTATTGACCGCATCCTGACCGAGCATGGCATCGACGACGAAAAGCGTCTCGACCGGATTCAGCGCCGCGTGCAGGGCGCGGATTTCGTCCATCATCGCCGTGTCGATCGCCAGCCGGCCAGCGGTATCGACGAACAGTACTTCGTGGTGGTGCTTGCGCGCGAAATCGAGCGCGGCAAGCGCAATATCAACCGGGCGCTGACCGGCATCCGACGGGAAGAAATCAGCCCCGGCCTGCGCCGCCACGGTCTTCAACTGCTCGATGGCCGCCGGGCGATAAACGTCGACGGACACCACCAGCACTTTTTTCTTTTGCTCTTCTCGCAACAGGCGGGCGAGCTTGCCAGTAGTGGTGGTCTTGCCTGCGCCCTGCAAGCCCGCCATCAACACCACCGCCGGAGGCTGGGCGGCGAGATCCAGCCCCTGGTGGACACCCCCCATGAGGGCGCACAGCTCGTCATGCACGACACCGACGAGCGCCTGTCCGGGCGTCAGCGAACCGACGACTTCCTGCCCGACCGCTTTTTCCTTCACTCTGGCAATGAATTCTTTGACCACCGGCAAGGCGACGTCGGCTTCGAGCAGCGCCATGCGCACCTCGCGCATCGCGTCCTGAACGTTGTTCTCGGTCAAGCGGGCCTGCCCGCGCAGGGTCTTGACGACTTTCGAGAGGCGTTGGGTAAGGTTATCGAGCATGGGAAAAGGTTCCGGGCGCCCGCGTCCGGACGGATGCGGGCTGAAAGATTAGGGTAAACTGGATCGTCGTATGTGGCCGATTCTACTTCATCTCTTTCCCACCGCACTTTATGCGGGGCTTGGGTTTTGTTGCTGGCGCGCCCGGTTCGCCGGGCCGACGCCGGATGTGCCGCGTCCCGGCCTGGCGCGTTTCGAGCGCATATTGCTTGTTTTCGCCCTGTGCGCGCACGGACTCGCCCTGCATACGGACATTTTCCCCGGCGGCGAAATGCGTTTCGGTTTCAGCGTCGCACTCTCGCTCACCGTATGGCTGGCGATCTGCTTTTACTGGGTGGAAACGCTCTATACCCCACTCGACGGCCTGCGCGCCATCGTATTGCCAGCAGGAGCCTTGGCAAGTCTGTTGCCGACATTCTTTCCCGGCACGCATGTACTTTCCAACGACAACATCGCCTCGCCGATGTTTCGCGTTCACTTCGTCATCGCCATGCTCGCGTACAGCCTGTTCATGCTTGCCGCCCTGCATGCGATGCTGATGGCCATGGCGACGAAACGCCTGCACCATGCCCGCTTTTCCCGGGCGCTGGCAAATCTCCCACCGCTGCTGACCATGGAAACACTGCTCTTTCGCCTGATCGGCATCGCTTTCGTGCTGCTCACGCTGACCCTGGTCACGGGGATCGTTTTTACAGAAAGCCTGTTCGGCACCGCTTTCCGTTTCGATCACAAAACGGTGTTTACCACGATTTCATGGCTGCTGTTTGGCATGCTCCTGGCTGGCCGTTATTTTCGCGGCTGGCGTGGCCGCGTCGCGCTGCGCTGGATGCTGGCGGGATTCATCACGCTGATGCTGGCCTATATCGGTAGCCGTTTCGTGATAGAAGTCCTGCTGCATAGATGAGGCTTGGCGTACGGTTGACCACGGTATTCAGCGTGGTTCCCCGCACTGACCATCCGACGCCCCACGGGCGGAAATCGAACGATGTCATCCAATTAACGAGCGGAAAATGGCAGCCAATCCGCAAATCGCGTTGAGCGGGCTTGCCCGCGCCCTCATCCAGAAAAATCGCCTATCCGAAGCGGATGCCGTCGCCTGCACCGCTGGCGACGGTGCGACAAACGCCTTCCTGCACGAAGTGACGCAACGCAAATTGCTGTCCGCGCGCGATATCGCCCAGTTCGCCTCCGAAACGTTCGGCTACCCGCTGCTCGATATCGCCGCCGTCAATCAGGACTTCATCCCCAAGAAGGTCATCGACGCCAACCTGGAGCGCAAGCATCAGGTGCTCGCCCTCTCGCAGCGCACTAATCCGAACCGCTTGACCCTGGCCATCGCCGATCCCTCGAACATGCGCGCGCTCGACGAGATCCGCTTCCAGACCGGCATGCAGCTCGAACTCGTCGTTGCCGAAGTCGACGAACTCGCCAAATGCGTCGAACGGATCCACGCATCGGCCAAGGAGACGCTGGAAAAACTCAGCATGGAGGACGATTTCGGCGCACTGGACGTCGGGCACGACGAGGCCGAAGACGTGGATGCGTCCGACATCGACGATGCCCCGGTCGTCAAGTTCATCCAGAAAATCCTGATTGACGCCATCAAGGACGGGGCTTCAGACATCCATTTTGAACCTTACGAAAAGTTCTACCGCATTCGCGTCCGCACTGACGGCGTATTGCACGAAGTCGCGCAGCCGCCCCTGGCGCTGAAAGAAAAAATCTCCGCCCGCATCAAGGTCATCTCGCGCCTGGACATTTCCGAAAAACGGGTTCCCCAGGACGGACGGACGAAGCTCGTCCTTTCCAAGAGCAAGTCCATCGACTTTCGGGTCTCCACCCTGCCGACGCTGCATGGCGAAAAAATCGTCATGCGCATCCTGGATTCGAGTTCGGCCATGCTCGGCGTCGACGCGCTCGGCTACGAGCCGGATCAGAAACAGATGCTGCTCGAAGCGGTCTCCCGTCCCTACGGCATGATCCTCGTCACCGGCCCAACCGGTTCGGGCAAAACAGTGTCGCTCTACACCTGTCTCAACATCCTCAACAAGGACGGCGTCAACATTTCGACCGCCGAAGACCCGGCGGAAATCAACCTCCCCGGCGTCAACCAGGTCAACGTCAGCGAAAAAGCCGGCCTGACCTTCGCATCGGCGCTGCGCTCTTTCCTGCGCCAGGATCCGGACGTGATCATGGTCGGCGAAATCCGCGACCTCGAAACCGCCGAAATCTCCATCAAGGCCGCCCAGACCGGTCACCTTGTGCTGTCTACCCTGCACACGAACGATGCGCCGACCACCCTCGAACGCCTCAAGAACATGGGCGTCGCGCCGTTCAACATCGCATCGTCGGTGATCATGATCACAGCGCAACGCCTGGCGCGCCGATTATGCTCATGCAAGAAACCGGTCGACATCCCGATCGAATCGTTGCTGCAAGCGGGTTTCCGCGGCGACGAGCTTGACGGCGACTGGCAGCCTTACGGCCCGGTGGGTTGCGACCGCTGCAAGGGAAGCGGCTACAAGGGTCGGCTGGGCATCTATCAGGTCATGCCGATCAGCGAGGAACTCGCCCACATCATCATGACGGGCGGCAACTCGATGGATATTGCGGCCCAGGCCAGGGCGGAAGGCATCAGCGATCTGCGCCACTCAGGCCTGCTCAAGGTGCGCCAGGGCCTCACATCCCTCGCAGAAGTTCTGGCCGCGACCAACGAATGAAAAACGAAAGCACGGCGCAAGAGGTGATCCACTCATGGTGACAGCATCCGCACAAGCAACCCGGGCCGCCCGAAGCAGTGCCCCCAAGGAACACATCTACTTCTGGGAAGGCAAGGACAAGACCGGCAAACTGATTCGCGGCGAAATGCGGGCGGCCAGTGATGCCGTGGTCAAAGCTTCGCAGCGGCGTCAGGGCGTGACCGTCACCAAGGTCAAAAAACAGGCGATGTCTCGCGGTCACAAGGTAACGGACAAGGATATCTCCCTATTTACTCGCCAACTGGCAACGATGATGCGCTCGGGAGTTCCCTTGCTTCAGGCTTTCGATATAGGCATCAAGGGCGCCGGCAATCCGGGCCTGAGCCGGCTGCTCAACGAGGTTCGCACCGAGGTCGAATCGGGTTCCAGCCTGTCGCAGGCGTTTTCCCGCTTCCCGTTGCACTTCGACAAACTGTTCTGCAATCTGGTTGCGGCGGGAGAACAGGCCGGTATCCTCGACGGCATCCTCGACCGCCTTGCGACCTACAAAGAAAAGATTCTTGCCATCAAGAGCAAGATCAAGTCAGCGCTGTTCTATCCCGCCGCCGTCATCGCCGTCTCGGCCATCGTCGTCGCGGTGATCATGATCTGGGTCGTTCCCACCTTCAAGGACGTCTTCGCCAGCTTCGGTGCCGATCTGCCGGGGCCGACACTGGTCGTGATCGGCATTTCCGACTTTTTCGTCGCGTTCTGGTGGCTCATTTTCGGCATCCTGATCGGTGCGATCATGGGAATCGCTGCGGCCTACAGACGATCTACCGCCATGCAGGCCACCGTCGACCGCATCGTGCTCAAACTGCCAGTGGTGGGGGAAATCGTCACCAAGGCGACGATCGCCCGCTGGGCGCGCACGCTATCGACAATGTTTTCCGCTGGCGTGCCGCTGGTCGAGGCCTTGGACTCGGTGGGCGCCGCCTCGGGCAATCACTTGTATACACTGGCCACGCGCGAGATTCAGACCGCCATCTCGACCGGCATGAGTCTGAACATGGCCATGCAGAATTCGGGTATGTTTCCGACCATGGTCGTACAAATGGTGTCGATCGGCGAAGAAGCCGGGCAGCTCGACAACATGCTCAGCAAGGTCGCCGATTTCTACGATCGTGAAGTCGACGACGCGGTAGCCGCCATGTCCACCCTGCTCGAACCTTTGATCATGGTCTTCCTCGGCGTCGTCATCGGCGGCTTGGTCGTAGCCATGTATCTGCCGATCTTCAAGCTCGGCGCCGTCGTCTAAGTCTTTCCATCTATTATCCACTGCGGCCAGCCATATACCGGCCACGGGCGAACCGTTTCCATCACATGCCAGGCCATTTCAGCGATCCGTTCCTCCTCGTCCCATTCGCCACCCTGCTCGGCCTTTTCGTCGGCAGTTTCCTGAACGTCGTCATCTATCGTCTACCCAGGATGATAGAGCGCGAGTGGCTGGAAGAAATGGCCGCCCTGCGCGGCGACGCCGCGCCCGGCGGCGAACCGCTCAACCTCGCCAGACCACGCTCGCGCTGTCCGCATTGCGGACACGTGATTTCGGCGCTGGAAAACATCCCGCTGGTGAGCTACGCCGTCCTGCGGGGCCGCTGCCGCCATTGCCAGGTCGCCATCGGTTGCCGCTATCCGCTGGTGGAAGCCTTGACGGCGGCGCTGTCCGGCTATGCGGCTTGGCGTTTCGGCTTCAGCCCGGCCATGGCCGGCGCCCTGATCTTCCTGTGGGCGATGGTCGCGCTGGCCTTTATCGACATCGACACCCAACTGCTGCCCGACAGTCTCACTCTCCCCTTGCTGTGGCTGGGCCTGGTCTTCAACCTGCGCACAACCTACATCCCGCTAAATGATGCTGTTATTGGCGCCATGGCCGGCTACCTTTCCCTGTGGTCGGTATATTGGATCTTCAAACTCGTCACCGGCAAGGAAGGCATGGGCCGCGGCGATTTCAAGCTGCTGGCGGCCATTGGCGCCTGGCTGGGCTGGCAGATGTTGCCCTTCACCATCCTGCTGGCGTCGATTGCCGGCGCGGCGATCGGCATCGGCCTGATTGTGACGAACCGTCTCAAGCGCAGCACCCCTATCCCTTTCGGCCCCTACCTCGCCATCGCGGGCCTGATCGCCTTTTTCCAGGGCGCGGCAATCAACGGCTTTCTGCCGATCATCGTCCTGCCCTCTTGAAACGGGCGTTACCGCCCTCATCTCGAATCACGCATCTGGCTGCGCGCGTCCGCACGTTGCGCTAAACTTGTCCGTTTCGCTTTCCGGAGGCTTTCATGCCCATCTACGAATATCGTTGCGAGAGTTGCGGGTTCCAGAAGGAACACCTGCAAAAAATGAGCGACGCCGTGCTCACAACCTGCCCGTCCTGCGGCAGCGACCGCTACATCAAGCAAATCTCCGCTGCCGGCTTCCAACTCAAGGGCAGCGGCTGGTACGCCACCGATTTCAAGGGCGGCAAAGCCAAGGGCGCCCCTGCCAGCGAAACATCGCCTCCCTGCGGCGGCCATTGCGCCTGCCACCCGTCCTGACCTTGGGCGAACCGGGTTTCCCGCGTGAAAAAATACTTCATCACCGGCCTGCTGGTCTGGATTCCCCTGGCCATCACCTTCACGGTGCTGACCTGGATCATCAGGACACTCGACGGCTGGATGCTGCCTTGGCTGCCCCAGCACCTGCAACCGCAAACCGTTCTCGGTTTCGACATCCCCGGCTTGGGCGTCGTGCTGTGCATCTTCATCCTGTTCGCCACCGGCGTCATCGCCGCCAACGTCCTCGGGCAGCGGCTCGTGCGCATGTGGGAATCCCTACTGGGACGCATCCCGGTCGTCAAATCAATCTACTCCAGCGTCAAGCAGGTCTCCGACACGCTTTTTTCCAGTAGCGGCCAGGCATTCCGCAAGGCGCTGCTCGTGCAATACCCACGCCAGGGCGCGTGGACAATCGCCTTCCTGACCGGCGTACCGGGCGGAGACATCGCCCAGCACCTTGGCGGCAATCACGTCAGCGTCTACGTTCCCACCACGCCCAACCCCACCTCCGGCTTTTTCCTGATGCTGCCCGTGGCGGACGTCATCGAACTCGACATGAGCGTCGACGAAGCGCTCAAATACATCATCTCGATGGGAGTGGTCGCGCCGCCCACGCACGGGCCGGACTCCGCCATCATCCTCTCCGAATAAACCCTGGGTACTCTCTCCATGCGAACTCACTATTGCGGCCAAGTCACAGCCGCCCACCTCGACCAGATCGTCACGCTTTGCGGTTGGGTGCACCGTCGCCGAGACCATGGCGGCGTCATCTTCATCGACCTGCGCGACCGCGAAGGGCTGGCGCAGATCGTGTGCGACCCGGATCGTCCGGACATGTTCCAGACCGCCGAAGCAATCCGCAACGAGTTCTGCCTGAAACTCACCGGCAAAGTGCGCCGCCGCCCGGCGGGCACGGAGAACCCCAGTCTCACCTCCGGCGAAATCGAAGTGCTGTGCCACGACATCGAAATCCTCAACGTCTCGGCCCCGCCCCCGTTCCAACTCGACGATGACAACCTTTCCGAAACCGTGCGCCTGACCCAACGTGTCCTCGACCTGCGTCGGCCTCAAATGCAGAAAAACCTGAAGCTGCGCTACAAAGCGGCAATGTCATTCCGCCGCTTCCTCGACGCGCACGGCTTCATCGACATCGAAACACCGATGCTGACCAAAAGTACGCCCGAAGGCGCGCGCGACTACCTCGTACCGTCGCGCGTCCATGCCGGGCAATTCTTCGCCCTGCCGCAATCACCACAGCTTTTCAAACAGCTCCTGATGGTGGCCGGCTTTGACCGCTACTACCAGATCACCAAGTGCTTCCGCGATGAAGACCTGCGCGCCGACCGCCAACCCGAGTTCACCCAGGTCGATATCGAAACCTCCTTCCTGGACGAAACCGGCATCACCGCACTGATGGAAGAAATGATTCGCGTCGTGTTCCGGGAAACACTCGCTGTCGAACTGCCCGATCCCTTCCCGCGCATGACCTACACCGAAGCCATGAACCGCTACGGCTCCGACAAACCCGACTTGCGCGTCACCCTCGAAATCACCGAAATCACTGACGCGGTAAAAGACGTCGCATTCAAAGTGTTTTCCGGCCCGGCCAACACTGGCGGACGGGTCGCCGCCCTGCGCATACCGGGCGGCGCAAGCCTCACCCGGGGCGAAATCGACGAATACACCCGCTTCGTCGGCATCTACGGCGCACGGGGCCTGGCCTACATCAAAGTCAATGACGCAAGCCAACCCAACGAAACCGGCCTGCAATCGCCCATTGTCAAAAACCTGCACGAAACCGCGCTACGCACCATTCTCGAACGCACCGGGGCGCAATCGGGCGATCTCATCTTCTTCGGCGCGGACAAAACCAAAACCGTCAATGACGCCCTCGGTGCGCTTCGCATCAAACTCGGACACGAAAAAGGATACGTCACCGGCGAAGCCTGGCGGCCACTGTGGGTCGTCGATTTCCCGATGTTTGAATACGACGAAGAAGACAAACGCTGGGTCGCCTGCCATCACCCCTTCACCAGCCCGAAAGACGAGCACATCGCGCGCCTGAAAAGCAACCCGGGCGAATGCCTCGCCAAAGCCTACGATCTGGCGTTGAACGGCTGGGAAATCGGCGGCGGCTCAATCCGTATCCACCGCGCCGACGTGCAGGAAGCGGTGTTCGACGCGCTCAACATCGGCCCGGAAGAACAACGACTCAAGTTCGGCTTCCTGCTCGATGCCCTCAAGTTTGGCGCGCCGCCACATGGCGGTCTCGCTTTCGGACTCGACCGCGTGGTGACAATGATGGCTGGCGCGGAGTCGATCCGCGACGTCATCGCCTTCCCTAAAACCCAGCGCGCCCAGTGCCTGCTGACCAGCGCGCCGGGCGCGGTCGACGAAAAGCAGTTGAGGGAACTACACATCCGCCTGCGCCAGACCCAGGGCGAAGCGACTGCGGGCTGAGACCGGGATGCACGGCAGGAACGAAAAAGGCCACCGTTACCGGCGGCCTTTTCCTCCTTGAGTCGGCCCGAGACGATGAAACCGTCAGGCCCGCTGGATGTTCGCAGCCTGCTTGCCTTTCGGCCCCTGCGTGACATCGAAGGAGACCTTCTCACCCTCCTTCAGGGTCTTGAAACCATTCATGTTGATCGCGGAGAAATGCGCGAACAGATCTTCGCTGCCATCGTCAGGCGTGATGAAACCGAAGCCCTTCGAATCATTGAACCATTTAACGGTGCCAGTTGCCATATTGCCTTAATCCTTCAAAGTGACTTTGTACACGGCCCGAACCCTCCCGGCCGGCGCATTCATCGGACATCCGGACTGCAATCCGGCGCATTGCCGGAGATGCAGCAAGCAAAAAAACTGACGAGCCTCCTGCAAACGCCTGCGGCTGGATGTGACTTACGCACTCTGTTGTTTCTACGCATTTGTTCGCCCGACGTCAACGGGTTTCCCATGCTTTTCCACATAACGGCTGACATTTGAACTACTCATGCAACATTGCACGGCGCCGGAAACACCCGCCCCTGCTTTCCGTATCGTCTGGCATACTTCTGGCTTCTCTACGGCGTGCAATTGCACGCAGGCCGTCATTCTTTTCCGCAACAATATACTGGCTCGACTAAAATCGCCCGCATGACCACGACCCAGAAACAGGGCAGTTCTGTCCTCGAAGCCACACGCGCGGGGGTTCGCCGGCCTCCGCTCTACAAAGTGTTGCTTCTCAACGACGATTTCACTCCGATGGACTTTGTCGTCACCGTTCTGCAAAAATATTTTGGCATGAACCAGGCGCGCGCCACCCAGGTCATGCTTCAGGTTCACAGGGAAGGCATGGGAATGTGCGGTGTTTTCACCAAAGATGTAGCATCGACCAAGGTCGAACAAGTCGTATCCTATGCTCGCCAGCATCAGCATCCACTGGCATGCGTGATGGAGGAAAACGAATGATCGCGCAAGAGCTGGAAGTCAGCCTGCACCTGGCCTTTGTCGAAGCCCGGCAGAAGCGCCATGAATTCATTACCGTCGAGCATCTGCTGCTCGCGCTACTGGACAACCCTTCCGCCGCCGCGGTGCTGCGCGCCTGCGCGGCGAACACCGACGAGTTGCGCCGGGATCTGATCCAGTTCATCGGCGAGCACACCCCGAAGATCGGCGGAAACGAAGAAATCGAGACCCAGCCCACGCTCGGCTTCCAGCGCGTTATCCAGCGCGCCATCCTGCATGTGCAGTCCTCGGGAAAAAAGGAAGTCAACGGCGCCAACGTTCTGGTGGCCATTTTCGGCGAAAAGGATTCGCACGCCGTTTTTTTCCTCCAGCGCCAGAACGTTTCCCGCCTCGACGTGGTGAATTACATCTCGCACGGCATCGTCAAGACGCCCCAGGACAACGCGCAGACGCCCAACCGCAGCGATCCGGACGCATCCGAACAAGAGCAGCCGGAAGACAAATCCCGCGTCAACGCGCTCGAAACCTACACCCGTAATCTCAACCAGCACGCATTACAGGGCAAGATCGACCCGCTGATCGGACGTGACAAGGAACTCGAACGCGTCATCCAGACCCTGTGTCGGCGACGCAAAAACAACCCGCTCCTCGTCGGCGAGGCGGGCGTGGGCAAAACCGCCATCGCCGAAGGACTGGCGTATCGCATCGTCGAAAAACGGGTGCCGGAAATCCTTGAAAACGCGCAGGTCTACGCCCTCGACATGGGCGCACTGCTGGCTGGCACCAAGTACCGCGGTGACTTCGAGCAGCGCATGAAGTCCGTGCTGAAGCAACTGCTCGAAAATAGGGACGCCATCCTCTTTATCGACGAAATCCACACCCTGATCGGCGCGGGAGCCGCCTCTGGCGGCACGCTGGACGCCTCCAACCTGCTGAAACCGGCCCTTTCCGCCGGACAGTTGAAGTGCATCGGCGCAACGACCTACACCGAATTCCGCCAGATTTTCGAGAAGGATCACGCCCTCTCGCGGCGTTTTCAGAAAATCGACATCGTTGAACCCTCGGTCGCCGAAACCATTGAAATCCTCAAGGGACTGAAAACCCGCTTCGAGGAACACCACGGCATTCGCTATTCCCTGTCGGCCCTGGCGAGCGCCGCCGAATTGTCGGCCAAATACATCAACGACCGCCACCTGCCCGACAAAGCCATCGACGTCATCGACGAAGCGGGCGCGGCGCAACGTATCCTGCCCAAATCGCGGCAAAAAAAGACCATCGGCAAAGGCGAAATCGAAGATATCGTCGCCAAAATCGCCCGCATTCCCCCGCGCAACGTATCGCAGGACGACCGCGCTTCGCTGCGCACCCTCGACCGCGACCTCAAAAACGTCGTCTTTGGTCAGGATGTTGCCATCGACGCACTGGCGAAAGCCATCAAAATGTCGCGCTCGGGACTCGGCAACCCGCAAAAGCCCATCGGCTCCTTCCTGTTCTCCGGCCCCACTGGCGTCGGCAAAACCGAAGTCGCCCGCCAGCTCGCCTACACACTGGGCATCGAACTCGTGCGCTTCGACATGTCCGAATACATGGAACGGCACGCAGTCAGCCGCCTCATCGGCGCGCCGCCGGGCTACGTCGGCTTCGATCAGGGCGGGCTGCTCACCGAACAAATCACCAAAAAGCCGCACTGCGTGCTGCTACTCGACGAAATTGAAAAAGCCCACCCGGACATTTACAACATCCTGCTGCAAGTCATGGATCACGGCGCCCTGACCGACAACAACGGACGGCAGGCCGACTTCCGCAACGTCATTCTCATCATGACCACCAACGCTGGCGCCGCAGCCATGCAAAAAGCGCTCATCGGCTTCTCGGCCAAGCGCGAAACGGGTGACGAAATGGGCGAAATCAAGCGCATATTCACTCCCGAATTCCGTAACCGGCTCGACGCCATGATCTCCTTCAAGGCGCTCGAAGGCGAAGTCATCCTCAGAGTCGTCGACAAGTTCCTGATGCAACTCGAAGCCCAGCTACACGAAAAAAAGGTCGAAGCGCGCTTTACCGACGCCCTCAAGACCTGGCTGGCCGAAAAAGGATTCGACCCCTTGATGGGCGCGCGTCCAATGGAGCGTCTCATCCAGGACACAATCCGCGCCGCACTCGCCGACGAACTCCTGTTCGGGCAACTTGCCAACGGCGGCGAAGTCACCATCGACATCGACCCCGACACCGACAAAATCAAACTAACCTTCGACCGCGCCCCCGTGCCCGAAACCGCCATCGTCTAAAACCCTTTCCGCGCGGCAAAACCCCGTATCCCAAACGACAAAGCCGCCTTCACAGGCGGCTTTGTCGCATCCGGCAAAAACAACCCTAGTCCTTCTTGTCCTTACCGCGCTTTTCCCCCTTGCTGCGCCTTTCCCCCTTGCCGAAATGCCCGTCGCGCCCGGCCCCGGCATAAAACTTCGAGAACTCATCGTCGAACACCGTCTTCTGGGCCCCACCCAAATGACCGTAGAACGCCTCCACCGCCTTGCGCGTATCGGCCAGCAAACCCGCATGCCGCCTGTTCACATCCTCCAGGCGATCCAGCCGTTCAAGCGCAGTCTTGGGCGCATCCGCCTTATGCTGGCTTGCCACGCTTTCCGCCACAGCCAACGTGTGCGCGATCGCTGCCTTCCTGAAATCGGCCCACGCCGCCTGCTGTTCCGGCTTCAGCGCCAGCGCCAGTTCCAGCCGCGCCAAACGCGATTCCGCCCGCCGGGTCAACCGCTCCTTCACCTGTTCGGGGCTGGCACCGCGCCAGGCAGCCACATCGCCATGCCAACCGCCATGAGCACAACCGTCAGGAGCAGCCATAGCCGTCCCGCCGATCAAAGCCGAAGCCGCCAGCGCGGCGACAAGCGAAGTCCTGATCCAGAATTTCATGATGATCTCCTTACCTGTTGGTTCAACCGTCTCAACCCGTCCAACGCGGGCGACGGACGCATTAAACCGCCAAAACACCCGTCCCGTGTATCCGCGAAGCAGCCGGATTGCATCACCATGTTTCCGCAGCCCCCAAAGATACACAAAGATACACATCAACTGCGCGCGCGCCTAAGATGCGGGACGTAACAAAGCAACGCCCGTGGAGAAACGCCCCCATGTCCAGCCAGGATCACATCCTCATCGTCGATGACGACCGCGACATTCGCACCCTGCTCGCCGACTACCTCGAAAAACAAGGCCTGCGCTGCACCACTGCCGCCGACGGACGCGAAATGCGCAGCGCCCTCGACACCCACCGCATCGACCTCATCGTGCTCGACATCATGATGCCCGGCGAAGACGGCCTCACCCTGTGCCGCAACCTGCGCGCCAGCGACGGCCCCAACGCCGACACCCCCGTACTGATGCTCACCGCACGCGGCGAAGACATGGATCGCATCATCGGCCTCGAAATGGGCGCCGACGACTACCTATCAAAACCCTTCGTCCCGCGCGAACTCTACGCTCGCGTCCGAGCCATCCTCCGCCGCGCCCGCGCCCTTCCCCCCAACCTGGCGGGCACCCCTGCCGCGCAAGCGCGCGAACTGCACTTCGCCCACTGGCGGCTGGACACCGTCGCCCGCCACCTCATCGACGGCAACGGCGCCATCGTCGCCCTCTCTGGTGCCGAATACCGCATGCTCAACGTCTTCCTCACCCACCCGCAACGGATACTCTCGCGCGACCAACTCATGGAATTCACCCAGGGACGCGAAGCCGACGTCTTCGACCGCTCCATCGACCTCCTCATCAGCCGCCTGCGCCAGCGCCTTGGCGACAACGCCCGCGAACCCGCAATCATCAAAACCGTCCGCAACGAAGGCTACATCCTCGCCTGCGACGTCACCCCCGCCGGAGCCGCGCCGTGAAATTCCTCTGGCCGCGCAGCCTGTTTTCCCGCCTGATGCTGATCTGGCTGATCGGCATCTTCCTGGTGCTCGCCATCAGCATCGCCATCTTCGTCAACGAACGGGAACACGTCATCTTCCGGGGCATCGCCCAGGAAATCGCCTCCAGCGCCGACATCATCGACCAGATCGCCCCGGAAGAACGCGCACGCTCGCTTGGCAGCCATGGTCGCCTGCGGCTGCGCCTGCTGCGTGAACTGCCCGATCACATCCAGCCCCTTCCCGACGACAACCCGCTACTGGCGACCCTGCGGGAAACCATGCCCGACCGCCAGGCCACCCTGTACGTCCGCCGCCGCGACGACGACAACCGCGCCACTGAATACCTCCCCGCCGTCGCTGGCGTGCGCCTGAGTGACGGTGCTTTCCTCACCGCCCGACTGCCCGCCAAACCGCTGTCCTCCTTCACCTACGCACGCCATAGCGCAGTATTGAGCGCCCTCCTCGCCCTCATCGCCGGCATCTCTTTTCTCACCTGGGTATGCGTACGCATCGCCACCCGCCCCCTTTCCCGGCTCACCGCCGCCGCCCGCGCCCTGGGCGAAGACCCCGAGCGAGCGCCGCTCACCCTCGCCGGCCCCACCGAAGTCGTACAGGTCGCCGAAGCCTTCAACCAGATGCAACAACGCCTTGCCGACCACATCCATGAGCGCACCCGCATCCTTGCCGCCATCTCGCACGACCTGCAAACCCCCATCACCCGACTACGACTGCGCGCCGAAATGATCGACAGCGAAGACCTCAAAACACGCATCCAGTCCGACCTTGACGCCATGCAGAGCCTCATCCGAGAAGGGCTGGACTACGCCCGCAGCATGGAAGTCACCGCCCCTGCCCAGCCCATCGACCTCCCCGCCCTTCTCGCCGCGCTCTGTGGCGACGCCACCGACATGGGCTGGCAAGTCACCATGACCGGACAAGCCGCCACCCCCTTCCCAGGCCAAGCCCTCGCGCTGCGGCGCGCGTTGTGGAACCTGATCGAAAACGGGGTGAAATTCGGCGGCGCAGTCGACATCACCCTGACCGAAACGCCCGAAGCCTACCGCATCGTCACCCGCGACCACGGCCCCGGCCTGCCACCCGAAGAACGGGAGCGCGTCTTCGAGCCTTTCTACCGCACCGAAACGTCGCGCAACCGCGCAACCGGCGGCACCGGTCTGGGACTGGCGATCACCCGCAACCTGCTCCACGTCCAGCGTGGCGGCGTCACCCTGGACAACCATCCCGAGGGCGGACTCGTCGCCACTGTAACCCTGCCGCACGGCTGACACGGTCGGTTCGGAGTTTGCGAGCATGCGAGTTGCGATTATTCAACCGACTGACGCGGTTTCCACGACGGGCCTGCGGCGCGGGGGGTTATAGTGTCGGCCATCCCACGACAACGCGCGGAGCCTCTCACATGATCAGCATCGACCACAGCGGCAAGCTTGTCGCCATCACCGTTTTTGGCGAATTCACCCTTGCCGATTACCGCGAGTTTGAAGAACTGGCCGACTACAAAATCAAATTCGACGGTCGTCTCGACCTTCTGTTCGACCTGCGCGAAATGGCTGGTTTCACCATCGACCTCGCCGTGGAAGAAATCCGCCACTCCCGCCAGCACGCCCACGACTACCGCCGCATCGCCATCCTGACCGACGACCAGTGGGTCACATGGAGCGCCTGGGTCTCGCAATTCTTCGTCGATGCGGAGATACAGGTTTTCGACGAGGAGACGGAAGCGCGCGACTGGCTGGAATCCGATTCATGACGCCGCAGACAGCCATTACCCGCTGAACCAACAGCCCGCGTTTTGCGTTTGCTGTCAAAGCGAATCACTTCAGACAAGAAAAGGCCGGAAGCCTTGATTTTCTTTGGCTTTCCGGCCTTTATCGGACTACTACGGACGGTGAGATGGTGCCCCCGACAGGAATCGAACCCGTGACCTTCGGTTTACAAAACCGCTGCTCTACCGGCTGAGCTACAAGGGCTTGTTCGCGTGATACACAGTGCGCGCGGATTGTAGCCGAAGTCGCGCACGATGGGCATGCCGTCAACAGGGATCACTCCCGCACGAGTTCGAGCGTGTCGCCCGCGAATTCCACCCGTTGCCCGGGACGCAGCTTGGCGCGCTTGCGCGTCTCGACCCGGCCATCCACCCGCACCAGATCCGCCGCAACCGCGACGTGCGCCTGTCCGCCTGAACCGACAAGCCGGGCGGCTTTCAGAAGTTGGTCGAGCTGGATGTATTCGCCGCGCACGGCGAAGACTGTTGTCGTCATACTGGATTCGCTCAGGTTTCTTCCCGTACTTCCACGCCGCCGGTTTCCATGTCCCAGCGCGCGCGTATCACCATGTCGATGGGATAAGGCTCGAACCAGTAGGCTGCCTCGATACGGAAGCGGGCGTAATTATACAGTTCGACGTCCATGTCGTGTGCAATGGTCACTTTCAGCGATTCCGGCAGGATGCGCGGCTCGAAATGGGCAATCGCCTGCTCTATTCTCTGCGCCACGAGTTTGAGTTCGGACTTGGTGAACCGGGATCCCGCCAGGGGCGGAATGCCAAAATTGAGCACCGAGAACCGGGCGCGCGGGAAGTCGTCCATCGGCAGGTGCTTGTCTAGGTTGGTGCAGTTCAGCAGCCACGCCAGATCCCGTAGCGCAGTCTTGCGGAATTCGTTGCGGGTCATGGCCGCACTGCCGCTCTGCACCAGCCTGTCCAGCAGCGCCGGCAGGAACAGATCGCCACGGGGGTTTGCGCGTCCAGGACTACTCATTCGACATCCCTCCGTCCATCAGCAGGCAAAACAGGTGTTCGTCGGGTGCGCCGCAGTGGATGATCTGCCGGGGCGGCAACCGGGGGGAAGGCTCCGCCCACCAGAAACTGCGGTCGTTGCGCTCCAAGAAAAGCGCGGGAAGTTCCGGCCATGAAAACCAGGCTTTGCGCACGCCAGGCTCGATTCCGTCGATACCCAGCCCGGCAAGGACAGCGGAATCCTGCCCCTCCTCGTTGTCCAGTAGTCGCGTCAGGAGATCGTGTGCGTCTTCGACGGCAGTACGCTCACCGATGATGCGCCGCAAGGCGGCATCGAGCTGGTAGAGCCAGCGATTTTCCGGCGGCAACACCTCACGCACGCTGCTTCTGTCGAACGAGCGCAAGGCCAGCAGAGGGGAGCATCGCCCCACCTTGTCGATGCTCGGCGCGATGCAGCCGATGAGGGCGTGCCTGTCCCAGGTGCCGGCATTGACGATGAAATGCCAGACAGGAGAAACCAGATAGGCGTCCCGCCATTCTACTGACCAGGTTCGCACCAGCGCCGCCATGCCGGACGACATCCAGGCATGGGCGGTTTCTTGTAGAAGGTGCGGCATTCCCCGCCCGGCAAAATCGCCGACCGAGGGCAGCTTGCCGAACCAGCCCATGTAATGCGTCGGAGCGGAAAAGAAGCCGATCATGCCCGCCGCCTCAGTCCCGCGCCGACAGCGGCAGGATGCGCGTCGTCACTTCTTCCCGCTCGCCAACCCACACCGCCATGGCGCTGAAGTTGTCCTGTTCGGGGGATTCGGGATCGGGCACTTCGCGCGCCAGGCCATCTACCCATTGTTCGGGGGTTTCCACCTGCTGAAGCAGGGCTTCCATGGTTTCCTCATCGACGCTCTCCCACAGGCCGTCGGAGCAGAGCAGAAAAATGTCGCCCGAGCGCAAAACGAGCGGTTTGTCGCACACGACACGCGCCGGCACTTCGGCGCTGCCGACCGCCGCGTAGAGCAGATTCCTTTTCCGGTTGCCGCGCAGCTCGCCGCTGAAAATACCGGCGTCGATCATGGATTGCAAAACGCTATGATCGGTAGTCAATGTCCGCGCCCGCCCGCTACGGAACAGATAGATGCGGCTGTCACCAAGGGCGCTCCAGTAGGCCAGCGCCCGCTCCGTGTCCAGCATCAGCGTCGCTATCGTCGTATCCATGTCGGGAAACTGCGGGTGACTCCCGCGCGCGCGCCGCAAGGCTTCGCGAGCGACGTCGATGGAGGCGGCGATAGCGGCCAGGTCGACTCCGGGGGTGGCGGAAAAGTGCTTCAACACCCGCTGTACGACGGTTTCCGATGCGACTGCGCCACCTTCGTATCCGCCAGTACCGTCGGCAAGGACGAAACAGCCCAGCGTTTCATTGGCGCAAAAGCCGAGCGCATCTTCGTTGCGCTCCCGCCCGCCGCGTTCGCTTCGCTTCGCCACCGATAGACGCATCATCACTTGCCCGCCTTTTCGCCGAGTTGCAGGGTTGAAATCGCATCTTCATAGGCTTTGACGAAAGCGGCCCCGAAAAAGTCCTGGAAGCGGTCGGCGACGTTTTCCTGCGTGACGACGTAGTAATGCTCGTAGGCATCCCACAGCCTGGCTTTCCGCTGCGACGGCAACACCTGTTCGAGCAGGCCGCGCGGCGGTTCGTTGTCGCTGATTGCCGCCGGCTCGAAACAGCGCAGCACGTGATTCAATGCAGAGTGCATTCCCGACACGACGCCGATCTGGTGGGCACGCAGATCGGTAAAGGCGTTCTGGATTGCATCGACCGGCCCCATGAAACCGGGAAAGGGCTTTCCGAGCAGGTACAGCAGGGCGGCATGCCCGTCCGACGAGAACTTGAGCGGGTTGTTGCGTTCCGGCGCGATCATGGTCACGCTGGCGCGCACGGCCTGTTTGACGATCGCCCGCCCGGCGATCAGATCCACCGTCCCTTGCGCACAGCCTCGCAACATCTGTCCGAGCGTTTTCATGAAAGCCCTGTCCAGCGACACCCGGCCAGGCAATTCAACCCCCAGCCCCTCGATGAACGCCTTGTAGAGATCTTCCGCCGCTGGCAAAGCGGCAGGCGCACCGCTCCCGGTCAGCGCTGGCTGCGCCTGGAAGGGCGGCAACCCGGTTTCC
Organism: Azoarcus sp.; assembly: GCA_031289095.1. Lineage (GTDB taxonomy): Bacteria > Pseudomonadota > Gammaproteobacteria > Burkholderiales > Rhodocyclaceae > WRNU01. Next base: position 40,463 of record JAITQD010000077.1, read on the forward strand.
GGATTGGCAATGGTTTGGGCGGAATCCTTCGGCAAGGACGGCGGAATGTCGTCTGCGATGACCTTTTGCGGGGGCGGTTCGGCAATGCGCGGCCCGGTGATGACCGCGCCGCTGCCATCCGGCGGAAAAGCCTCGGCGGCGGCAGGCACAGGGGACGACGGCGCCCATTCTTCCGTGTGAGACGGTGCGAGGAGGCCCGCGATGAGGTCGTCGATGTTACCCAGTTCGCCGATGCCCACGCCGTCGTCGGGTATGGGGGGCTGCGCTGTGGCGACGCCAGGGGGCGGCGACGGCGCTAGCGGCGTCGCGGTGGGCGCAGGCGGTGCGGCAGGTTTCGGTAATTGGAACAGGTCGCCAAGCTCCGAGCCGTGGGACAAATCCATGTGAGGGGCCGCGCCGGCGTTTTTGCCGGATTGCAGGATGTCGTCGAACAGGCCGCCCCCGCCGCCGAACATCGCCAGGGGGTCGAGGCTGGCATCGCGGGCCAGAGGGTTTTCCGCCGCGCCGAGGAGCGGATCGCGCAGCAGTTCGCGCGCCATGGCGCGGGCGTCGCCGCCATTGATGAGTTCATCCCCCTTGCCATCAAGACTGCCAAGCTCAATGCCCCGCTCGTCGAGCGTCTGCATGGGGTCGCGCCGCCCGGCGCCGACACCGGACATGAGCGCACTGACAGGATCATCGCCTTCCGGCGCAGATTCAGGCGGCGTTTGCTTTCCCGCGCCAGGGCCAAGCAGGACGGCGAGAAAGTCGTCGTCAGGGGGAGCTTCCGGCGTGGCGGTAGCCGACGCGGGCGACCGCGGCGCGTTCGCTTGGCCTTGCGACACGTAGCGTACTTGCAGGACGTAGCCGCCAAGGGCGATGCGGTCACGATCATTGAGCGTGCGTCCATTTCCGGGTTTGAGTTCTTCGCCGTTGACGAAGACCGCGTTGCGCCCGCTGACGTTGTCGACCCGATAGACGCTGCTCCCGGCTTCCCGGGTGAATTTCAGGTGATGGCGCGACACTACGTGCATCGGGTCTGGCAGGACGACGATATTGTCGCCGCTCCGCCCGATGGTTGCGCCGTTGCCCGTGATCGTGCCCGAAATCGGCATCACGGGCGGGATGTCGTTGTAGGTCAGCGCCTGAACTTCAAGCATGGCCGCTCCTTCATCGCCTGTCATTGACCGCATCGGGCGGCGAACAGCTTCCCCGCACGACGGCGCGCTCGTTTTTCTGAAGATAAAAATCCGCCGAGAAGGGCGGGCCGCGCGGGCATTCGATTCTCAGGACGTGATTCCCTGGCGCGACCAGTCCGATACGGCCCGCCCGCGTCATGCCGCCCAGTTCGATTCTTCTGCCGTCGACCAGAAAAACAGCTTCTTCCAACCCCAACACCGCTAAGTGCGGCATGTCCGCTTCGACATGCTCGAAGCTCATGCTCGGTATTTCCCGGCCATTGAACGTATCGCCTGGCGCGGCGGGCGCGGACGCCGTACCGCCCTCTTTGCCGCGCGAACGGGCGTTTATCGAACTCCCGGCACTGCCTGCGGCCTTGCCGGCCACATTGGTCAGCGCCCTCGCCGGATCGGCGCCAACTTCCTTGAGTCCGCCGGCTTTCTGTTCCCCGGTCGAAGCCAGATCGTTCATCTTTTTCAGCGCGGCTTCCTGGCGTCGGGTTGCCTCAGAGGGCGGCGCATCGAAAAGCGTTTCGCAGCCGGCAAACAGTACGCCCGTCAGCGCGATGCAGGCAAAAGACGTACGACGCAAAAACCAGCGCGCCGTGTCGAAGCGGTCTTTCATCGCCAATCCCTCACGCTCCCGGCAATATGGCAAAGATTACCATGACATAGGCCAGCAGAAGCACAAACAGGATGATCCAGCGAGCGACGACTCCATGCCCGGATTGACCGGCGCGCGCGCCGTGGGGCGCGATGTCCGCGATGCCGAATGGCGCTGTGGCTGGCCGCGGGGCGATTTGCCCTTCCCTCGCAGGCGCTCGATCGCCCATCCTGGAAAACGGCTGCGGCTGCGGTTGCGGTTGCGACGGCGCGTGGCCTTCCGCAGCGCTCAACAACGCCCGAACATAGTCCTTGACGTTTTGCGGTCGATCCTGCGGTTTCACCGTAAGGCCCGCGTCGACGACTTCCAGCACGCCGGCGGGCAGTTCCGGCGTGGCGAAGCTCGTCAGCGGCCTGACGGTATCCTTCATGATCCGCGCCACCGACACGGTCGGCATGACGCCGGTCACGAGCAGGTACGCCACGGCGGAAATCGCGTAAATGTCCGTCCAGGGGCCGAGCACCAATTCCTCGTCGTCGTTGCTGTATTGCTCGATCGGCGCAAAACCCGGCTTGAGGATGATCGTGGTCGGGTCTTCACCACGCACTTCGGTATGTCGCGCCGCACCGAAATCGAGCAGTACCGGGGCTCCGTTTTCCAGGATCAGGATGTTGTCGGAAGAAATATCGAGGTGGTAGCAATCCACCGAGTGAATCAGCGTCAGTCCGTTCAGCACCGGCAACAGCAGGGAAAACAGGTCTTCCGTGGTTCTGACGTGGAATCCGTTGCGCACCATCTCGCGCAGGGTTTTGCCCCGGTAAAAGGGCATGACCATGTACGCGGTGCCGTTGGCTTCCAGCAGGCGCAGCACCGACACCAAGGCGGGATGCTTGAACTTCGCCAGGATGTGCGCTTCATTGACGAAGCGCCGCATCCCTTTCTGGAACAGTTCGCGCTTGTCGGCGAGCCGCACTTCGACCTGCATCCCGGCCCCGCGCGTCGCCAGGCTGGCCGGCAGGTATTCTTTGATCGCCACTTCACAGTCGAGCATCGTGTCATGCGCCAGATACACGATGCCGAAACCGCCCTCGCCAACCACCGCGCGGATGACGTACTCCTGCAAGCGCGTGCCGACCGGCAGCGCATTCATCGGGGCGACCGATTCGATTCCCTGCTCACTCATTTCGATTCACCATTCCGGCAGGCTCACCCACGCTCAATGACCCGGCCCGCCCGTTTCCAGATCCCGCATCTCGAACTCGTAGACGAATTCGTCGTTCTCCGCCTTCAGCGTGATCCGCTGCAAACCCTGCCCGGCGACAAGCCCTTCGAGGTGGCGGCGGCTGATGGTCGGCAATACCGAATTGGTCAGGATCGCGTCGATCATGCGCCCGCCTGCGTCGGCGGTGTTGCAACGCCGGATCACCAGGTCGACGGCGGAATCGTCGTAGCCAAAAGCGGCGTCGTGCGAGGCGGCGATGCGCTTTTGGATGCGCCGCAGTTGCAGGCGCACGATGTTGGTGAGCGTTTCCATACTCAGCGGGTAGTACGGCGCCACGATCAGGCGTCCGAGCAGCGCGGGCGGAAACACTTCGAGCAGCGGCTTGCGCAGCGCGCTGGCGATCGTCTCGGCGTCGACCGGCAGATCCGGGTCGGCGCACAGGCTCATGATAAGGTCGGTGCCGACGTTCGAGGTCAGGATGATGACGGTGTTGCGGAAGTCGATCTGCCGCCCTTCTCCGTCTTCCATGCGCCCCTTATCGAAGACCTGGAAGAAAAGTTCGTGCACGTCGGGGTGCGCCTTTTCGATTTCGTCGAGCAGCACGACACTGTACGGACGGCGGCGCACTGCCTCGGTCAGCACCCCGCCCTCGCCGTAGCCGACGTATCCGGGCGGAGCGCCCTTGAGGGTGGAAACCGTGTGCGCTTCCTGGAATTCGCTCATGTTGATGGTGATGAGATTCT
>JAITQD010000087.1 GCA_031289095.1 Azoarcus sp.
TTCTGCTCCCTGACCTCGATCTTGATCCTGGCCGTAGGAGAGGCTCACCGATTCCCTGACCAGCGCCTCGCCGACCGAGCCTTGCGGCCCGGCGGACGTGATGAGGCAGTCCGAGAGCGCTTGGCATCCCGGGCTTCGCCGGTGATGCCGTCGAGTCTGACGTAAAAGTCCTGCAAAGAAGCCATGCCGATCTCCTTGTAATGGCGGTAAAACTCATGGCGGTGCGCCATCCCCTCCGGGATGAAGTTCCGCGACCGATTCTTCGTAACCTTTCAAAAATGCCGCACAGAAAAAATTGCTACTTTCCGGCATTGCCTGGAAATAACGTTGATAGGCTTCCCATAGCCGTGTCTGACGCCGGCCAAACGTGATGTTCTCGCTCACCCACCCTCGCGCCGTTACTTCCTGTTCGATTGCGCCGGGGTCGAAATGAGCGAACATGTCGTTGAAGGCGGCGCGCGCGCCCGCGATCACGCTTATTTCATGCGCGCGCAGGTCGTCGCACGCCTGGCGAACCGCCTCGGCGGGTTCCATGAACCCGGTAAAGCGGTGGCCAAGCAGATAGGAAAGCGCGACTTCGGCATCCGGCGAAAACTTCAGCGGGTTGTTGCACTCGGGGTTGATCTGCGTGACATCCGACCTGAATTCCCGCTTGATTGTGGCCCGGGCGTTCATCAGATCGACCGCTCCTTGCGTGTAGTGGCGGAGCAGTTGCCCGATGAGTTTCATGAAGTCTTCATCGAGCGCGTCTCGCTCCGAAAGGCGCATCTCCAGCCCGCTGGTGAAGGCGTCGTAAAGCCTTTCCGTTTCCGGGGACGTGGCGGGGGTGCGCTTGTCCGGCGCAGCAGCGAGTCTGAGCGGGCGCCGCGCAGGCGCTTGCTCTCCGGCTTTGTTGGCGGGTTCGGGTATCGGAAACAGATCGTCGGACAAGCGCCCTGGCGAGGCATTTTGTGGAGCGCCCGTTTTCGTTTCATCGAACAGCGAGAGCGGATCGAAGTCTTCGTCCGCTGGCGAGATGGAAACGCCGGTCAGCCGCGTTTTGTCCGGAGCTGGTTCGTGACTGGCCCGCGCTGCGCTTTTAAGGGCGGCGGCGAGCGCAGCGGCTGTCCGGGGACGTTCTTGCGGCAATACCGCCAGTCCGGTGTCGATGACGCTCAGTATCCGGGCGGGCAGATCGTTTGAGGCGAAGCCGCTCAAGGGGGGCAGCAGATCGCGCACGACGCGGGCCACCGAGCGGGCCGGCATGTTGCCGCTCACCAATTGGTAAATCACTGCGGACAGGGAATAGACATCCGACCAGGGGCCGGTTTCCGCGCCGTCTTCGTAGTTGCCGTATTGCTCGATGGGCGCGAAACCGGGTTTCAGAATAACGGTGCGAGGGGCGTTGCCGTTTCCCTGCGCCCATCTCGCCGCGCCAAAGTCGATCAGCACCGGCGCGTCGTTTTCGCGTATCAGGATGTTGTCGGGCGAAATATCAAGATGACATACGCCAAACGAATGCGCCAGCGACAGGCCGTCGAGCACGGGCAAAACGATGTCGAGCAATTCTTCCCTGCTGTTTACCCGGAATCCATCGCACAGCATTTCCCTCAGGGTTTTGCCGCGATAGTAGGGCATGACCATGTAGGCGGTGCCATTTTCTTCAAAGAAGTGGAGTACTTCGGCGAGCGACGGGTGTTTCAGACGCGCCAGGATGCGCGCTTCGTGCACGAACCTGTTCAGCCCTTCCGCAAACAGGGCGCAGTTGCCGGGCGTCCGCGTCTTCACCTGTCTTCCGCCGTCGCCGCGCATGGCCAGGCCCGCAGGTAGGTATTCTTTGATCGCCACTTCCCGTTCGAGCGATTCGTCATGGGCAAGATAGACGATGGAAAAACCACCGTCCCCGAGCACCGCGCGCAGGTGAAATTTGCCATGCAGGCAAGCGTCGACGGGTAGACTGCCCACTGAGGCGACAACATCCGCCGGTTCGGTGACCGTCATCACGGCAGTTGCTTTCGGAGCGGAAGGCATGGACGTGTTCCTCACCTCTTTTGGCGAATGGACATGGAATCCCATCCACGACGGGCGGGCAGGGCATGTTCACAACAACATGTTGTAACACGTAAACAACATAAAAGTAAACAACCGTTGTGCATGAACATAACTTTCTGTTCATGGACGAGAAACTTGAATTTGCTGCGCGGTTGGCCGAGGCCATGCGTGATGCGGGTTACGAACCCCGGCCTTCCGTGCTGGAAGCGCAGTTCAACATCCGCTACATGGGACGCCCCGTCACGTATCAGGCGGTGACGCGCTGGCTCAAAGGCGAGGCCATTCCCGCGCAGGACAGGTTGCAGGTGCTGGCCGACTGGCTGAAGGTCGAGCCGCACATTCTGCGCTTCGGCGGGCAATCGGCGTTCTCCATCAAGGAGAGGAAAAGGCGTTGGGAGGCTGCGGTTTCCGGCCCGGAGCGCGAAGTGCTGGAAGCGTTTATCGGCCTTCCCGCCGAGCAGAAGAAGATCGTGCGGGCGGTCATCATGGCTTTCGTGCGTTCGTCCAGGGATGCCGATGCGGAAACAGACCGCTCGCCCTGAGGAAACTCCGCCAAGCCTTGCTCCAGCCATGATGGCGGATGCTCACCATGACGCGCCGGCCCGGGCGCGATAAACTGCAACGCACGCCGTCGAATCGCACGGCGACACCAAAAAGGAAAGGAGGAGACCCCGTGGAAAACGCACTACAGGATATCTATTGTCCTGACGGCATATGCTATGGCTGCGGCCCGGAAAACCCGCATGGCATTCACATCAAGAGTTACTGGACTGAGGACGGCAGGCGTGTCGTCGCCACGGTGGCGCCGGAACGGAAATACACGAGTTGGCCCGGATTGGTCTATGGCGGTTTTCTGGCGATGCTGGTGGATTGCCATTCCAACTGGACGGCGATGGCGCACCACTGTCGTGCCGAGGGACGCGAAGCGGACAGCTTACCCAGGATCAGCTGCGTCACCGGGCAATTGAGCGTCAGGTATCTCAAGCCGACGCCGATGGGCGTGCCGCTCGAACTTTCCGCTTGGGTGGAAGGCGAACTCGCTCGCAAGACGCGGGTGATCTGCGAGATTCGCGCCAATGGCGAACTCACCGCCGTCGGCGATTCCGTGTTCTTCCGCGTCGACACCGACGCCCTGGCCGAACAGGCGCACAAGACCTCGCCCGGGGAAGGGCACAGGGCCTGATTTCCATCCACGCCGTCCTTTCATGGTTCCTCACAAAATTCTCGGCACGCCCGAACACGGCGTGCTCGACACCTACGAATCCCAGCTCCAGTCCCGTGGTTACGTTGCCGATCCGGCGCAGCGCGCGGCGATCGGTTGTCTGCAAAAACTCTACGCCGAACTGCTCGCCTTCAAGGCCGCGCGCCGCACCCGGCTGCGCAAGGTGTTCATTCATCCGCGCGAGCCGAAAAGCGTCTACCTCTGGGGTGGCATCGGGCGCGGCAAAAGCTTTTTGATGGACTGTTTTTTCGATTCGGTGCCTTACCGGCGCAAGCGCCGTGTGCATTTCCATGCCTTCATGCAGGAAGTGCAGAACGATCTGCGCCGTTTCAACCACACGCCCGATCCGTTGCAAAAAGTGGCTGACCGCATCGCCGCGCAGACCCGGCTGCTCTGCTTCGACGAATTCCACGTCTCTGACATCGCCGATGCGATGATCCTTGGTCGACTGCTGGAAGCCTTGTTCGCACGCGGGGTCATCTTTGTGATGACATCCAACTACCCGCCCGACGGTCTCTATCCGGACGGGCTGATGCGGATCAACTTTTTGCCCACGATTGCGCTCCTCAAGGCGCACTTCGATGTGCTCGAAGTCGATAACGGCGCCGATTACCGCCTGCGCACGCTGGAGCAGCTCGAATCGTGGCTTGTTCCTGCCGATGAAGCCGCCGATGCGCGGCTGGCCGACGATTTCCGACGCTTGTCCGGCACCGCGCCGCAAGCGGGAGAAATCGAGGTGCTGGAGCGCCGCTTTCCCGTGCGTGGTCACGCTGAGGGCGTGGTGTGGTTCGCTTTCGATGCGCTTTGCCGCACGGCGCGCTCGCAGAACGACTATCTCGACATCGCCCGCGCCCACCATACCCTGCTGCTGTCGGGCATCCCGCTCATGCACGCTGGCGAAGCTTCGGAAGCGCGGCGGCTGACCTGGCTCATTGATGTGCTCTACGATTTTCGCGTCAAACTCTTCGCCAGCGCGGCGAGTGAGGCGCACGCCCTGTATACCGAAGGCGTGCATGCCAATGAATTCGCGCGTACCGTGAGCCGCCTGATCGAGATGCGCACGCACGATTACCTGTCCGAACCGCATCGGCGGGATGAAACGCCGGAAGTCGCATGAACGATTTCATCGTCCTTCCGCCCTGGGGCGCGCAAACCCGACTAATGACGATCGAATACGCTTGGGTTGGCCCTGCGCGCGCCGCGCCGGATGCGCCGGTGATGGTCTTCCTGCACGAGGGCCTGGGCTGCATCGAACTGTGGCGCGGCTTTCCAGCGGCCTTGTGCGAACGTCTGCAATGGCGCGGCCTTGTCTATTCCCGCTTTGCCTATGGCGCTTCCACGCCGAGACCGCACGATGAGCCGTTTTCCGACGACTACCTCGAACGCGAGGCTCTTGTTGTTCTTCCGGCGTTGTTGCGGGCGCTCGACATTGAAAAACCGTGGCTGCTCGGGCACAGCGATGGCGGCAGTATTGCCCTGATCGCGGCGGGGTGCGAGGCCGCGCCCTATGCTGGCATCGTGACCATCGCGCCACACTATTGCGTCGAGGAAATCTGTCTACAAGGGATCGAACGCGCCCGCGCCGCCTATGAACAGGGCGGTCTCCGCAAACGGCTGGCGAAATACCATCGGGATGTGGATTCCGCCTTTTACGGCTGGTGCAATGCCTGGCTCGATCCACGCCGACATGGCTGGTGCATCGAAGGCTTGCTGACGCACATTGCTTGCCCCGCGTTCGCCATCCAGGGGGTTCAGGACGAATACGCGACACTCGACCAGATCGAAGCCATCGCGCGCCATGCGCCGCACGCGGAATTGCTCAAAATCGACGAATGCGGGCATTTTCCGTTTCTTGCGTGCGCAGACACGGTGATTGAGGCCATCGCAAGCTTTGTTGAGCGTCACGCGACACGATGAACGCTCACGCTGAACGGCTTTTCCGGTTTTTCGCGCAGGACGGGCCGCTCGCCGAGGCCATTCCGGGGTTCCGCGCCCGCGTGCAGCAGACCGAGATGGCGCAACGCATCGCCGAGGCCATTGCCGGCAACCGCGTACTGGTGGCCGAGGCCGGCACCGGGACGGGCAAGACCTTTGCCTACCTGGTGCCGGCGCTGCTCTCGGGCGGCAAAATCATTGTTTCGACCGGCACCAAGACTTTGCAGGATCAGCTATTTACCCGCGATCTGCCGATGGTGCGCGATGCGCTCAAAGCACCGGTGTCGATTGCGCTGCTCAAGGGGCGGGCCAATTACGTCTGTCCCTACCACCTCGACCGCAATCGTCGTGACGGGCGTTTTCTCACCGCCCAGGATGCGGTGGACATGCGTGCCATTGTCCGTTTCGCGCAGATGACGCACAGCGGGGACAAGGCCGAATGCACCGAAGTAGGCGAGGATTCCGGCGCGTGGGCGGCGGCGACGTCGACCCGCGACAACTGCCTTGGACAGGATTGCCCCGACATCAAGGGATGCTTCGTGATGCGGGCGCGGCGCGCGGCGCTGGAGGCCGATGCCGTTGTAGTGAACCATCACCTCTTTTTCGCCGATGTCATGCTGAAGGACGAGGGCGCGGGCGAACTTCTGCCCAGTTGCAATACGGTGATCTTCGATGAAGCACACCAGTTGCCGGAAACCGCGAGCCTCTTTTTCGGCGACAGCGTATCGACGGCGCAGGTGCTGGAACTGGCGCGTGACACCCGCTCCGAAACCGTGGCGGCAGCGCGCGATTGCGTGGCCCTGATCGACGAGACGCGCGCACTGGAAAAAGCGGCGAAAGATCTGCGTCTGGCTTTTGGGGCCGAACCCGTACGTCTTTCGGTGGCGCAGGCCATGCTGCGGGAGGCATTCGACAAGCGGCTCACGACGCTTGCCGAGGCGCTGACCCACTTTGCCAGCATCCTCGAAACGCAGGCCGAGCGTTCCGAAGGCTTGGCGAATTGCCTGCGGCGCACCCAGGAACTGGATACGCGCCTCGCGGACTGGCGCAAGCCCGGCGACGGAGAAGGGGTGATCCGCTGGGTTGAGGTTTTCGCTTACGCGCTGTTGCTCAACGCCACGCCGCTCGATGTGGCCGATGTGTTTCGGCGTCAGATCAGCGGGCACCCGCGCGCCTGGATTTTTACCTCGGCGACGCTGGCGATCGGCACCGATCTCGGGCATTACTGCCAGGAACTCGGCTTGGCGGGGCTGGAACCGCCGCCGCTCACCGGCGTGTGGGGAAGTCCTTTCAATTACGGTGAACAGGCACTGCTCTACGCCCCCGCCGGCATGCCCAATCCCAATTCGCCGCTTTATGCCGAAACCGTGGCGAAGGTGGCTTTGCCCTTGATCCGCGCTGCACATGGACGGACATTCGTGCTTTGCACCTCGCTCAAGGCAATGCGGCGCATTCACGAACTGCTCGCGGCGGACTTGCAGCAAGATGAGGAAAAATTGCCCTTGCTGTTACAGGGGGAAGGTTCGCGCAGCGAACTGCTCGAGCGCTTTCGCCGCCTCGGCAATGCTGTGCTGGTCGCAAGCCAGAGCTTCTGGGAAGGTGTTGATGTACCGGGCGATGCGCTCTCCCTGGTCATCATCGACAAACTGCCGTTTGCGCCGCCCGACGATCCGGTGCTCGCCGCCCGCGTCGACCACATGGAAAAACGGGGCCTGAACCCTTTTCTGCACCACCAGTTGCCGCGCGCGGTCATCAGCATGAAGCAGGGCGCGGGACGCCTTGTCAGGAGCGAGCACGACCGGGGCGTGCTGTGCATCTGCGATCCGAGGATGATCGACAAACCCTACGGCAAGGCGGTGTGGCGCAGCCTGCCGCCGATGCGGCGCACCCGCGCCGGGGAGGTGGCGGCGGCGTTTCTCGCCAGCCTGCCGCCGCCGCGCGCAGCGACGTAAGGGCAGCAGTAGACAAAAAATGGCGTCCTGTGGGACGCCATTGCGATTGTGCCGGGTCGGGACTTACTTGCGGTTTTTCCCTGTGGTGGCTGGCACCTGCACCTGGGTAAAGGCCTGGAAGGCTTCGCTCGATGCGCGAGTCATTTGTTCGACTGCGGTACGGGTGGTGTCCAGGGTGCTCTGAATGGCGTTCAGTGTGTTCTGGTCAGCGATGGGCAGACCCCTGAACAACTGCTGAATGGCTCCGAGAACTTCCGTGCTGCTGGCAGTGAACTGCTCGCTGACAAGTTTATTGACCTGAGACTGCGCCTTGGTGGCGACTTCGGCGATTTCACTTGCGCCGGCAAAAACTTTTTCTGCGGTGGTTTGCGCAAAACGGCTGCGCAGTTGCAAGGCTTCCTGAGGGTCTTTAGTGCTGCTGAGCGCCTTGGCGTTATTGACGCTATCCTCGAATAGCGATTTGGCGACGGCAACCTGGATTTCAATGACACGTTGCGTGTTTTCGATTGATAGCTGCGCTAACTGCACAGCTGCTTCAAGCCCCTTCTTCTGAAGCTCGTTGACTTGTTCTGTTTTGGCTGCCATGTTGATCCCTCGCTATGTGTGAACATAACAACATGAAGTTTCATGCTGTTTGAAAAAAGACGGCCCGACTACGGCACGTTTTTTAATTATGCACTTTGCCAAGATGCGGAGCAAGCGCCCATCTCTGCTGAAGTTGCAGTGTGACTTTTTTGTGTTTAAGTTACAAGTCGCTGCGGTGGGGTCACGTTTTTTTTTCTGGCTATTTTTTTTCCCAGCGCTTCTTGCTGTGTGCGTGGCTTTTGCCCTTGGGCGCATGTTCGCCGTGCTGTTGGCCTTTGTGCGGCGGGAAAGTCCGGGCGGTGTCACGATTGCTATCGGCATATTTCACGCGTGGTTTGGCGAAAGCCTGTTCGTCGCGGCGCGGGCTGGATGTCCGAAATTTGCGCGCGGGTGGCGCTTCGCTTTCATCGAGTGGCTGGATGCCGAGCGGGCGGTGACGCACCTGGATGCGGGCGATGGCGGCGAGCAGGTCGGTGGACAGACGGGCGGGAAGTTCGACCGTGGCGAAGTCGTCGAAAAGGTCAATCTGGCCGATGAAGCGGCCTTCGATACCGCCCTCGTTGGCGAGCGCTCCCACGATTTCCTTGGGGGTGACGCCTTGGTCTCGACCGACCTCGATCCGGTAGCGTTGCAGTTTGCTGTCGGAGAAAGTCTGGCTGCGGGCAAGAACTTCGTTGCGCCCTGGGCGCGGCGCTCGGGCACGGGGCGCGCCGGTGGTGAAGATTTCCTCGCGCGGCGGTTTGTCGTAGCGGTGCGGTGCGAGCGCCAGTTCTGGGCGGCGCTCGTCTTCCTCGATTCGCAACGGACGTTCGGTCTGGGCGAGATAGGCTAGCGCGGCGGCTATCTCGCGGGCGTCAAGCCCGTTTTCCTCGGCGATTTCGTCGATCATGTCGGTGAAAAAGGCCAGATCCATGTCCGGGCTGGCAAGCGTTTCCACTATTTTGCGCTTGAACTGGCTGATCCGCAGGGTGAAGACATCCTCGCGCGTGGGGAGCGAGATGGGTTCGATCGGCTGCCGGGTGGCGCGTTCGATGGTCTTCAGCATGCGGTGTTCGCGCGGCGAGACAAAGAGAATCGCCACACCCTCGCGTCCAGCCCGTCCGGTGCGGCCAATGCGGTGGATGTAGGCTTCGGCGTCATAGGGAATGTCGTAATTGATGACGTGGCTGACGCGCGGCACATCAATGCCGCGCGCGGCGACGTCGGTGGCGATTACGATGTCGAGCGCGCCGTTTTTCAGTTGCTCGATTACGCGCTCCCGCAGGCCCTGCGTCATGTCGCCGTTGAGGGCGGCGGCGGCGTAGCCGCGTGCGGCGAGTTTGTTGGCCAGCTCGTCCGTGCCGACTTTCGTGCGCACGAAGACGATGGCGGCATCGAACCGTTCTTCGGCGTCGAGAATGCGGGTGAGGGCGTCGAGCTTGTCGATTCCGCGCACCGGCCAGAAGCACTGGCGGATTTTTGCCACGGTCGACGTAGTGGCGCGGATGCGGATTTCCTCGGGGTCACGCAGGTGGCGATGGGCGACCTCGCGGATTGCAGCAGGCATGGTGGCCGAAAACAGCGCGGTCTGGCGATCTTCCGGCGTGTGTTTGAGTATCCATTCCACGTCGTCGATGAAGCCCATGCGCAGCATTTCGTCGCCTTCGTCGAGCACCAGTGTGGTGAGGGCGCCGAGCTTGAGGCTGCCGCGTTCGATGTGATCCATGACCCGGCCCGGCGTGCCGACGATCACCTGCGCGCCGCGCGCGAGCTGGCGCAACTGCACGACCATGCTCTGGCCACCGTAGATTGGCAGGACGTGAAAATTGTGCAGGCGTTGGGCGTATTTGCCGAAGGCTTCGGCGACCTGGAGCGCAAGTTCGCGGGTTGGTGTCAGCACCAGCGCCTGCGGATGAGCGGCGTTGAGGTCGAGCCGGGCGAGAATGGGCAGCGCGAACGCGGCGGTCTTGCCAGTGCCGGTTTGCGCCTCACCGAGCAGATCATGACCGGCGAGCAGATGAGGGATACAGGCGGCCTGGATCGGGGAAGGTGTTTCGTAGCCGACCTCGGCAAGCGTGGCGAGCAACTCGGGCGGCAGGCCCAGTTGCGCGAATGAGGTCAGTGTAGCGGAGGAGGGGGCATCGGTCATGGCGGAGGGGCGCGCGAGGCGTGGACAGGGCGAAAGGTGAAAGAAAGAAATGGCCGTCCGCAAAAAAACAAAACGCGACCCGCGGGCCGCGTTTTCGTGGAAGACCTGCGCTGCTGGTCAGAGCGGACGGATGTTGGCCGCTTGCAGACCCTTGGGGCCTGTCTTGACTTCAAATTCAACGCGCTGGTTTTCAGCAAGGCTTTTGAAGCCCTTGCCCTGGATTTCGCTGAAATGGGCGAAAAGGTCTTCTCCGCCTTGTTCGGGAGTGATGAAGCCGAAGCCCTTGGCATCGTTGAACCATTTGACTGTGCCGGTTTGAGTGCTCATGTACGTTCCTGGGAAAATCGAGTTATGTGATTGGGCATGCGCCCGGGAAGCAAGAACGATCAAGAAACGTATCGAGGGAATCCAGCCGGGCAGTTCGCACACGAACACGGAGGTACCACAGGGACAACGCTTGAATCGACTGCGCCGACACGATACACGGTTTTTGGACTCGTGGTGTTTTTTTTGTAAGACAGACTGTCGTATTTTTGATCATCGTCCAAGTTTGATACGCAAAAAATTTTTTCCCCATGAAATGGCCTTGACTGAACGTAACGATATAACTAAGATCGTCGACATGAAGAAAGATTACACCCGTTCCATCCCTCCCGAGTGGCGTCCGATGTCCCGCGTGTTCACAGCCTTGGGCGACGAACACCGTCAGCGCATCCTGATGCTGTTCGACAAGGGCGAGCGCCTCAACGTAGGCCAGATTGCGGCGGTATCGACGCTGACGCGTTCCACGGTGTCGCATCACCTGAAAATTCTGCGCGAGGCGGACGTGCTGCGCTCGGAAAAACTCGGCAAGGAAGTCTGGTACTGGATCAACAGAGGCTGGCTGGAAGAAACGCTCGGCAATGTGCTCGCCTATGTGCGCACATACTGCTGATTTTTTTGTAACCAACGTAACGAAGAAATTGATCATGACAAACACGAATTCGCTGAAAGCCGTCACGCGCGCGTTTCTCCATGTGCTTCTGCGCACTCTGGCGCGTCTCCTTTTCCGCGTCCGGGTGGAAGGCATCGAGGAAGCACGGGTCGCCAGCGCGGGTGAGGGGCGTCGCCTGCTGGTGATCGCCAACCATGAATCCTTTCTCGACGGGATACTGCTGGGCCTTTTCCTGCCAATCAAGAACCCGGTGTTCGTGGTCCATACCGAGGTGGTGCGGAACCCGCTGTTGCGGATCGGGCTTGGGTTGATGGCCGATTATCTGTCGGTTGATCCCGGCAACCCGATGGCGATGAAGCGGGTGGTGCGGCTGCTGGAATCCGGTCGCCCGGTGGTGATCTTCCCGGAAGGGCGAATCACGCTCACCGGCAGTCTGATGAAAGTCTACGAGGGGCCCGCCTTCGTGGCGGCAAAAACCGGCGCGACACTTTTGCCGGTGCGCCTCGACGGAATGTTGCGCAGCTATTTTTCGCGGATGTACGGGCGGCGGCGGCAAGCGTTTCCGCGTGTCACCTTCACCGTGCTGCCGGCCACGACGCTACCGATGCCGGAAGTGCCGAATGCCAAGTTGCGCCGCCACAGGGCGGGCGAGGCGCTGCGCCACCTGATGCAGGAAATGGCGCTGGCGCAACGGCACCAGAACACCCTGTATGGCGCCTTGTGCGACGTCATCGAACAATACGGGCGCAACCGCCGTGTCGTCGAGGACATCAAACAGGTGGAATACTCATACCAAGATCTCCTGAAGATGGCCCTCATGCTCGGGCGGCTGGCCGGGCGCTTTACAAAGTGCGGTGAACGGGTGGGGCTGCTCCTGCCCAACATGGCCCCGACGCTCGGTCTTTTTCTGGGCCTCACGGCGCTGAAACGGGTGCCGGCGATGCTCAACTACACGGCGGGCGTCGATGGCATGCAGGCGGCGTGCACGGCGACGGAAATTCGCACCCTGATCACATCGCGCGCTTTCGTCGAGCAGGCGAAGTTCGGCGACAAACTCGCGGCCTTGCAAGGTCTGGATCGCATCGTCTACCTCGAAGACTTGCGCGAGCAGGCGAGCTTTCTTGACAAGCTTTGGCTGATGGGGTGGGCGCTGTGGTTTCCGCGCCAAGTGGAAATCGAGGCCACGCCCGAAGATGAGGCGGCGGTGTTGTTCACCTCGGGTTCCGAGGGCAAGCCCAAGGGCGTCGTGCTGTCGCACCGCGCGATTCTCGCCAACATCGCGCAGATTCGCGCCATTGTCGACTTCACCAGCGACGATCGCGTCCTGAACGTGCTGCCCATTTTCCATTCCTTTGGACTGACGGCGGGAACGCTGCTGCCGGTGCTGACCGGGGCGAGTCTTTTTCTCTATCCCTCGCCGCTGCATTACCGCATGATCCCGGAACTCGCCTACGATCGGGGCTGCACAGTCATGTTCGGCACCAGCACCTTCCTGGGCCACTATGCCCGCTTCGCGCACCCCTATGATTTCTACCGCCTGCGCTACGTCGTCGCCGGCGCGGAAAAACTCTCCATCGCAGTGCGAGACCAATGGTTCGAGAAATTCGGCATCCGCATTCTCGAAGGCTACGGCGCGACCGAAACCGCGCCAGTGATCGCGGTGAACACGCCAATGGCCTTCCGTAGCGGCACGGTCGGACAACTCCTGCCCGGACTCGAACATCGCCTGCTGCCAATACCCGGCATCGAACGCGGCGGCGTACTGCACGTGCGCGGCCCCAACGTCATGAGCGGCTATCTGAAAGCGGATCGTCCCGGCGTGCTGCAAACCCCGGTGTCGGAAGTGGGCGAAGGCTGGTACGAAACCGGCGATATTGTTGACGTCGATGACGACGGCTTTGTGCATATCATCGGGCGCGTCAAGCGCTTCGCCAAGGTCGCGGGCGAAATGGTGAGCCTGGAAGCGGTGGAAAATCTGGCCGCCGCCGCCGCGCCCGCCGGGCAACATGCAGTCTCCACCCAACCCGATGCGGGCAAAGGCGAGGCGCTGGTGCTTTTCACCACCACGCCCGATCTCAACCGCGCCATGCTGCAAAAGGCCGCTCAGCAACAAGGGCTGCCCGAACTGGCCGTGCCGCGCAAGATCGTGCGCGTCGAGGCGCTGCCATTGCTCGGAACCGGCAAAACCGATTACGTCACGCTCAAGAACATGGCCGGGGGGGTCTGAGCATGAACGCAAAGCCATCGTCCCGCCGCCGCTTCATCAAGGCTGCCACGCTGTTCGCAGCGGGCAGTATTGCCGGGCTGCTGGGTTGCCAGATCGGGAAACCCTTTCTCGTCAATCCTTGCCGAGACCCGGCGTTCGACGCCCTGCTGGAAAACCCCTGGCTTGCCTCCGTCTGGGATGGGCTGAACCCCGCCGATGTCTGGGATTGCCATGTCCACCTCGCAGGGATAGGCGATAGCGGCAACGGCCTTGTGGTGGGAGAAAAACTGCGCAGCTTGTTGCATCCGGTGTTCTATACCCAGCGCCTGTTTTACCTCAATGGAGGATGCGTCTCGGCCGAAGCGGGCACCGTCGATGAAAACTACGTGCGCCGGCTTGCGCTGCTGGCGAAGAACATGCGCCCCGGTTTCAAGGCGATGCTGTTCGCATTCGACTGGAGTCACGACGACGAAGGCCGGCCCGTTCGGGACAAAAGCACCTTTTACGTTCCCGACGACTACGCGCGACGCATGGCGGCGGAACATCCTGACGTGTTCGAGTGGGTCGCCTCCATCCATCCCTATCGGGCCGATGCCGTCGACCGCCTCGAAGCCGCTGCCGCGCAAGGGGCGAGAGCGGTGAAATGGCTGCCTGCGGCGCAGAACATCGACCCCGCCTCACCGCGTTGCGATGCGTTTTTCGCCGCGCTGGCGCGCCTGCGCGTCCCACTCATCAGCCACTGCGGCCTGGAAAAAGCGGCGACCGGGTCAAACATGGAGCATTTTGGTAATCCGTTGCGCCTGCGCCGCGCCATGGACGCGGGTGCGCGGGTCGTTGTGGCGCATTGCGCCACGGCGGGCAAGGATGAGGATCTCGATGCGCCAGGGCGCATAGGCACCAGTTTCGATCTGTTCGCGCGCCTGATGGACGATCCGCAGTGGCAGGGCCGTCTCTTTGGCGACATTTCCGCCATCGCGCTGCGCAATCGCCAGCCCGAAGTCATCAAGACGCTGCTCGTGCGCGACGACTGGCATGGGCGCCTGCTCAACGGTTCCGACTATCCGCTACCAGGCATCCTGCCGCTGGTGTCGCCCGGCGCGCTTGCCTCCCACGGGCTTCTACCCAAGGAAGCCGTCGCCGTCCTGGAAGCCTTGCGTGAGCACAATTCCCTTTATTTCGATCTGGCGCTGAAACGTCACCTGTGCTGGCAGGGCAAATCGTTTCCCGCCCAGGTCTTTGCGACCCGCCCTTTTTTCGAGGCTGCGTGAATGAACGAGAAATCGCAATTTTCCCAACTTTCCGATGGCGAAGAAGGTGGGCATCATTCCCAGTTCGCCCTGCTGCGCGAGCGTCGTTTTTGGCCGCTGTTCGTCACCCAGTTTCTGGGCGCGTTCAACGATAACATCTATAAAAATGCGCTCATGGTGCTGCTGACTTTCGGCGCCGTTTCCTGGACGACGATGCGATCGGAAGTGCTGGTCAACGTCGCGGCGGGACTCTTCATCCTGCCGTTCTTTCTTTTTTCCGCCACCGCCGGGCAACTGGCGGACAAGTTCGACAAAGCGCGACTGGCGCGTGCGACCAAGGTGCTGGAAATCGTCATCGTCCTGCTCGCCGGAGTGGGGTTCTGGCTGCAAAGCCTCAGCGTGCTTCTTGCCGCGCTTTTTCTGCTTGGGCTGCAATCCACCCTGTTCGGCCCGGTGAAATACGCGATCCTGCCGCAGCATCTGCGCGCCGGAGAACTCGTGGGCGGTAACGCGCTGGTGGAAGCAGGCTCTTTTGTCGCCATCCTGTGCGGCACCCTTGCTGGCGGCCTGTTGGCCGGGTTCGATGGCGGCATCGCGTGGATCGTTGCCATTTGCCTCGTGGCGGCGGTCGCCGGTTTCCTGGCGAGTTGCCGCATTCCTGCCGCGCCTGCGCCTGCACCAGAACTGAAAATCGCCGTCAACTTTGTCGTGGAATCCTGGCGCTGCATCGGGTTCGCAAGCCGGGAGCGCAGCGTGTTCCTTTCCATTCTGGGGGTTTCCTGGTTCTGGCTTTACGGCGCGCTGTTGCTGACGCAGTTTCCCGCCTACACCAAGTCGGCGCTCGGTGGAGGTGAAGGCATGGTGACGGCGCTGCTTGCGGTGTTCTCGGTCGGTGTCGGCGCAGGGTCGCTTTTCTGCGACCGGCTCACGCAACGGCGGGGGAAGGCGGTGGAGCCGGGGCTGGTGCCGCTCGGCGCGTTCGGCATGGCGATCTTCGCGCTCGACATGGCGCTCGTCTCGCCGGGGAACGCTGCGGGCGCGGAACTGCCGCTTGCCGAATTACTGTGCCAGCCCGGGATCTGGCGTGTCCTCTTGGATCTCGTCATGCTCGGCGGTTTCGGCGGTCTGTATTGCGTGCCGCTTTACGCCCTCGTGCAGCAACGCAGCGATGTCGCCCGGCGCGCCCGCGTCATCGCCGCCAACAACATCCTCAACGCGCTTTTCATGGCGATCGGCGCGGTGGGTGCGGCATGGTACCTCGGACGCGGCCATTCGATTCCCACGCTTTTCCTGGTCATGGTTGGCTTGCACAGCCTGGTCACAATCTACATTTTCAGCGTCGTGCCGGAGTTTCTTGTCCGCGCGCTGATATGGTTGGGGTGGCGGCGGGAGTAGCCGTTGCGGCTCCTTGCTGGCTGAATATGGCGTTGTATTTGATGCTATCTGTAACCGCCGTCCGGGATTGTCTGCGTGGATAAACAGGGCTATTGCCGGAAAGCAGAAAACCGCAATATAAAAGTCATATTGCATTACGCGTGTTATTGAATCTTGATGGAGTCCGGTGTGAAGGCGGCGTCACCATTCAGTTGAAATAGTCACGCCGTAACTAATTGACATTTATGGATTTTTTATTTCACTTCCCGTATGGATAAATGTTGTTCGTTAGGGTATATTGCCGTGATTTTTTCACACGGAGGATGGCCGTTATGTACTATGGCAAGAAAAGAGCACCTGTTGGCGTGACTGTACTGGCGTTGTCGGTGCTGTTGGCGGGTTGCGCGGGGAGCGCCGTACGCAGCTACGACGGAGAAATGAAGGATACAGTTGCCGACGTGCGTGCTGGCGACGTTGCTGGCGCGCTGGCGCGCCTGGAGGGGAATGCTCCCAAGACCGAGGCCACACAGGCCGACGATCCGACAGGGGGTAGGGACATCCTGTATTTTTTTGAGAAAGGTCAGCTGCTGCGGTTGAACAACGAGATCGAGCAAAGCCGCGATGCCTGGTTGCAGGCAGATGAAGTCGTGCGGATATGGGAAGACGCGTACAAGAAAGATCCGACCCAAGTCATCAGCGAAGTCGGCGCTTTCCTGGTCAATGACAAGGTGCGCCGCTATGACGGGCAGGATTACGAGAAAGTGTTCCTGTCCGCTAACCTGGCGCTCGATCACGTGCTGCTCGACGACGTTCAGAGCGCCCGCATCGAAATGAAAAAAACCTTTGAACGTGAAAAGCTAATCGAAAGTTTCCGCGAGAAGGAATACGACAAGATCAAGGAAGAAGGAAGCAAGCAGGGCGTGCTGTTCAAGCTCGACGACCTGGCCAAGAAAGGGTATCCGGTGGCGGAACTGGAAGACCAGGAAGTCGTTTCCCTCAAGAACGGCTACCAGAATGCGTTCGCGCACTATCTCGCGGGTTATTTCTTCGAAGTGAAGGGTGAGAAATCCCTCGCCGATCCTGGTTACAGGAACGCTCTGGAACTGCGGCCCGGCAGCAGGCTGATCAAGGAGAAGGTCGGCAATGTCGGAAAGGTAAAGCCAGGCCCCAACCAGGCCGACGTGCTTTTCGTCATCGAAAGCGGTTTCGCGCCGTCATGGAAATCCCATACCGTGCCGTTGCCGCTGCCGATCAACAAGGAAGTGGTGATCGTGCCCTTGTCCTTCCCGACGGTTGTTCCTGACGCCAGGGTTTATGTGCCTTCCTTCCTCAACGTCGCTGGCAAGACTCTGCCCGTGGAGACGCTCGTCAATGTCGATGCGCTGGCGCGTCGCCAGTTGAAGGATCAACTGCCTGGCATCATTGGCCGCACCGCCATTCGCGGCATCCTCAAGGGCGCCCTGCAATACGAGGCGACAAAGAAAGGCGGCAAGCTTGCTGGGGCGCTTACCGCCATAGGAACCACGTACACCGAGCAGGCTGACGAACGCTCGTGGCGGACGCTGCCTGCGCGCATATCCATCGCCCGCGCCATTCTGCCCGTAGGGGAGCAGACGGTCACGTTCGATTCTGGGTATGGCGTTTATTCCGGTACGATCACGGTGGACGGCAAGATGGCCATCATTCCGGTTCGCCTGGTGAATGGTTACGCCTATATCGGCCAGCGCAACGTGATCGGGACGTTCAAGGCGTCTCCACAGCCGGTGGAGGAAAAGGCGACAGCGCCCGCCAAGGCCGAGCCTGAGAGCAAGGGATTTTCCTTGCCGAAGTTTCGTTGATATAGTGACTCGCTGCGGAAAACACCACGCCATGACGGTGCGGTGTTTTCCGTCGTGTCCGGAACGCGGGTATTTTGAACGGATTTTTCAGGAGGTCGAATCATGAAGCGCTTGGCTGTGATCGCCGTTTTTGGCCTCGCTTGCCTTGGTGGCGTCGCGCCCGCTCAGGGGGCCGACGGCGGAACAATCGCCAGCAAGGTTGGGGAACTGGGCCGGATGGAATACCTCAAGGTGTCCGACATGAAGGCCGTACGCAGGGACAATCTGCTGCGGGTGCAGATTACGGTGACCAACTCGTCCAGCGACAACCAGCAGTTGTATTACCGGTTTCTCTGGCTCGACAGCGATGGTTTCTCCGTGTGGAACGAGGGCCCCTGGAAACCGGAAATCATTTACGGAAAACAGGACAAGATCATCAGTGTGACCGCGCCCACGTTCAAGGCTGCCGATTTCAAACTTGAAGTACAGAGTCCCAACAATTCGACTTCCGGCCCGCATTCCGGCAGCACCGCCGACAGTTCGCCGTATCGGTAGAGGGATGCCATTTACCGTCCGGCTCGTTTTTCAGCATGTTTCATTTTCAGGAGAATTTTTCATGAAGTCCTGCCGTATCTTGCTCGCGCCAGCCTTGCTGTCGCTTTCCCTGTCTGCCTGCGTGACCACTTCGCCCACTACTGAGGGTAGCGGCGGCGTCAGCTACGGCGACTCCAATGCCGTCGAAACGGTGACGACCGATCTGGGTTCCACCGATATTCAGACGACATCCGAGACGATGACCCAGTCCTTGCTGCAAACGCCGGTACTGCAAGACATCATCAGGAAACGCGGGCTGCTCATGGCTTCGCCGGTGGAAAACAAGACGAGCGAGTATTTCGACACCAAGCTCATCACCGACACCGTCCTCTCCCAGTTGCAAAAGAATGGCGTGCGCTACGTGATCGCTGGCGATGAGATGCAGAATCAGGTCGACGAGTTGCGACGCCAGAACCAGAGCGGGCTTTACAAGAAGAGCTCGACCGCGAAGGTTGGCAACATGCAGGGGGCGCAATATCGCCTCGACGGCAGCGTTTCCTCCATTATCAAGAAAGCCGCCAATATCAAGGACGTGTATTACAAGATCAATATGCGTCTGATCGAGATCGAAAGCGGCGTCGTGGAATGGTCTGACGAGAAGGAAATCCGCAAGACCCTCAGGCGTTGAGCCTGGCTGAAAGCCGCCGTGTCCGTTGTTAGGGTATGCGATGGGCGCGGCGTGGCATATTCTGGAGATCAAATCATGACAAATGTCCTGAAGACGCTGTTGTTGGGCAGCATGCTGGCCGTTTCGACGCTGGCTGGTTCGCTCGCGCAAGCGCGTGAGGTCAAGGTTGCGGTGAGCGACCTGGCTTACGAGGAGCGGGTGCAGGAGTATTTCCGCGAAATCAAATCATCTTCCAAGTCGTCGTTGCGTGCTTCCGCTGCCGAGCGCGCAAACACCCGCTCCGCCAGCGCCCGCAGATCGGTCAATGCACAGCACGAATCGAATTTCTCGTATTCAGAAGGTACCTATTCCTACATCGACCGTGGTGAATTGCGCAAGTTCACCGCCGACATCAAGGGCGAGATGCTGAAATCCGGTTATTTCCGCATCGTGCAAGGCAAGCCTTTTACCGCCACGAACAAGGAAAAGCTCTACGACATCATCGCCCGCATCAAGAGCGGTCAGTATCCGGGCGCCGATTACGTGTTGTTCGGCACCCTCAGCAGCATCCAGTTCCGCCAGGAAGCCAACCCGTTGGACAACACGGATACGGTATCCCATTCCCTGAGCCTGGAACTGGTCGGCGATTTCAGTCTCGTCAACACCAAAACCTACGAGGTCAAAGGTTCGTTTTCCGCCATCGGCGAAGGGCAGGACACCAAACTCGTATCCTCAGCTGGCGCCAACGTCGTTTTCAACCGCGGCAAGGTTATCTCGGAAGTTTCCAAGAGCCTGGGCGAAGATGTGATCCGGCAACTGGAAGAACAGCTCGCCAGTCTTGAAGGCTATGCTCCGTCTGTGCGCACGAATTCTATCCGGGAGGAAAGGCGGGAGGAAGTCATTCACTTCCACTGAACCTGGAGAGAAGGAACAATGAAAAACGCGGCGAAAGCCGCGTTTTTCATTTTGCATCCTGGTCAGCCAGATCCGTTTCTTTTGCCTGCGGCGAGTTTGCGACGAGGCGCTGCTATCCGTTCGGTTCGAGATTCCGCCAGCGCCCTTCCCGAAAGCCCTCGATCGGGCGGAAGCGAATCTTGTACGCCATCTTGCGGCTTTCGGCGATCCAGTAGCCGAGGTAAAGATTGGGCAGGCGCAACTGGCGGCAGGCTTCGATTTGCCAGAGGATGCCGTAGGTGCCGAGCGAGGCGCGCGGCAGGTCGGGGTCGTAGAAGGTGTAGACGCTGGAGAATCCATCTTCCAGCCGGTCGATGACGCTGACCATGCGCAGTGTTTCGCCGTCGCGGAATTCGACGAGAAAGGTATCGACCGGACTTTGCAGCAGGAATTGCTGATATTGCTCGCGGTTGTCGCCATCCATGCCGCCGCGCGGATGGCGGCTGAGCAGGTAGCGCTGGTAGAGGAGGAAATGTTCTTCCTGGAAAATCGGCGGACAGTTGTGAGCGCTGAGGTTGGCATGGCGCTGCATGGCGCGGCGTTGTCCGCGGTTGGGAACGAAGCGTTGCACGGGCAGGCGCACCGGCACGCAGGCGCGGCATTCATCGCAGTGCGGGCGATAGACGAAGGTGCCACTGCGCCGGAAGCCGTGTCGCACGAGCACGCCGTATGCGGCAGCAAGGTCGGCGTCGTGGGAAGCCTCGGGCACTTCGCTGGGTTTCTCGACGATCTTGGTGAGCGCTACTTGTGACCGCGCCGTATGCTCGGGCAGGTAGGAGCAGACGTAAGGCGCCGTGGCGTAGAAGTGAATCGGCGCGAAGTTGTCGTTATGGCGCATGAGATCTCCGGGTGGCGGAATCGTTCCACGCGATGGCGCGTACCTGTCCGGAAGACCAGCGCCCCGGCGTGTCTTCGGTCGCCCAGCGTTCGAGTCCGGCGCAGAACTCGGTGCGGGTGATTTCGCGCGCGCCCAGCGACAGGAGGTGGGAGGTCGTCATCTGGCAGTCGATCATGGCAAAATTTCTGGCTTCGAGCAGTTTCGCCAGGTGGGCGAGGGCGACCTTGGATGCGTCGGTTTCAAGCGAGAACATCGACTCGCCGAAAAAGACACGTCCGAGCGCCAGACCGTAAAGCCCGCCTACGAGACGCTCCTCGCGCCAGCATTCGACACTGTGAGCATGGCCGAGTTCGTGCATTCTGCCGTAGGCGGCCTGCATGGCGGGAACGATCCAGGTATCTCCGCCGGACTTGCGCGGCGCGGCGCAGGCGGCGATCACGGCGGGGAAGTCGGTGTCGAGCCGGACGTCGAAACGCTGCTGCCGCAAGGCCTGGCGCAGCGAGCGATGAACGCGGATCTCGCGCGGGAAAAGGACGAGCCGCGGGTCTGGGCTCCACCACAGGATGGGGTCGTCTTTGTTGAACCACGGGAAAATGCCGCGCCGGTAGGCGGCGAGCAGCCAGGGGGGAGAAAGTTCGCCGCCTGCTGCGACAAGGCCGTCGGGGGCGTCGGGAGACAGGCTGGCGGCTGCAAAGTCGGCGGGCTCGTTGAGCCAGGGAATCGTGAGCGAAGCCATGTCTTGGGATCGTAGCGATACGCGAATGTAAAAGTAAGCTTATATCGTAACGACAAAGCGTTCGTTGAAGATGTGAAAAATGATTATTTGCAAAGCGCCATGACTGAGGCCATAATTGATGATAATGATTATCATTTATGAGGCATCATGAACGCTACTCCCACCATTGCCGCGCCCGCTGTCACGGAAGCGCTCATCGTCGGGGCCGACCGCCTCGGCAACATCCCGGAAGTCCTCCAGCAATTCGGCATTCGCATTGCGGCGCACGTCAGTGGCCGCGACAGCAGCCACCAGCGGCGCAGCGTGGCTTCGCTGCCGGTCGGGGTAGGGATCGTCATTTTGTTTACCGATTTTCTCGGTCACAACGTCATGCAGGGCTTTCGTGACGCAGCCAGCCGCGCGGGGGTGGGCTTCGTGTGCTGCCGCCGCTCGGTGTGTGCGTTGCAGCAGGCGCTGGGTCGGCGTGCAACCCAGGGAAAGTGCGATGCCTGCAAGATCTGCCCGGAAAAATCGTCGAATCGCCGCCGCCGCTGAGAGATTCTACAGATCCTGCGGCTTCGCTCCGCAGGATGACGTCAGGAACCGCAGCTACGATCAGTTCGGTAGTGACGCGGCTGGCTCGCCACTGGCGATGAGGCGGGGGGTCTGTGTGTTGGTATCGTCGATCATGCGGCGCGCCGTGACGTAGCGCGTACCCCAGAAGCGAGAGTACAGCTTGTCGATGCGCACGAACTTGCCCGTGGTGGGCGAGTGCAGGAATTTGCCGTTGCCCACGTAAATGCCCACGTGGGAGATGTTGATGCCGATGGTGTTGAAGAACACAAGATCGCCTGGCTTGAGTTCGCGCAAGCTGACGCGGTTGCCCTGGGTGGCCTGCTCAATGGCGGTGCGCGGCAGGTCGATTCCCACGGCATTGCGGAAAACCACTTGCACGAGACCGCTGCAATCCATGCCGGTGATCGGAGAGATACCGCCCCAGCGGTAGGGAACGCCGATGTACATCAGCCCTTCGCCAAGCAGTTTTTGCACGGCGGATGCGCCCATTGCGTGTCTTGCCGACGACAGTCCGCCCAAGCCCGCCTTGGAGGCGGATGTGACCGCCGCAGCGTAGGTGGGCGTGACCACGGGCAGCAGGGAAGCGCCGACCGAGGTTGTTTTTGCCGTGCTCAACAGGGTGTTGGTGGCGGCGACGGCGGCTACCGGGGTATGGGTGGAAAGCTCGGCTGGCGTGAAGACCGGAACTGGGCTGCGCGCGGCGCGGGTGGCTGTTATCGCCGCGATGACCGCGAGGCCGAACACCGGGCCGCTACGGGCGACGCGAGCAACTGTGACGGAGCCTCGGCTGCTGCCTTCGGAACGCGCAACGGCAGCTTGTGGCGGGTTGTCCGGAGTCTTGGACTCCATGACGTCCGCACTTGCGGGGCCACAACACAACGACAGGCCCAATAGGAGGGGAATGAGATGGTGGCGCACTGTTAAATCTTAACGGATTAACGCTCACAGTGTAAATCAAGTTGTGAAATTTTCTAGGCTGTACTTTAGTACCCCATGCTATGAAAAGTAACGGTCGGAATAGCTTGAAATGCTGTAACTACAGGCGTTTCCGGGTAGAGAATATGACTTTCGGTTTCACGAACCATGGTGACGGCGATTTCCATTTTGTGTCCACCACTGCCAAGTATTACACCACGTAGCGGCGAAATATCGGCGAAATCCCGTCCCCAGCCGAGAGTGACGTGCTCGGTGGCGGGCATCTGGGCGTTGGTGGGGTCGAAATCCACCCATCCCTGACCGGGGCAGAACACCGAGACCCAGGCGTGAGTGGCGTCGGCGCCGACGAGGCGTTCCTTGCCAGCGGGCGGATGGGTGAGGATGTAGCCCGAGACGTAGCGCGCCGCGAGGCCGAGCGAACGCAGACAGGACAGCATCAGATGGGCGAAGTCCTGGCAGACGCCGCGCCGCGACGCCAGCACTTCGGTGACGGGGGTCGAAATGTCGGTGGCTTCTGGGTCGTAGGTGAACTCGCGGTGGATGCGCCGCATCAGGCGGTCTGCGCCGACGAGTAGCGGCGTCGCTGGCGGGAAATCGGCGTGCGCGTATTCGGCGAAATCGTGTTTGACCCGAACGTAGCGCGATTCAAACAGGCAGCCCGCCGCTTCCAGGAATGCGGCATCGAGCGGGTGCCCGGCGCAGTAGGCGAGTTTGTTCCTGACGGTTTCCCATGGTGGCGATTCGTCGAGTGCGCGTGGCGGCGGCATGATTTCGACCAGGCTTTCGGCGCGGACGAACAGCACGTCGTGCTCGCGCTCGAAATGGAGCGAGCACACCGGGTTGCCGAAACCATCGTTGTATGACTCGCTGCGCCGGGGGGCCGGGTCGGTTTCCAGTCTGTGGGCGATGCAGTGTTGCCGGGGCAGTTCGCGCGGGCGCAGCCGCACGATCTGGCGCGATTCGCCCACCGCCTGATCGTAGCGGTAACGGGTGTCGTGGCGGATCAGGTAGCGCAGGGCGTCCGGAGTCATGCCACTCTCCGCAGCAATGTCGGGTTCGCGGTGTGAGTGAAGTAGCGGCGATGCACTTCGTCGGAAAGCGCCTGCGCGGCGTCGGCGGCGGCGGCGAGCAGAGCGTGCAGGGCGATGAGCGCCTGACTGGGGTCGTCGTCCTCGAAGCGGGCGAGATCGAAATCTTCCAGTTGGCGGGCAAGCGGGTCGATCATCTGTGAGTGGTGGGAATGGCCCAGTTCACGTGCGGCGTTGGCGAGATAGTCGTGCAGCATGTTCACTTGGTAACGGATCGCGTGTGGATTGGCGGGATCGAACACGATCAGGTGCAGCGCCGGCAGCAGTTCTGGCATGCGCCGGTAGCGCGCGCGATAGGTGACGATGGAGTCGGCGGCTTCCAGCAGCCATTCCAGCATCTGTTCACGCTTGTCGGCGTCGGCGTGCGCCGGCACGGAGATCAGCCCGGCCAGCCCTTCCAGGCGTTCGATGAGGCGACCGAGGATGAGAAAGCGCCAGCCCGCGTCCCGGGTCATGTCGTCGAGCGCGAAGCCGGCGAAGGTAATGCACGACTGCATGACGTGGTTGATGGCCGACAGGGCCTGGTCGATGCCGGTGACCGGGGCGGTGAGCAGTTGTTCGAGGGCGTAGAGCGCGTGCCAGTTGTCCGAGGACAGGCGTTCGCGCACCTGCCCGGCGGAGAAGGCGAGCGCGCGCAGGTTGAACGCCACTGAGCCGGGTTGGCCGGGATCGGCCAGCGCGGCGATGAGCCGGCGTTCGAGCCGGGTTTCTTCGTCCACCTCGCCGCTGGTTGCGGCATGGGACGTTTTGCCCTGTTCGCCGCGCGCGCCGGGTTTGTCGCTGAACATGCCCAGGCGGTACAGGGCCGTGAGCAGTCCCGCGAGTCCCTGTTCGGCGTCCTCGCTGCTGGCGATGCGGCTCATCGCTGCGCGCAGCAGGCGGGCACCGATTTCGACCCGCTCGGTGTAGCGCCCGAGCCAGAACAGGTTCTCTCCCACTCTGGAAGGAATATCGACGCCGCCGCTGACGAGATCGACGACACCCAAGCGGCGCTTGAGCAGCGAGGTGCGCACCGGGTTTTCGGCGCGTATCCAGGTGTCCTTGGACAGCCCGCCGCGCTGCATCGAGATCACCTCCATGCCGGAGCGCGGCGCGACACGCCCGAGCGCACCAGGCATGACGGTGTAGCCGCCGTCGCTGCTGGCGCAGGAGAACACACGGATGCCGACCGAGCGCGGCAACAGGCGTTTGTGCCGCCATACCGGAGCCTGTGCGAGCCGCACCCATTCCTGCGCCACGTAGGCGTGAGGCTGGGCGAGGATGCGTTCGATCATTTTTTGACGGGACTCGCCGTGTAGCAGGTGGCCGAACACTGCGTTCATGCGCATACTGGGGAAGGCCGGTTTGATGACCAGGGCATCAAGGTGGTCGAGGACGTATTCGAGCGCCGGTTTTTCGCCGCACCACCAGCTCGCCACCGACGGCATCGCCAGCGGCTCGCCGAGCAGGCGCTGGCAGATCGCAGGCAAGAAGCCGAACAGCGCGCCCGATTCAAGCACGCCGCTGCCGATGGCGTTGGCCATCAGCACCCGCCCGGCGCGAATGGCCCCGAGCAGTCCCGGAATGCCGAGGGTGGAATCGGTGCGCAGTTCGAGCGGATCGCAGTAATCGTCGTCGAGTCTGCGAAGGATGGCGTGCACCCGGCGCAGGCCGCTCAAGGTTTTGAGGAAAACGGTGTTGTCGCGCACGGTGAGATCTTGCCCTTCGACCAGCGGAAAGCCGAGGTAGCGGGCAAGGAAGGCGTGCTCGAAATGGGTTTCGTTGTACGGCCCCGGCGTGAGCAATACGGTGAGCGGCGCTTCGTCCTCGCGGTCGGCGGGGGCGAAGCGGGCAAAACTCTCCTGCATCGAGCGGAAGTAACTGGCCAGCCGGTTGATATGCAGTTCGCGGAAAGCGATCGGGAAAGCGTTCGAGACGATGATGCGGTTCTGCAAGGCGTAGCCGGCCCCGGACGGGCCTTGCGTGCGGTCGGCGATGGCCCACCAGCGCCCGTTGGGCGCGCGGGCGAGATCGACGGCGTAGCTGAACAGCCATATATCGCCGGGCGGATGCAGGCCGCGCGCCGGCCAGCGGAAACCGGGCTGCCCAAAGACCAGCGCCGGTGGCAGCAGTCCTTCCGCGAGCAGGTGCTGGGGGCCGTAGAGATCGGCGAGGATGGCGTTGAGCAGCCGCGCCCTTTGCGCCACCGCTGCCGACAGGTTCATCCACTCGGCATCGTCGATGATGAGCGGCAGCATGTCGAGTTCCCATGGCCGCCGTTGGCCCTGCGGGTCGTTGTAGATGTTGTAGCTGACGCCATCGGCCTCGATCGCGTCGCGCACGAACTTTTCGCGCTGAAGGAGCGATTCCTCGGGGAAGCTTGCCAGCCGTTCCACGAATGCCTGCCAGTGGGGGCGCGCCTCGCCACGAGCGGCGAACATTTCGTCGTAGCGGCTGGCGTGAAAGGGATAATCGTGCAGGAGTCCGGTGGGCATGGCGGCAATGCGCCTCCCGCCCATGGCGGCGCGGCGCGCTGTTATTTTGGGAAAGTCAGCAATGGCGCAAGTCTAGCGTGAATGGAAACTCTGGTTGCGACCGCACTTCACGGGGAAATATTTTTCCTGGGGTGTGTCCGAAGCGGAAAAAGCGCGCAATGCGACGGCTTTCCGCCTCGAAAGCGTTGACCGGGAAGGTCTCGAAATTGCGCCCGCCAGGGTGCGATACATGGTATTGGCATCCACCGAGGCTTTTCTGGTTCCAGGTATCGACGATGTCGAAGGTGAGCGGGCTGTCGACGCCAATGACCGGGTGCAGAGCGGAGGCCGGCTGCCAGGCGCGATAGCGCACCCCGGCGACGAATTCGCCAGCGACGCCGGTGGGCCGCAACGGCACGGTCACACCATTGCAGGTTACGGCATAGCGGTCGGGCGTGACGCCGTCGAACTTGACCTGTATCCGTTCGAGCGAGGAATCGACGTAGCGCGCGGCGCCGCTGTCCGCGCCTTCCTCGCCCATGACGCGCCAGGGGTCGAGCGCCGCCCGCAGTTCGAGGCGCATGCCCTGCACCGCGTAGTCGCCGAGCACGGGGAAGCGGAATTCGAGATGCGGCGCGAACCATTCAAGCTCGAACGGATAGCCGCAGGCGCGCAACTCATCGACGACGTCGTGGAAGTCCTGCCAGACGAAGTGCGGCAACATGAAACGGTCGTGCAATTCCGTGTCCCAGCGCACCAGCCGCGCCGGTACGTAAGGTTCTTCCCAGAAACGGGCGACGAGCGCGCGCAGCAGCAATTGCTGGGTGAGGCTCATGCGCGCATGCGGCGGCATCTCGAACGCGCGCATTTCCAGCAGGCCGAGGCGTCCGGCGGGGCTGTCGGTCGAGTAGAGTTTGTCGATGCAGAACTCGGTGCGGTGGGTGTTGCCGCCGACGTCGATCAGGAGGTTGCGCAGCAGGCGGTCGACCAGCCAGGGCGAACAGGCGCTGCCGCGCCCGCACTGGCGGTTCAGTTCGCGGAACGCCAGTTCAATTTCGGCTACCGGATCGTTGCGGGCCTCGTCGATGCGCGGCGCCTGCGAGGCCGGGCCGATGAACAGGCCCGAGAACAGGTATGACAGGCCTGGATGGTTGTGCCAGTAGCCAACGAGGCTTGTGAGCAGGTCAGGACGGCGCAGGAAGGGTGAATCGGCGGGCGTCGCACCGCCAAGCACGAAGTGATTGCCGCCGCCGGTGCCGGTGTGGCGACCGTCGATCATGAACTTTTCGCTGCTGAGGCGCGAGAGATGGGCGGCATCGTAGAGATGGGCGGTCTGCTCGACCAGTTCGCTCCAATCGGAGGCGGGATGGATGTTGATCTCGATGACGCCGGTATCTGGCGTAATCCGGAAATGTTGCAGGCGCGCGTCACGTGGTGGCTCGTAGCCTTCAAGCAGGACGGGCTGCGCCAGCCGGTCGGCGACCGCCTCGACGGCGGCGACGATTTCGAGATAGTCCTCCAGCGCGGAGCTTGGCGGCATGAACACGTACAGTGTGCCGTTGCGCGCCTCCGCGCACATTGCGGTGCGCACCACCCAGGACGCCGGTTCAAACGGGCGCGGCGTCCGCGCGGGATCGTCGCTGTCCGTTTCCGCGACCGCCGCCGGAACTTCGAACTGACGGCGTATTTTGGTGGCGGCGGGCAGGGGGTGGAGGGGTGCGAAAGGATCGGGCTGGCCGGTTGCACTCGTCCACGGTTGCGAGTCGAGCGGCAGCCGGTAGCCCATTGGCGAGTCGCCGGGAACCAGGTAACAGCGACCGGCGCGCAGGAACCACGGCCCCGTCCGCCAGATGTCGCGCCCGTGATCGCGCATGATCGGCAGGGCGTAGCCGGTGGCGTTCGCCAGACCCTGCGTGAAGACGCGCATCAGGCGCTCGCGCTCCAACGGGTCGTCAAGGCGGGCGTCGAACGGGTCGACGTTTGCTGGCAAGCGCTGCTCGCGCCATAGATAGTAATAGGCGTCCTCGTAACCGGGAAAGACGAATTGCGGTTCGAGTCCGAGTTCTTCGGCGACGGCGCGCAGGAACCGCCCGGCCACGGCTTCGTCCGCCCCGGCGGGCCGGGCTTCGTCCGCCACCAGATCGGCGCGCCGCCAGACCGGCTCGCCGTCGCGCCGCCAGAAGCAGTTCAGCGACCAGCGCGGCAGTGGCTCGCCCGGATACCATTTGCCCTGCCCGAAATGTACGAGTCCGCCCGCGCCGTATTTGTCGCGCAGGCGATGGTAGAGATCGGCGGCGAGGCGCTTTTTGTCCGGCCCCATTGCGGCGGTGTTCCATTCCACGCCGTCGGGGTTGTCGACCGGGACGAATGTCGGCTCGCCGCCCTGGGTCAGCCGGACGTCGCCGCTGGCGAGTCCGGCATCGACGGCGTAGCCGAGGCGCTCAATTGCGGCCCATTGTTCCTCGCTGTAAGGCTTGGTGGCGCGCGGCGTTTCCCGGATGCGGGCGACTTTCATCCGGTGCTCGAAAGTAGCCTCGCATTTGCCGATCGCCCCGGTGATTGGCGCCGCCGAAACCGGGTCGGGCGAACAGGCAAGCGGAATGTGTCCTTCGCCTGCGAGCAATCCCGAAGTGGGATCGAGCCCGATCCAGCCCGCGCCGGGCAGATACACCTCGCACCAGGCGTGCAGGTCGGTGAAATCGGCTTCCGGCCCGCTGGGGCCATCGAGCGGTTTGACATCCGGCGCGAGCTGGATCAGGTAGCCGGAAACGAACCTTGCCGCCAATCCCAGGTGGCGCAGCAACTGCACCAGCAGCCAGGCCGAATCGCGGCAGGAGCCGGATTGCCGGGTGAGCGTTTCCCCGGGCGTCTGCACGCCAGGTTCGAGGCGGGTCAGGTACTTGATGTGCCCGCACAGGCCGCAGTTGAGCCGGACGAGAAAATCCACCGTGCGCAGTCGGCCACGGTCGATGCGCGCGAGGTATTCAGTGAATTCCGGTTTGGCCGGCAATTTCAGCAGATAAGGCGCGAGTTCGTGCGCCTGCCAGCTTTCATAGCGAAACGGCACATATTCGGCATAGGGTTCAAGGAAGAAATCGAACGGATTGTGCACCGCCATCTCGGCCACCAGATCGACCTCGACCCGGAACGAATCGGTTTCTTCCGGGAACACAAGCCGTGCGAGGTAGTTCGATTGCGGGTCTTGTTGCCAGTTGATGAAATGCTTTTCCGGTGACACCCGCAAGGAATACGACAGGATACGGGTGCGGCTGTGCGGCGCGGGGCGCAGTCGCACGATCTGCGGGCCGAGCGCCACCGGACGAGCGTAGCGATAGGAAGTAATGTGGGAGAGAGCCACATGGAGGGACATGGGAAAACCTCTTTTTCGTTTCGCGGACTCTGGTAGGCGAGCAAATCCCACGCCTGGCGCGGAGCCATTGCGGGTAGCGGCGGGCGCGGCGGCGAGCCGCACCGTGGCGGTGCGAAACGTCACCCGGAAGCACCAAAACAGGCAGACCGCCATTGTCCGCCGATCCGGCGGCGTTGTTTGGAAAGAAGGTTGTTAGCCCCCGTTGTGTGTCGGAAAATTTTACACTGTTTCCGTTTTTGATCTGTGGCATCAGTTAAAGAGTGCTATATATTCATGTTGATACATTGTTGGCAAGTAACTTGCTTGTAACATGGTTGGGGGCTGTATGTCTGGCCTGTGTGACTTACTCCGAGGAACAAATCAAATGAAACGCCTTGCTTCTGCGCTTGTGACCGCAGGTCTGCTTTCCCTCTCTGTTGGCAGTCAGGCTGGGACTTTCCACTTCACTGGTGACTTTGCCGATGCGAGCGATGTCGTATACGGCGCGTTTACCGTGACTGACTACGATTCGGTGAATCTGCTATTTACGGACTCGTACGCGGAAGGGAATTTCGATCCGATCCTGTTTGTGTGGGATGCGAGGGGGAATCTTCTCGCATCTGACGACGATAGTGGGCCTAGCTGGGATGCGCTCCTCTATCTTACCGGTCTGGCGGCGGGAAATTATTATTTTGGCATTACCCAGTTTCCCAACTGGAATAATGGCAACAATCTCACCGATGGGTTCACATACGGTGGACAGACTCAGGGGGCGCCGTACCTTGGAGCGTCCTGGAGCCTGTACGTCACTGGCGCGGCGAGTGCGAAGATTCTGCCGGGTGTGCCTGCCGTTCCCGAGCCGGAAACCTATGCCATGTTGCTGGCGGGCTTGGGCGTTGTTGGCGCGGTGGCGCGCCGCCGTAGCAAAAAAATCTGAGTTTCAAGTTCCTGAAAAAACGCGCCTGCGGGCGCGTTTTTTTATGGGCGCTCAGACTGCCTCGAAGTGCTCCAGCATCAATTGCACGGTCGATACTCCCTTGTATTCGTTTATATCCAGCCGATAGGCGGCGTGCAGGATGTCGGGGGCGCGCTCGGCGCAGTCGAAGCGGATGGCGTTGAAGTGTGCGCTGCCGAGCGCGAGTTCGAGCTTGAGGTGGCGATCCTTGAGGATGCGCTGACGTTCGACGCGGAACACGTTGTCGAACACCGGGGCGGGAAAGCCTTGGCCCCAGACTTCGCGTTCCAGTAGACGGGCCGCGTCGAGGGTGATGTCGGCGGCGTCGAGTTTGCCGTCGGTGTCGATGCGCCGTTCGAGGTCGGCGGGGCTGAGCAGGCTGGCGGCGATTTCTTCAAAGGCGGCGCGGAAATCCGGCAGTTTGTCCGCGTGGATGCTGAGGCCGGCGGCCATGGCGTGACCGCCGAAACGCAACACGATGCCCGGCGCGCGGCGGGTGACGAGTTCCAGTGCGTCCTTCAGGTGCAGACCGGGGATCGAGCGCCCTGAGCCTTTCAGTTCGCCGTCCTGACCGTGGGCGAAGGCGATGGTGGGGCGGTGTAGCTTTTCGCGGATGCGCCCGGCGACGAGGCCGACTACGCCGGGGTGCCAGTCCGGCTCGAACAGGGTGATGCCGGCGCGGTCATCTGCGTCGAATGTGTCGAGGGCGCGTTGCGCGGCTTCTCGCATGTCGGTCTCGATTTCGCGCCGTTCGTGGTTGAGGCGGTCGAGTTCGCGCGCGAGTGCGAGGGCGCGGGTGTCGTCGTCGGTGACGAGGCATTCGATTCCTAGGCTCATGTCGGCGAGCCGTCCGGCGGCATTCAGGCGCGGGCCGAGGGCGAAGCCGAGATCGAAGGCGTTCGCCCGCGCCGCGTCGCGCCGGGATACGGCGAACAGCGCCCGGATGCCGGGCTGCATGCGGCCCGCGCGCATGCGCTGCAAGCCTTGCGCGACGAGGATGCGATTGTTGCGGTCGAGTTTTACCACATCGGCCACGGTGCCCAGCGCCACGAGGTCGAGCAGGTCGGCGAGGTTGGGTTCGCGCCCGGCGGCGAATGCGCCGCGCTCGCGCAATTCGGCCCGCAGCGCCAGCATGACGTAGAACATGACGCCTACCCCGGCCAGCGCCTTGCTAGGAAAATCGCAGCCGGGCTGATTGGGATTGACGATGACGTCCGCCTCGGGCAGCGTCGCGCCGGGCAGGTGGTGGTCGGTGATGACGGTGCTCATGCCGCGTGCGCGCGCTGCGGCTACGCCGTCGATGCTGGCGATGCCGTTGTCGACGGTGATGAGTACGTCGGGTTGCAGCCGGGCGGCGATGTCGACCATTGGTGGCGTGAGGCCGTAGCCGAGTGCGATGCGATCCGGTACCAGGTAATGCACGTTTGCGCCGAAGGCGCGCAGCGCCCGTACCCCGACTGCGCAGGCGGTTGCGCCGTCGCAATCGTAGTCGGCGACGATCACCATGCGTGCGCCGGCTTCGATGGCGTCGGCCAGCAGCCGCGCGGCATCGCGCGCGCCGGTGAGCGCAGCCGGGGGCAACAGCGTTTGGAGCGAAAGATCGAGTCCGGAGGCGTCGGGCACGCCGCGCGCGGCGTAAAGGCGGGCGAGTAGGGGATGCACGCCAGCGGCGGTGAGGGCGGAGAGGGCGCGCGCCGGGATGTTGCGGGGGCGGATGATGCTCATTGTGTCTGCCGGGCGGATTCGCTTTTGATTCCGGCGGCGTGCAGGTCGTCCAGGGCCAGAGGTTTGCGCCAGAAACACCAGCGCGCGCGGTGGGAAACGGTCAAGGAAAAGCCGATGCGTTCGCCGGGTGCGAGTAATTGAAATTGGTGCAGGCTTCCGCCGCCGTCGAGCGCTGCGGCGATGGGGGCGAACCAGTCGGTTTCCAGCGCGGCGAGCGCCGTCCGCCAGGCGTCGAGGTCGCGGTGGCGGGCGGGGGCGGCGAGTTCATTGAGTACGACCAGCGATTCGGCGCGCAATGCCGCCGCCACGTCCGGCAAGCCGGGTTCGATGCTTGCAGCGCGCGCCAGTCCGCGCGCCATGGGGTCGAGCGCTTGTATGGCCGGGCACGGTGCGCGGGGTGTGGTGTCAGGGCGCGGGCTGCCGCCCCAGAACCACAGGCTGTTGATTGCTCGCCGTCCGGCGGCTTCGCGCGCTTTGTTGACCGGGTGATGGTGCAGCGCGATCTGGACTTCGTTCAGGATGTGCCGCCAGTGGCGGGCGTCGTGATCGTCACCTTCTTCGCCTTCGGGCAGAAAATGCAGGATCGAGCGGCCTACCGCATCGTGCAGCGGCGCAAACCGCACCGTGGGTGGGCGTTCGCGGCGCAGGTACCAGCGCGTCGGCGTGGCGGCGGAAAACTGGCCGAGATCGGGAAAGTCGGCGGTGAGGGCGGCGATCAGGGCGGCAGCCTCGGTTTTGTCGATTTCGTCGTCGGCGAAGTCTGCGAGCAGCAGGTGTTCGCGCGTGAGGGATAGGTTGACCGGGTCGGCACAAAGCCAGTGCGCGCCGGGATCGCTTTCGGATGCGGGGCCATCGTCTTCGCCCAAGTGGCGCAGGGCGGCGAGCGGCGGCATTTCGTCATCGACTCCGAAAAGCCGCGCCAGAAAGCATTCTTCGTGGGTGTGCGCTTCGATGCGCCGCCGTCCGCGTCCGAGCAGGCGGGCCAGCGCCGTGAGTGCCATGTTCTGCGCAGGGCGGTGCGTTTGCTGCGCGGGCCAGAGCAGGCCGGGAACGACGAGCAGCAGGCGGTTCACCGCGCGCCCAGCAGCATGCGTTCCAGTTCGTGTGGCGTGGCCGCCTCGCGCCAGCGCGCCGCCATTGCCGTCGCGCGTGGGTTGCCGTAGCCCCAGGTTGCGGCGATGAAGGGCAGGCCGTTGGCTTCGGCGGCCACGCCGTCCTCAATGCGGTCGCCTACGTAAACCGCCTGCGTCGCGTCGATGCGGCGGTCGGCGAGCAGGCGGGCGATCATCGCCGCTTTGTCGGGCAGGCGCGGCGTGAACAGGTCGAGTGCGTAAACCGTGTCGAAGCAGGTACTCCAGCCCAGGTGGTCGAGAATCAGCCGGGTGGGGTGGATGCGTTTGTTGGTGGCGATGTGTTGTTCGTGTCCCGCCGCGCGCAAGGCCGTCAGCAATTTGTCGATGCCGGGATAGGCGGCGGTCTCCAGCAGGCCGCCCGCATCGTAACTTTGCTTGAAGGCTTCGGAGAGCCGCCCGATGAGTGCGGCATCGTGGCTGCCGGTGAGCAGACGTAAGGTTTCGGTGATCGGAGGGCCGACGATATCCGCGTCGATGCGCCGTACCGGCACGATGCCGCAGGCGGCGAACGCCGTGCGGTAGCTGGCGAGAATGGCGGCGGCGGAGTCGATCAGGGTGCCGTCGAGGTCGAAGACGATGTGGGTGGGAGGCATGCGGAAAGCGGATGGTGCAAAGCGGGGATTATCCGGGAAGTAAACTGGCCCGTCACCTTTGTCAGGCCATTGCGCTGCCGTTTGGATTGCGACTTGCAGGCATGAAATGGTCGTAGCTGCTCGTCCCGGGGACGTGCAGGCCGCCGTCGGCTTCACGCAGCAGTACCGGCCCGGCGTGGGCAGTAAGCTGGCCGATACGGAAAACTGGCAGGTCGAGACGGCGGGCAAGCGCTGCAATAGCATCGCGCGCCGCAGGCGGGGCGGCGAAAAGCAGTTCGTAATCGTCGCCGCCCGTGAGCAGGCAGCGACGGGCGAATGCTTCGTCCGCGCCCGTTTCGCGTAGCGCCGCTGTGGGTAGGGCGGTTGCATCGAGCGTTGCGCCAAGGGCAGAGTGTTCACATAAGTGGCCGAGGTCGCCGACGAGACCGTCGGAAACGTCGAGCATCGCATGCGCCAGCCCGCGTAGCGCCAGCCCCAGTTCGAGGCGCGGTGTTGGACGGTGCAGGGCGGCGAGGGCGCGGGAAGCGTCGGCGAGGCGCGCGCGTCCTTGCAGGTGGGCCAGCCCCAGCGCCGCCAGTCCCGGCTGGCCGGAAATCCACAGATCGTCTCCAGGCCGGCCTCCGGCGCGGGTGATCGCCGCGCCCGCCGGGACTTCACCGAACAGGGTCACGGTCATGGCGAGCGGCCCGCGCGTGGTGTCGCCGCCGACGATGTCCACGCCATATCGGTTGGCGCAATCGAAAAAGCCGTCGGCGAACGCTGCGAGCCATTTTTCGTCCGCGCCGGGCAGGGTAATGGCGAGCGTCGCCCAGCGCGGCGCGGCTCCCATTGCCGCCAGATCGGAAAGATTGACCGCCAGCGTTTTCCAGCCCAAGTCGCGCGGCGCGGTGTCGGGGAAGAAGTGCGTGCCAGCCACGAGCGTGTCGGTCGTCACCGCTAGTTGCATGTCCGCTGCGACTCTGACGAGCGCTGCGTCATCGCCGACGGCGAGATCGGTGTGCAGGCTTGGGCGGGTGAAATGGCGGCGGATGAGGTCGAATTCGGAGGGCATGGAGGGCGGTGACGTAGTGGCTCCGTTCGGCGCTTCGCGCTGCCGGAGGTGAAGGGCAGACGGATTCTACGGGGAAGACATCTGCCGGGGGATTTCTCACGCCGCCTGGTTCTTCCTTTTGGTGTTTCGCGCCTGACAAGGGTGGGGGGAGCGCGGGCGAGGCAGAAAGCCTTCCCAGGAGGGATGCTGGCGCGAGAAAACGTAAATTGCCCGCCGCTTCAGGGGCGACTAAGATAGCTCCTTTTCGCCGTTCGCATTTGCGGCATGGCGCGATGCAAGGGAGGTCATGAAAGTGGCGACGAAAACGAATCCGGACACGACGGCAAACCCGAACGGGCTGGCGGAATTGATCGCCGCCGCTGCACCCGACGTCGATCCGGCACGCCGCCCGATTTTCAAGTCGAACAAGCTCGCCGACGTCTGTTACGACATCCGCGGCCCGGTGCTGACCCTTTCCCGCCAGATGGAGGATGAGGGGCACAAGATCATCAAGCTCAACATTGGCAACCTGGCGTCCTTCGGATTCGACGTGCCCGAGGAAATCCAGATGGACATGATCCGAAACCTGCCGTATTCCTCGGGTTATTCAGATTCCAAAGGCATTTTTTCTGCGCGCAAGGCGGTGATGCACTACACGCAGCAAAAAGGGATCAAGGGGGTCGATGTCGAGGATATTTATATTGGCAACGGCGTCTCCGAACTCATCGCCATGGCGATGAACGCGCTGCTCAACGCCGGTGACGAGGTGCTGGTGCCCGCGCCCGACTATCCGTTGTGGACGGCGGCGGTGTCGCTGTCGGGCGGGCGTCCCGTGCATTACCTGTGCGACGAGGGGGCGGGCTGGCTGCCCGATCTTGCCGACATCCGCGCCAAGATCACGCCCAATACGCGCGCGCTCGTCATCATCAATCCCAACAACCCGACCGGCGCGATTTACCCGGACGAGGTGCTGAAGGAAATCGTCGCCATCGCGCGCGAGCACGATCTCATTCTTTACGCTGACGAGGTCTACGACAAGGTGCTTTACGAAGGGGCGACGCATACGTCGCTCGCGGCGCTTTCCGAGGATGTGCTGACCATTGTCCTCAATGGCTTGTCGAAAAATTACCGCGCCTGTGGCTATCGCGCCGGCTGGATGGTGGTGTGCGGCGACAAGCACCATGCGCGCGATTACATCGAGGGGCTGGAGATGCTGGCCTCGATGCGTCTGTGCGCCAACGTGCCCGGCCAGTACGCGATTCAGACTGCGCTTGGCGGCTACCAGAGCATCGACGACCTGGTGTGCGAGGGCGGTCGGCTGCGGCGGCAGCGCGATCTGGCGTGGGAGTTGCTCACCGCAATTCCGGGCGTGAGCTGCGTCAAGCCGCAGGCAACGCTGTACATGTTCCCGAGGCTCGATCCCGGGCTGTACCCGATCGACGACGATCAGGCGTTCATCACCGAACTGCTGGAAGCCGAAAAGGTGCTGTTGGTGCAGGGCACGGGCTTCAACTGGCCGCACCCCGATCATTTCCGGCTGGTTTTTTTGCCTTACGAAGAAGATTTGCGCGAAGCCGTCGGGCGCATCGCGCGTTTTCTCGATGGCTATCGCAAGCGGCATGGAAACTGATGGTGTGCTCGATCATCAGCGTCGTTGATGAGGCGGCGATGGCGGAGTGGCTGCCCAGGGCAGAAGCGGTTCACCGCCAGTTGCGCGACCGCCTGCCGCCCGGTTTCGATGCTTATCGCACGGTGCTGGAACGGGTGCTCGCAGGCGGCGCCCGTCTCGATCTGGCGGTGGAAGGCGAGGCGGTCAGGGGGCTAGCGCTCTGGCGCATCATCGAAAACACTTATGAGGGACGGCGGCTGTACGTGGACGATCTGGTCACGGATGCCGCCTGCCGCTCGCAGGGCGTCGGGCATGCCCTGGTGAACTGGCTGGCGCAACAGGCCAGAATCTTGTCCTGCACCGCGCTGGCGCTGGATTCCGGTGTGCAGCGTGCTGCGGCGCACCGTTTTTACTTTCGGGAAGGCTTCATCATCCCTTCATTTTGTTTCAGGAAAACGCTTACATGAAACCGATCAACGTGGGCCTTCTGGGTATTGGCACAGTCGGCGGCGGCACTTTTACCGTTCTCAAACGCAACGCGGACGAAATCGCGCGCCGGGCGGGACGCGAAATTCGCATTGCCACGGTGGCGGACAGAAACATCGAACGCGCGCGCTCGCTCGTGGGGGATGACGTCAGGCTCACCGACGACGCTTTTGCGGTGGTGCGCGACCCGGAAATCGACATCGTGATCGAATTGATCGGTGGCTACACGGTGGCGAAAGACTTGGTGCTGGCGGCCATCGAGCACGGCAAGCACGTCGTCACCGCCAACAAGGCG
This sequence comes from Azoarcus sp., assembly GCA_031289095.1. GTDB lineage: Bacteria > Pseudomonadota > Gammaproteobacteria > Burkholderiales > Rhodocyclaceae > WRNU01. The sequence continues at coordinate 37,368 of JAITQD010000087.1, forward strand.
CTGCTGGCCGTGCATGGCAACGAAATTTTTGCCGCCGCGCGCCAGCGCGATGTGATGGTGGCCTTCGAGGCGGCGGTGGCCGGCGGCATTCCCATCATCAAGGCGCTGCGCGAGGGGCTTTCCGCCAACCGCATCCAGTGGGTGGCAGGGATCATCAATGGCACCACCAATTTCATTCTCTCCGAGATGCGCGACAAGGGGCTGCCCTTCGCCGAGGTGCTGAAAGAAGCGCAAGCGCTCGGTTATGCCGAGGCCGATCCCACGTTTGACATCGAGGGGGTGGATGCCGCGCACAAGGCGACGATCATGAGCGCTATCGCCTTCGGCATTCCGATGCAGTTCGACCGTGCGCACATCGAAGGCATCACCCGTCTCGAATCCATCGACATTGCTTACGCCGAGCAACTGGGTTATCGCATCAAGCTCCTGGGCATCGCCCGCCGCCGCGAGCAGGGGGTGGAACTGCGTGTGCATCCGACGCTGATTCCGGCCAAACGCTTGCTCGCCAACGTCGAAGGGGCAATGAACGCGGTGCTGGTGCAGGGCGATGCCGTTGGCGCTACGCTCTATTACGGGAAGGGGGCAGGGGCGGAGCCCACCGCCAGCGCGGTGATCGCCGATCTCATCGACATCACGCGACTCCACACCGCCGACCCCGAGCACCGTGTGCCGCACCTCGCCTTCCAGCCCGACCAAGTGCGGAATGTGCCGGTGTTGCCGATCGGGGAAACGGTCACCTCCTATTACCTGCGCCTGCGGGTGTTGGACAAGCCCGGCGTGCTCGCCGACGTCACCCGCATCCTCGCCGACGGCGGCATTTCGATAGACGCCATGGTTCAGAAGGAGGCGGGCGAGGGCGAATCGCAGACCGACATCATCATCCTCACGCACCGGACGGTGGAGAAAAACGCCGACGCCGCACTCGCACGGATCGAGGCGCTCGATGCGGTGCAGGGGAAGGTGACGCGGTTACGGCTGGAGACGCTGTGACGCGCTGACCGCGCGTGTCATTCGCGCGAGTGGATTTCGCGCTCGGTCTGGTAAATGTAACGCTGGATCTGATTGGCGGCCTGGGCGGGTAGGGCGACGAAGCCGCAGCCGAGGCGTAGCGTTTCCGTGCCGTTGCCGAGGATGCGGCGGCCATGGTTGCGGACTTCGAGATTGATGCCAACGAGGTCGCCGGGCAACTTCAGGTGGCAGCCGTTGATCGTGTCACCCACAGCAGGTGGAGCCTTGCTGGCCGGAATCTCCACCGACAGACCGCCCACGCTGATGTCGATGACCGGCACTTCGATTGTCCGCTTGTGACTTTGGGTGTCGCCGGATTTTCGCTCCTGCGCGGGCAGGATACATTTCAGGTCATGGGAAAGCGGTACTTGCAGGCGGAAAGCGTCACGCCGTTGCAGGCGCAGGATTTCCGTGGGAATGGGGGTGGCGAGCGCGCCGCGGCCTTCGATCGGCACGTCGGCGCTGTGGGTGAGCCGGAACTGGATGCGAATCCGGTTCAACTGGGTGACGCACAGCAGGCGCTCGGCCTCCAGGGTGCGGCGATGGATGGTTTCGTTCGGGCTGGCATCGAGAAAGATCCATTCCTCGTCATCGGAAAGCGTGAGGATGGTGCTGAGGAAGGAGAGACCTCCGGGGAGCAGGTGGACACTGATGAGGGCGCGGGCGTCGATCAGTTCCTGCAACAGACGGCGCACCTGGCTGCGTCCGCGCAGCAGGTAATGCTCCAGATCGTCTCCCTGCACGGGGGGGATGGGGAGATCGCCATGCTCGTCATTGGCTTTATTTGACATTGGCATGCTATTCGATTCGGTAAGACGATTCAGTGAGCACTTGCATGGTATGGCATGGCATGCCTTCCCTTATATCACGACACGGTGTCCGTCACCTTTAATTTTGCCCGGCGAGTGTGCTGAATTCTGGGGGCGGCGGCGCATCGCCCGCTTCGATGCGGTAGAGCCAAGCCAACAGTTCGGCGATCACGGCATAGAGTTGCGGCGGAATGTGCGCGTCGAGATCGACTTGCATCAACAGGGAAACGAGTTCGGGCGACTCATGTACGTAAACGCCGGCTTCGCGGGCGCGCTCGATGATTTCCCGCGCGACCAAGCCGCGCCCTTTGGCGACGACCGTCGGAGCGCTGTCGCCTGGGGCGTAGGTAAGGGCGACGGCTTCGTCGCGCGAAGTGAATTCTTCAGCGGCCATCGCGGCGCTCCACCACCATGCCGGTGAGCGGCACGCCGGCTGCCGCCAGCGCCTCGGCCAGCTCGTCTCGGTGCTTTTCGAAAATCGCTGCGATGCTGTCATCATCTACGCCGAGCCGCAGGGCGACGCCGCCCGCATTCAGGCGTACGCAGGCTTCGACGCCGCCGAGGCGGGGCAGGCGCAGGCGCAGGGTGGTGTTCCATTCCTGGACGTCTTCCTCGCCGCCGGGGCGGCCTTCACCGCGTGGGTCTTCGATGATCCATTCGAATGCCTGTCCCGCCCATGCCATGCCGTGCCAGACGTATTGCTGGCTGGCGAGCGTTTCGAGTTGCTGATGTACGATGGGCAGCAGGCGCTCGGCGATCGGGCCGCGCGGGGCGTTGTCGGCGGGCTGCCCGGTGATGCGGGCGACGGGTTCTTCCTGGCGCGCCAGCGCCTGCACGGCGGCATTGGCCGCGCCTGCCGCTGCTCCCGTGCTGCCCGGCGTCTGCGCGGAAGACGCCGCGCCAGTGTTGGCGGCGGACGCCGGTGCGGATGCTGTGCCGGCGCTGCTGGCCGGCGGCTGTCCTGGCGGTTGCATGCCCTGGGTTTGAGGCTCGCGCGCCAGTGTGGCGAGGTCGATTTTCCCCGCCAGCCATTGCACCAGGTGCGATTCGTAGAACAGGCCGCTTTGCGCCAGCGCCTGACGCAGCATGGGCGCGAGTTGGGCGTTGATGCCGATTTGCGCGCCAGCGGCGATCTGGGTGCTGGAAGCAGTCTGGGCGGCGGTGTTCGCCGTGGCGGGTGGGGCGCCGATGAAGGGGGTTCCGTTCGCCAGTGTTGCGGGTTTGGCGGCGGGCTGGCCGGTGAGCAGAAAGCTGATGAGTTGTCCAGTCGGACTCAGATTGGAGCGGGCCGATCCGGCGAGCGCCGCGTTGTCGCTTGCCAGCCGCGACAGCACCATTTTGGGAGTGACGTCAGTGGCGATCAGTTCGAGCGTATCGCCCGGCTGGGCCGATGCGTTGAGCGCCAGCGTGACCTGCTGCCCCGCGACCAGGGCGCGAAAAGTGCCGTCGGGCAGCGTGCGTTGCAGGGTGGCGAGAAACCGCCGCCCCGGCAACAGTTCCTGCAACTGGGTCTGGATTTCGCGTGTGCGCTGTAACTCCCCCACCGGCGGTGAAGTCTCGAAAAGACTGGCTTCATGCAGAAAACGCAGGCGGGCGGCGAGATCCGAGGGAATCATGCTATGGCTTCCAATCCTGTCTCATGCCGATCATCCGGGGGCGTCGAGGCTGCCATAAGCGCCACGCAGGGCGCGCCCTTTGACTTCGGAGGCCAGTTGCTGGCGCGTATCTTCGCGCGCCGGCTCCACGTAATCGCGGATTTCGCGGTCGAGAACCTGGATGCGGGTGAGCAGTTCCATCAGCGCCTTCACATCTCCTGGCTCTGGGGTTCCCGCGTCCTTTGACGCCGCTTGGGCGACAGCCGCATCACGAAGTGCCGCCGCCTGATGCTCGATTCCGGCCAGGCGCTCCCAGTCGCGCGCGCGCGCCGTTTCGAGCATGGTCTCGTACAGCGCCAGAAGTGCGCGCCCTTCTTGCAGGCTCAGGAGGCGCATCCCTGTTTTGTGCTTCGGTGCGATCATTGGTCGTGTTCCTCCCTGTGTGTCCGTGCATCCTATACTTTGAACTTGCCGGTTTCTGTGCGAACTTCCTGCGCCATGGCTCCGATTTTGCTCACGAATGCGACCGTGCATCGGACAGACCGCATGTGCGTCCGTTCCGGGCATCGCTGGTTTCCAAATGTGGTTTGCAGTACTCCTACGACGGGTAACGGGGGTTTGCGTCAAAACTTTAGGGAACGGTCTGTATAACCTCCTTCTGCATGTTGGCGCGCTGTGCGCCCGCAGGTGCACCACTACAGAGGTTGTGCAGAGATTCCTTGGGGGAGACCGCCATGGAGGTCTGCCGCCGTCACTTCCGTGCCGGCGGCGAGGCCATGAAAGCACCAGCATCCGCTACGCCGGTCGTCAAAATAGCGGCGCAAGGTCAAAGTAGTGGTGGGGAAGGCGATGTCGCTCCAGGGAATATCGGCTTCGGTGAAAAGCACAGTTTCGAGCGATTCGTCGCCGGGGCGAAAATCGGCATCGAGCAGGCGGGCGCGGTAAAAGATATGTACTTGGTCGATATGCGGCAGGTCAATGAGGGTGAACATTTCGCCCAATTCGACCCTGGCACAGGCTTCCTCCAGCGTTTCGCGGATGGCGGCATCGGCGGTCGTCTCGTGGTTTTCCATGAAGCCCGCAGGCAATGTCCATTTGTCGCGCCGGGGTTCGATTGCGCGGCGGCACAGCAATATTCTTTCTTCCCAGACCGGAATGGCCCCGACGACCAATTTTGGATTCTGGTAGTGAACTTTCCCGCAATTCATGCAGACGTGGCGCAGTCGCGTGTCGCCGGGTGGAATGCTCAAGGCGACACGCGTGCCGCATTCGGAGCAGAAATTCATGGATGGCAGAGAGGCATTTGTCAATGTGCCTGTTTCAGGCTGGGTTTGTTCCGGGTTCGAGCCTATTTTGGGGAATTCTGCAAAAGTCCCGTACCATCATGCTGTGAGTAGCTGCGGCATCCACGAATCCTGAGACGACTTCGTTTTACGCAGGATGACGTAAAATAAAGTATGCAGAAGCTCCTCAAAGCGGACATATGGCACATGCTGTGGCAAACCGAGTGTGTAATGCAACACATACATACCGTAGGTTCATGGCATATTCCATTGAAAATTGCAATACTTCGCGTGGTCATTTCTCGTCTCTCGGATGGTAACACAACGGATATTCGTCATGCCTTCACAGATCGACCTCAACCGTTTCGCACAGATCAAAGCCACCGGCCATCTGCCCTCGCCACGCGGGGTCGCGCTGGCGGTCATGCGCATGACACAGGACGAGTCGGTTTCCACTGTCGATCTGGCGCGGATCATCAAGGGCGACCCGGCTTTCGTTGGGCGGCTCATCAAGGCGGCCAACGGCATGCTTTTCCGGCAGCGCGCCATCGTTTCGGTGCAGGAGGCGCTGATGGTGGTGGGGCTGCCCGCCGTGCGCGCCATGGTGCTCGGTTTTTCCCTGCTGTCGAATTATCGCAAAGGCGGCTGCCCGGGGTTCGATTATTCGCGCTTCTGGTCGTCGTCGCTGATCATGGCGATTTCCATGCAGGTGCTGGCCGGACGTATCCGTTTGGTGGCGGCCGATGAGCTTTTCAGTATTGGTTTGCTGGCGCGGATTGGCGAACTGGCGCTGGCCACCGTCTACCCGGTCAAATACGGACGCTTGCTCGCCGAACTGGTGGAGGCGCCGGGCGCCGATCTCGCGGAACTGGAGCAGCAAACCCTGGCGATGTCCCATGCCGACCTTGGAACGGCCATGCTGGAGGACTGGGGCATTCCGACTGTCTTTACCGGCCCGGTGCGCCATTACGAGCATCCGGGAGATGCGCCTTTTGCCGCTGATGGGCGGGAAATGACGGTGATGCAGTGCCTGATCCTCGCCCGCAATGTGGCGGAGATTTGTCTGGGAGCGCCGACCGGGCAGCATG
>JAITQD010000013.1 GCA_031289095.1 Azoarcus sp.
ATGTGGTTTCATCGTTTTCTCCGTATGTCTAACGCAAAGTTAAACGGGTATTACGCGGCATTGTCGCGTGACGCCCAATAACCGAAGAAAAACGAGATTAAGCGCCGTATTAACTCGATAACGAAAATGATTCACAGCTCCAAATTCCTGCAAGTGGCTTTATCTACGAAAACTTCGCCCAATTTTTCGCCATAGACGTTACTGTACGCATATGTGTAGGATAGACCTCGGTTAAAGGCATTGTTATTTTTATTCAGAGCACAAATTTTCGGAATGATTTCAGCTTTCGTTTCGTCCAACCACTCTTTGATTGCGTTGGGCGGCATTCTCACTGGTATAATGTACTCAGATCGGACATTTCTACCAACCGCAGTTGCGTTAACCGATATAATTCCTTGGTCCAGCATTTCCTGCTTAAATTCCTGTTTATTTACATTGCTATTGATATGCGCGGCAGTGAATCTGGCAATATCCTCAATCTGCTTGATTTGTACCGGAGTCAAGTTTTGAGCATTGGCAGAGAAGCCAGAAGACAAGGACACAAACAAAAAGAGATTGCGTAAAATGCTCGGTATGTTCATAGGACATCCTGTGTTGTTAAAAGGCTAACGTCCGTATACTAAATCGCTCTGGAAATTGCACTAGCATTAACAGTAGAATTATGGTCAGAGACATTTAACTTATTGAATTTGAAATGACAATGACTCTGACCGATTTAATCCGCACGTCGTTTGTTATTGCGGAATAAATTTCAACACGATGTTTTTTGCATTTGCCTTTGCGCCCACGGGAATGTTTAGTAAATGCATACGTGCGACGTATTCATACGCCTCTCGCTCCTTGCGCGCCTCTCGCTCTTCTTGCGTCTCTCGCTTCTTTTGCGTTTCTCGTCCCGGCGGCGTGGCGGCAAAGTCACCGACTATAAACCCACGGTATTTGTCGCTTTGCAAATAGATAGTCATCGCCTCGTCAGGGGCCTCTATCCTGTCAAGCGCCTCTTCCAACGTGAGTTCAGCCAATCTCGAATCGGAGGAGGTTACGACAATGTTTTTCTTCCCACTGTTGATCAGTTTGGTTAGCTCATCGGCGGCAGCCCCATCGTAGACGGGTATCGACGGTGAGACGCCAAAGGGTGGGGTGCTTCTGGCGTGAGCTGAGGCGTGAAAAGAGGCGGCGTCAAGAGACGTCGATACTGGCGGCGGGGGAAGGTCTAGGGTAAGAGCAAGGGGAAGGATGTTATGGATGATTGGCTCACCACGAATCTTGTTGTTTTTCATGTAGGCCATGATGTAAGACTTGCGTCGTTCAAGTAACTCACGTTCGACTTCCCGCATACTTTCCCGCTCGGCTTTCTGCTGTTCATAAGTTTGACCACTCGTCTTGAACGTATGGCAGGCCGTCAAAAGTAGGCATGTTGTCAGGACAAACGTTGTTTTGATAAAAGTGTGCCGCATGGTTTTTCTCTTTCGCTGGTGTAAAAAAACTTCGTAAATTAGGCAGGCGCTGGGATTGTCATCCGGTTCCCCGGATATTCAGCCGAAATGATCGAAAGTGCCATTGAGGTCAGAGTCATTTTCATTTTTAATTCAGTAAGTTAAATGTCTCTGCCCTCAATGCACTTCATCGCTTGACAGAACAGCATCAAAACCCGTCAAGCCCTTGTTCGACAGTGGCGCGCCCGCTTCACCCCCCAGCTAAACAAATCCTGGATGCTCTGCCCAAACACGGGTCGCATCGCCGAATTGAACTAATCAACTCCGCGCGTGACTGAAAGTCGAACTCGTAGTTTAACTATGTACGTAACTTTTAGTCAACACCAGTAACGTTAGGCCATGGATAAATTCGGCGCGGATTTTGCGGAGCGATTGGCCGCAGCGATGATAGCCGCCGGCTACGAGGCCAAGCCTTCAGTGCTGGAACGCGAGTTCAACCTGCGTTACAGGGGCGAGCCGATGACCTTGCACGGTGTCCGCCGCTGGTTACGCGGCGAGGTGATTCCCCCGTATGGCAAGGTCGTCGCGCTGGCCGACTGGTTGCGCGTGACGCCTCAGGAATTGGGCTTCGGCAAGGAAATCAAGGAACGCATCCTGAAGGCGCGCAAGCGCTGGGATGAAGGCGTCGGCTTCGAGGAACGCGATATTTTCGAGGCTTTCCTCAAGCTTCCCATGCCACAGCGCAAACTCGTCCGCGAGGTGATCGTCGCGTTTTCGCGCGCCTATCCGTCAGACGAGAAATCCAGGGGTTGAAGCCGCCGGTGACGGCATTGGCCGCGTGATCGCTTGGCGGAGCCTGAAAAAGCGGCGCGGCAGGCTGGGTTGAAACGAAGTGGAAATCCGGTGTTGGCCGGTGAAAAGCCGGGTTTCCGCTACGCCGCAACCCGGCCTGCGCGGACCGAACCTTTTATTCACAAGCCAGGCGTCGCGTCAGGCAAACAGGTGTTCGTCTCGAGTTGGGGTTTGGGGTTTGGGGTTTGGGGCGAGGTTTGCGGAAAAGCTGGCTCAACTTGAACCGCCTTCCCCTCTCCCGCCCCTTCGGGGCACCCTCCCCCGCGAGGGGGGAGGGAACATATAGCCCCTCCCCCCTGGCGGGGGAGGGGGTGGGGAGAGGGGGCGGAGCTTGGGGTGAGGGAAAGTCTTGCCTTGGCCGTAGCTCATTGGGTTTCTATGGCAAATCGGAATCAGAGGAGGAAAATTTTCGGCGCTACCTCGCCGTTAAAATGATTTTTTGGGAACCGCTATAAAATCACCGCCGCTTCGCGGCGAACGGTACGATGGCCAGACGGCGGCCTTCGGCCTTGTCCAGGCTAAGCGCTGACCACTTTACCTCGCTGTTCCGCTAAAACCCCAGTTTCCCCTGCGGCTCTGCGGGCGCGTTGTCCGTCTTGCCCACCGGAATCAATCCTCCGCAGCGCACGCCCAGCAGCCGGATGCGGCGTTCGAGGGGAATGCGTTTCAGGCATTCGCCGGCGGCGCGGCGAATGGCCCGGCCCTCGCCAATGGCGGCGGGCAGGGTAATTTCACGGGTGACGGACTGGAAATCGGCAAAGCGCAGCTTGACGCCGATGGTGCGGCTCACATACCCCTGGCGGGCCAAATCCGCCGCGACGCGCAGGCAGAGTTCCGTGAAATGCCGGGAAAGCGCTTCCCGATCCTGACGCGCGTGCAAATCCTGCTCGAAGGTGGTTTCGCGGCTGATGGACTTGGGTTCGCGGCGGGTCACCACGGGCCGCTCGTCGATGCCGTTGGCGGCCTGATGCAGCCACGCGCCAATGCCGGGGCTGAAGTGTTCGATCAAAAAAGCGGGCGATGCCGCCGCCAGCGCGCCGATACTCGCGATGCCCAGACGATCGAGCTTGGCCGCCGCCTTGGGGCCGATGCCGTTGATCTTTCTGGGCGGCAGGGGCCAGATGCGGGCCGCAAGATCGTCCGGCCCCAACAGGGTGATGCCGTCCGGCTTGTCCAGATCGGAGCCGATCTTGGCGAGGAGTTTATTGGCGGCAATGCCGATGGAGCAGGTCAATCCCGTTGCCGTCAACACCGCGGCCTTGAGGCGTTTGGCCAGCGGCAGGGCCGCTTCGGGAATGTCCGTCAGGTCGATGTAGATTTCGTCGATGCCCCGGTCTTCGATGACCGGGGCGATGGCCGCCACGGCGGCCTTGAAGCGGCGCGAATAGTCGCGGTAGGCGTCGAATTGGGCGGGCAGCAAAATGGCCTCGGGCGCAAGCTGCGCCGATTTCATCAGTCCCATGCCGGAAAATACCCCCAGGGCGCGGGCTTCGTAGGTGGAGGTCGTCACCACGCCGCGTCCGGCGTAATCCTTCAGGCGGGCAAAACGGCGGCTGCCGCCGGGCAGCGTTTCCGGCTGGAACACCCGCGCGCCGCCCACCACCACGGCATGGCCCCGCAATTCCGGGTAATGGCGCAATTCCACGGACGCGAAAAAAGCGTCCATGTCCAGGTGAGCGATACGGCGGGCCGGGTTCATCGCCGGGAAGGGATCCGTGTC
>JAITQD010000005.1 GCA_031289095.1 Azoarcus sp.
CGTGCAGGGCCTCGGCCAGCCGGTCGCGTCCGGACAGTGCGCCCGCGTTGGCGACCCGTTTGGACGAGTGCACGGCCCAGGTGCCATGCACCTTCATTTTCTGTTCTTCGTAAAAGTGCGCCATGGCGGCGTTGTAGGCTTCAATGCCCGGCGTCTGGGCGTCGAGCGAGTAGCGTTCGTCGTGCAGCACCACCGACTGCGGCGGTCTCGGTTTGATGTCGGCGGGCTTTGCCGGATCGGGCTTGCCCACGCACATGCCAAACACGGCGACGGTTTTGGGCGGCAGGCCGAGCAGTTCGGCGACTTCTTCCGGCTTGTTGCGCATGCCCCCGATGTACACGATGCCGAGGCCGAGCGATTCCGCCGCCACTGCCGCGTTCTGCGCCGCCAGCGCGGCGTCGATGGCGGCGACGAGGAACATTTCGAGGTAATCGAGCGCCTCGCCGGGGCGTTGGGTAATGTGGGTCAGGTGTTCCAGGCGGGCGAGGTCGGCGATCCAAACCAGTTGCAACGGCGCTTCTGTGATGTGCGTGTTTCCGCCCGTCAGTTCGGCCAGCCTTGCGCGCCGCGCGGCGTCGCGCACCGCGATCACGCTCCAGGCCTGCAAGTTGGACGAACTCGACGCCGACTGCGCTGCGGCAACGATGGCGGTGAGTTGCGCATCGCTCACCGGCTCAGGCAGGTAGGCGCGCACCGAACGGTGACTGAGCAGATGTTCGATGACCGGCGACCATGCCGCTGGCGGGAGCTGTGAGGCATCGCCATAACGGGCGGCGATGAGTTGCTTGGGAATGTTCATGCAATCTCCTGGGGGTGTGGAGCGCCTGCGTGCGGCGCGAATGGCGAACGGTATTCAGCGTTTCCCTAAAATGCCGATTTCCCCTGGCGATAGTGGCGGCCACCGCCGGGAAAAGGCAAGCGATGGTCAATACCGGTAATGCTCCGCCTTGTACGGCCCTTCGACCGGCACGCCGATATAGGCGGCCTGTTCTGGCCTGAGCGTGGTCAGATGTGCGCCGATCTTCTCCAGGTGCAGGCGCGCCACCATTTCGTCCAATTGTTTGGGCAGGGTGTAGACGTTGATCGGATAGTCTGCTGTTTTGGTGAATAGCTCGATCTGCGCCAGCGTTTGATTGGCAAAAGAATTGCTCATCACAAAGCTCGGGTGGCCGGTGGCGCAGCCGAGGTTCACCAGCCGTCCTTCAGCGAGCAGGATGATGCGCTTGCCGTCCGGGAAAACGATGTGGTCGACCTGGGGTTTGATGTTTTCCCACTGGTATTGGCGCAGGCTCGCCACGTCGATTTCGGAATCGAAATGGCCGATGTTGCAGACGATGCTGTTGTTCTTCATCGCCCGCATGTGCTCGTGGGTGATGACCCGCACGTTGCCGGTGGTGGTGACGAAGATGTCGCCCTGCGCGGCGGCTTCGTTCATGTCAACCACGCGGTAGCCTTCCATCGCCGCTTGCAGGGCGCAGATGGGGTCGATTTCGGTAATCCAGACGGTCGCGCCGAGGCCGCGCAATGACTGGGCGCAGCCTTTGCCGACGTCGCCGTAGCCGAGGATGACAGCGATTTTGCCCGCGATCATCACGTCGGTGGCGCGTTTGATGCCATCGACCAGCGATTCGCGGCAGCCATAGAGGTTGTCGAATTTGGATTTCGTCACCGAATCATTGACATTGATGGCGGGGAATTTGAGTTCGCCCCGGGCGTGCATTTGGTAGAGGCGATGCACGCCGGTGGTCGTTTCCTCGGTGACGCCCTTGATGTGGGCGATGCGGGTCGAATACCAGCGCGGCGATTGGGCGAGCTTTTTGCCAATGGCGGCGAATAGCACGGTTTCTTCTTCGCAGGTGGGATTTGCCAGCACGGAAGCGTCTTTTTCCGCTCGCGCGCCCAGATGCAGCAGCAGGGTCGCATCGCCGCCGTCGTCGAGAATCATGTTGGAATACGTTTGCCCGTCCGGCCATTCAAAGATGCGATGGGTGTAATCCCAATAGTCTTCCAGGCTCTCGCCCTTGACGGCGAAAACGGGAACGCCGCTTTGGGCGATGGCGGCGGCGGCGTGATCCTGGGTGGAAAAGATGTTGCAGGAGGCCCAGCGCACTTCTGCGCCCAGCGCGGTCAGGGTTTCGATCAGCACCGCCGTCTGGATGGTCATATGCAGCGAGCCGGTGATGCGCGCGCCTTTCAGGGGCAGGCTTGGGGCGAATTTTTCGCGGATCGCCATCAGGCCGGGCATTTCGGTTTCGGCGATGGCGATTTCCTTGCGCCCCCAGGCGGCGAGGGCGAGGTCGGCGATTACGTATTCATGGGTTGCGCTCATGGCGGTCGTTCCTTGTCATGATGCCGGGAGCGCGGAGAAGGAAGGCGCGGCAAAAGCCGACGCCCGTTTCCTCCATACCCGAACCCGGCAGGGGTTGAAGACTGAAAGGGCGAGCGCCGTTGAAAATTCCGAGCCTGGGACGCCAAAGGCCTCTCGCAACGCTCCTCGGAAGGCGGCCATTTTAAAGGATATGTGGGTTTTTTAGGGTGACGCAAAGCACGCTCGCGCCGGAGGCGACGATCTTGCCGTATGGATAATGCGCCGATTGTACAAGTATCGACATTAACGTGAGCCATGCGTACAATCGCACAGTATTTTTCACAATGAAATCATCATGCCTGTGTTCAAGTATGGTGGCTCGCCCGTGAAGGGGCGGCTGGTTCTCACATTGGGTCAGACGATCACGCTCAAGCTGTCCGCAAGCGACAGGAGCCAGAACGGGCAATACAGGCATTACCTGATTGCCTGCGCAGCCGGCGGTTACGTGAGAATCAAGACGGACGCTAACCCGCAGCAGGCCGAACAAACTATCGAAATCACCGCGTTGAGCCCCACGCTTCACGTATCGCTCCGGGCCATGAAACCGCAGGCGGGTCGACAATTCTTCAACCTGTACGATATATGGAGTGCCCCCCAACCCGAAAACGCACAGGGTGGTTTACCCGAATCGGCACAGGATGTGCCGATTGTGTCGATCATGGCGCTTGCGAAGGGTAACGGCACCCGGCCCCACATTGTGCCGTTGAATGAATGGAGGGCGTTGAAGCCAGATCTGGAAAGGCTAAAAACGGACGATATGGTCGCCAATAGTATAACCCCGTTTTTTTGTATTGCTATTCATCATTCTGGCGATGGTGGTATAGACACCCCGCAAGGAATAGAAAAAAATCATATAGTTACCCGGGGTTGGGAGGAGATTGGATATCATTTTCTTATTGCGCCCAATGGTACGGTGTATGAAGGGCGTCCTCTGAAATATAGAGGACGACACATTGAGCAAAATAATTCGGGAAGAATTGGAATAAATGTGTTGGGAGACTTTAACCCAGGGAACGCCATTTGGTGGATGCCCGATCTGGATGGTGACAGCCAACCTACTGTGCAGCAGATAAGCTCGATGTACTCAATGATCGCATGGCTGGAAACTCAATATGCAATTACGACAATAGGCGGTCATAGGGATTTTGCTAAAAGCAATCCTACTGTGTGTCCTGGTGACTATCTTTATCCTTATGTTCCCGTGAAAGGACTTTGAAATGTTATTTCTGAAACGTACTGTCTCTGTTTTATGTTTTATGCTTGCTGTATGTGTGTTTTCGTTCAAGTTTTTTGGCTATCTGTGTACATCGCCAGACAGCGTGGAAGTGTGCCTTGTATTGTCGTCACCCGGTTTCAAGTCCTTTATGCGTGTCGTCGAGGACGATGCTTCTAATCGTATTGTGTTGGTGGATCTGGGGTATGAAGGGACTGAGACGACGGTGTCATGTTTATATGAAAGCGTGTTCGATAGTAACGCATGGGCGATTTCAGTGTTGGTTCTTGTTGCTCTTTCCGGCCTGTTTTGGTGGATGGCTTCGCGCAAGAAAAACAAGAAAGTGCGGGATTCGACCGGATAAACATGTTCTCGTGAAAGGGCGATCCTCAAGGCGTCTTGCGGGAATCCGTCCGCCCGATCCAGCGCGCGAAGTCATCCACGTAGGTAAACACCACCGGTACGACGAGCAGGCTCAATATTGTCGACGTCACCAGACCGCCGATGACCGTTACCGCCATCGGGGCGCGAAAGCTGGTGTCGGCATCGCCCAGGCCAAGCGCCAGCGGCAGCATGCCCGCGCCCATGGCGACAGTGGTCATGACGATGGGGCGGGCGCGCTTGCGGCAGGCGTCGATGAGCGCGTCGGCGCGGGAAAGGCCGCGTTCCTGTTGCGCAGTGATCGCGTATTCGACGAGCAGAATCGAGTTTTTGGTGGCGATGCCCATCAGCATGATGAGTCCGATCAGCGAGGGCATCGACAGGGCCGTGTGGGTGAGGAGCAGGGCGACAAACGCGCCGCCGAGCGAGAGCGGCAGCGCGGTGAGCAGCGTCACGGGTTGCAGGAAGTTTCTGAACAGCAGCACGAGCACCGTGTAGATGCACAGGATGCCGATGAGGATGGCAAGCGCAAAGCTGGTGAAGAGTTCGCCCATGATTTCGGCGTCGCCCACTTCGCCAATTTTTATCCCGGCGGGCAGGGCGCGCACCGAGGGGAGTTCGGGAACGCGCGCGGAGATGTCGCCCATGGGCACGCTGCCCAGTTCGACGTCCATCCGCACGCTGCGGGAGCGGTCGTAGCGCATGATTTGCGCCGGGCCGGCGGCGAGTTCGAGCGTTGCGATTTCTCCGAGCATTACCGGGCCGCGCGCGCCGGGCAGGGTCAGGCGCGCGAGTACGTCGAGATTTTGACGCGCGCTGTCTGCGAGCCGCACCAGAATCGGCACCTGCCGTTGCAGTAGATTGAGTTTGGCGAGCGCGACGTCGTAGTCGCCCATGGTGGCGATGCGCAAGGTGTCGGCAATGGCGCGGCTGGTGATGCCGAGGTCGGCGGCGCGGGCGAAGTCGGGACGCACGGCGATTTCGGGACGGATCAGGCTGGCGCTGGATTTGACGTTGCCCAGGCCCGGTACAGCGCGCAGGTCGCGTTCGATGGCGAGCGCCGCTTCGCCCAATGCTTTGGGGTCGTCGCCCGATATGGATAGCACGTAGTGTTCGCGCGAGCTGTCCAGTCCGACTTTGAAGCGCGTGCCGGGCAGGGTTTCGAGGGCGTTGCGGATGTCGGTTTCGATGACTTGTTTGCGTGGACGCTCGCCGCGCGGCGAGAGCAGGATGGTCAGGGTGGCCCGGCGCACGGCGTCGCCCCGCAGGAGCAGCGCAAAGGGATCGGCCCCGGCGCTGCCGCCGCCGATGGCGGTGTAGACGCGCTGGACGTGTTTTACCCGCATGAGGCGGACGCGCGCTTCTTCGGCGATGCGGCGGGTTTGCTCCAGCGTCGAGCCGGGGGCGAGTTCTAGATACACCTGCGTCTGTGAGTTGTCGTCGCCCGGCATGAAGCCTTCGGGCAGGGTGGGGATCAGCGCGATCGAGGCGAGGAAGAACGCGCCCGAACACAGGACGGTGGTCTTGCGGTGGGCGAGGCACCATTGCGCTTTGGCCGCGTACCAGTCTGTCCAGGCTGGTTCGGCGTGGTTTTGTGCGAAAGGGCGCAGCCAGTAGGCCGCCAGTACTGGCGTCAACATGCGGGCGACGACAAGCGACATCACGACGGCCAGCGTCGCCGTCCAGCCGAATTGCTTGAAGAACAGTCCGGCGATGCCGTCCATGAACGCGGTGGGCAGGAAGACGGCGACCAGTGTGAAGGTGGTGGCGACGACGGCGAGACCGATTTCCGCTGTGGCGTCGAAGGCCGCTTGCCGGGGCGTTTTACCCATGCGCAGGTGGCGAACGATGTTTTCGACTTCGACGATGGCGTCATCGACGAGAATGCCGATGACCAGCGACATGGCGATCAGGGTGACGAGGTTGATGGTGTAGCCGAAAAGGTCGACGCCGAAGAAGGCTGGGATGGCCGACAGGGGCAGGGCGAGGGCGGAAATGAAGGTCGCGCGCACGTCACGCAGGAACAGGAAGACGACGAGCACGGCAAGCAGTGCGCCTTCGTAGAGCATGTGCATGGAGCCTTCGTATTCTTCCTGCACCGGGCTGACGAAATCGAATGCTTCGGTGAGTTCGAGATCGGGATTGGCGGCGAGAATCCGGCGCAGTTCGGCGCGCACGTCCGCGCCGACTTCGACTTCGCTTTCGTGCAGGCTGCGCGAGACTTCAAAACTGACCACCGGCTTGCCGTCAAGAAAGGCGAGCATGCGCCGTTCGGCGACGGTGTCTTCCACCGTCGCCACGTCGGACAGGCGGATGCGCCGCCCGTCGGCGAGGGCGATTTGCAGGCGCGCCAGTTCTTCGGCGGAGGCGGCGTTGGCGAGTGTGCGCACCGGCTGTTCGCCGTTGCCGAGGTCGGCGCGGCCCCCGGCGCTTTCGATCTGCACCTGCTGGATCTGGCGCGAGATTTCCGTCGCCGTCGCGCCCAGCGCCTGTAGACGCAAGGGGTCGAGGGTGACGCGCACCTCGCGCGAGACGCCCCCGACGCGCTTGACTTCGCCAACGCCTTTGACCGCGATCAGCCGGCGCGAGAGTTCGTTGTCGATGAACCATGACAGGGCTTCGTCGTCGCGCCGCGGCGAGGCGATGGTGAACGCAAGGATCGGCTGCGAGGCCATGTCCACGCGGTTGATGATCGGATCGAGCAGATCGGCGGGCAGATCGGAACGTACGCGCGAGACGGCGGAACGCACGTCGTCCACGGCTTCCTGCAAGGGTTTTTCCAGACGAAATTCGACCAGCATCGCCACGGCGCCGTCCTGGATCGAGGTGGAGAGGTGCTTGAGGCCCTGGACGGTGGCGATGGAATCTTCGATTTTGCGCGCTACGTCGTTTTCGAGTTGTCCCGGCGCAGCGCCCGGCAGCGAGGCGGATACCGACACCATCGGCAGGTCGATGTCGGGGAAGTTCTGGATTTTCATGCGCTGGAAGGCCAGCGTTCCGGCCACGCACAGCAGCACGAACAGCATGATGGGCGGGATCGGGTTGCGGATCGACCACGCCGAGACGTTCATGTTCATGGCTTGTCCAGCGCGGCGGGAGGCAATTCGTCGACAACTCGTACGTGGTCGCCGTCATTGAGGAATCCCGCGCCCTCCACCGCGATGCGCGCTTCCGGCGCAAGGCCCGCGACGATTTCCAGCCGCTCGCCGAGGCGGCGGCCTGTTTCGACTTTGACTTGTCTTACCGTGTTGTCCGCTTCCAGCCGGAACACGTAGCTGAATGCCTCGCGCATGGAGACCGCCTGCAAGGGCACGGTGAGCGCCGGGCTTGCGCCGAGGTCGAATTCGCCGCGCGCGAAGACGCCGGGCCGCAGCGCCGCATCCGGCGGCAGGTCGACGTAGGCCAGCCCGGTGCGCGTGTGCGCATTCACTGTGGGCGCGACCATGCGCACCTTGCTTTCCACGGTGCGTCCGTTCGCAAGCTCAAGGCGTGCGGACATGCCCGCAGCGATGCGTTCGAGTTCGGCGTCGGTCAGTTCCGCGCGCCATTCCAGCCGTCCTTGACGGATGAGGCGAAAGAGTTCGCCGCCCGGCCCGAATACAGCGCCTACCGTAGCGCTGCGCGCTGAAATGACGCCGTCGTCGGGCGACACGACGCGCGTGCGTTCCAGCCGCAGCCGTTGCGCCGCCAGCGCCGCCCTTGCCGCCGCTGCCTGCGCCAGCGCGGCCTGTTCGCTGGTCAGGGATTGTGTCACCGCCTGTTCGCTCATCGCGCCGCTGCCGCTCAATTCCCGCGCCCGCGTTGCGTTGTCCCGCGCCGCCGCGACGGCGGCTTCCGCCTGCGCCAGTGCGGCCTTTGCCTGGGCCACGTCGATTTTCACCGTCTCGTCGTCGAACACCGCCAGCACCTGTCCGGCCTTGACCACGTTCCCCACGTCCGCCCGCACTTCGACGAGTCGCAACGCCTGTACGTCGGAACTGATGACCGCTTCCTGCCAGGCTTCGATGCTGCCGTTGGCCACGATCTGGATGGGCCAGTGATCGAGCGCGGGCTGTGCCGTCGTCACCGCCAGCGCCGCGCGCGGCTGCGTTGGCGCGTCGTCGTGCGAGCCGCAGCCCGCAAGCAGGGCGGCGAGGGTCAGGACGAACAAATGGAGCAGGGGGGCGAAAGGGGGCATGGCGGCAGGCCGGAAAAGACGCAACCGGGATTATCCCCGTCTTCCAGACGCGCTACGTAAGGGAGTGTGTCGGGTCTTTGGCTGACCTGGGGGGAGTCCCCCGCCTCGCAGAAGCGGTGTTTGCCCGCGCCTCCTTGCAATGACGACGGGGCTGCGCTTTTACAGCGCTTCCTTTATTGTGTCGATTTGTCTATCGGCTCCCGCGTTCTTGCGCTTCTGAGTAGGGAGGTGTTGGATTTTTTTCGCCGAAAGCTCAACTTGCCGACGAACAGGTACGACGACATTGAAAAGGGCATGCACGACCGCGCATTCGTCGTAGCCGGTGCAATGAAGGCAGACCTGCTCGACGATCTGCGCCGTGCCGTTGGACAAAGCATTTCCACCGGCACGGGACTCGACGAATTCCGCTCTCAATTCAGCAACATCGTTCAACGTCACGGCTGGACGGGGTGGACTGGCGAAGGGACAGCAAAAGGTGAGGCGTGGCGCCCCAAAGTTGTCTTTGAGACAAACCTCCGAACGAGCTACGCAGCAGGTAGATATGCTCAACTGACCGAGCCAGGACTACTCAAACGCAGACCGTTTTGGCAGTACGTTCACTCTGGAAACGAGCACGCGAGGCTAGAACACAAAGCTTGGAGCGACAGTCTACTCACGTTGCGCGCCGATGACCCATTTTGGAAAACCCACTATCCCCCCAACGGATTCGGCTGCGGCTGTTACGTTCATGCAGTGGCCGCGCCCGCCGACGGATCGAAAACGGAACCGCCGAATGGCTGGAATATTCCGACACTCAAAACCGGCACGCCGCCCGGCATCGACCCCGGCTGGGACTACGCCCCCGGCGCGGCACGCACCACGCCACTTGCTGATCTTGTTGAACAGAAACTCATCAATCTGAGCGCGCCCATCGGTGCAAAAATGTGGGAAGCCATGGCACCGGTCATCGAGATGGAGCGTGCGCTAAAGTGGACTGAAACCGTCGACGCGTGGCAGGCCGACCCTGTTCCTCGGGGCCGCACTGCGATCATCGGGGCGTTGAGCAACGGAATAATTTCTGCGTTGCGCGACAAAAGCCTGCCGATCCCCGCCTCCGCTGAAATCGCCATCATCGACCGGTTGATTGTCGGGGCAAAACAGCGTCGGCACACGTTGTCGGGCAACGCGCTCTCTGTTTCAGAGTGGCGTGCGTTGCCACGTTTGGTGACGCAGTCCAAGGCAGATGGGCGCATCTATCTCGACACGCACTCTGGGAAAATTATTTTTGTAGCAGACGGCGAAACCGATGCCACAAAAATCGTTGTGGAATTCAATCCCAAAAAAACTGGCGCGCCGCCACTCAATCATGTCGACACAGCGTTTCGTGTCAGCGCGACGGACATTGATGCGTCGATCAAGGGGAAAATATGGAAGCCTCTGTAGGCGGTAGGCGGTCTGGCGAGGGGGGGAATCGAACCCCATACATAGCGAGTGCTCAACTATCCTGTTCCCGGTTCCAGGCACTCCCCGCCAGTCCCTCACATTATAGGTAAATAATGGCGACTCTGACAATTGAAGTCGATTCAATCCGCGTTCAACACCTGCTCAAACGGCTCTCGAACGAGTGTTCAATATCGGGAATCGCCGACACACTCAAAGAAATCGGTGGCGATCTCGTCTATTCGACAAAACAACGTTTTATCACGGGCAAAGCCCCCGATGGCACGACGTGGCAGGGACTGTCTGACGTAACAAAAAATCTCCGCGCGCGCCGTGGTCGGTTTGGCACTAGACCGCTGGACGATACCGGCACGATGAAGACCAATGTCAGCTATCGCCTCACGGAGGATGGGTTGGTGGTAGGAGTCAACCGCCGTTTTGGCCCACACGCCGACGCGGGCGTCCATCAAACTGGCACTGACCGCGCCGGTCGCGGCCACAAAGTCACCATTCCCGCCCGCCCATTTTTAGGGCTATCCGAAACCGACATCAACGGCATCGAAATCACTATTGTTCGCGCAATTCAAGGAAACACGCCATGACGACCACCCCTCGCAACCCGGACATAGCGTACCCCGCGCTGCGCTATTTTGGTGGTAAATGGGTTCTCGCGCCGTGGATCATCGGCCACATGCACGAGATGACCGACGAGCAACATGTGAGGCTGCTGGAAACATAAATCGCGTCCAGAAATCAAATGCGTTTCGTCCAGAAATCAAACGCGCTGTACTTTCTGCCACAGCACGTCGTCTTGTCCCGCCGCGCGGTTGAGGATTCTGCCAAGCACGAAAAGCAGGTCAGAGAGACGGTTGAGATATTGGCGCGGGCCGTCGTTGACGGGCTGGCCCTGCGCCAGCGTCACCAGCGCGCGCTCGGCGCGGCGGCAGACGGTGCGGGCGTGGTGAGCTTGCGCGGCGGCGCGGGAACCGCCGGGGAGAATGAAATCCTTGAGCGGTGCGAGTCCGGCGTTATAGCGGTCGATGGCCGCTTCCAACTGGCTGACCTGCCGGGCGGTGATCAGGCTCATGCCGGGGATGCAGACTTCGCCGCCGAGGTCGAACAGATCGTGTTGCACGCCGGTCAGCAACGCGCGCACGTCGTCGGGCAGTTCCTCGACGAGCAGCAGGCCGAGGAGGGCGTTGGTTTCGTCGATTTCGCCGATGGCGTGGATGCGCGCATCGTTTTTGGCGACCCGCGAGCCGTCGCCGAGTCCTGTAGCGCCAGCGTCGCCGGTGCGAGTGTAGATTTTGGAAAGGCGATGTCCCATGGTTTTCTGTCCGGCAAACAAGAGAGAAGGTGTGTGAGCGACCGGACAAAAGCCGGTAGCCCGGCATGATAGACTGCCACGCCTCCGCCCGCGCGCCGGGCAACTTCCCCGCAAGAGCACAACGTATATGAAAGCCGCTGAAATCCGCGAAAAATTCCTGAAATTCTTTGAATCCAAGGGCCACCGGATTGTGGCTTCCAGTTCGCTCGTGCCGCACGAAGACCCGACGCTGCTGTTTACCAATGCGGGCATGAACCAGTTCAAGGACGTCTTCCTTGGTTTCGACAAGCGTTCCTACAGCCGCGCCACGACGGCGCAAAAGTGCGTCCGCGCTGGCGGCAAACACAACGATCTGGAAAACGTCGGCTATACCGCCCGTCACCACACCTTTTTCGAGATGCTGGGCAATTTCAGCTTCGGCGATTACTTCAAGCAGGACGCCATCCGCTACGCCTGGGAACTCCTCACCGAAGTCTTCGGCTTGCCGAAAGACAAGCTCTACGTCACCGTCTATGCCGAGGACGACGAGGCGTACGACATCTGGACAAAGGAAATCGGCCTTGCGCCGGATCGCGTCATCCGCATCGGCGACAACAAGGGCGCGCGCTACGCCTCCGACAATTTCTGGATGATGGGCGACACCGGCCCCTGCGGCCCGTGCACCGAAATCTTCTACGACCACGGTGCGCACATCCCTGGCGGTTTGCCCGGCACGCCGGAAGAAGACGGCGACCGCTACATCGAAATCTGGAACAACGTTTTCATGCAGTTCAACCGCGACGAAGCGGGCGTAATGCACCCGCTGCCGCGTCCGAGCGTGGATACCGGCATGGGGCTGGAACGCATTTCCGCCGTGTTGCAGGGCGTGCACGCCAATTACGAAATCGACCTGTTCCAGAACCTCATTCGCGCCGCCGCGCGTGAAACCTCTGCGGCGGACATGACCAGTCCGAGCCTGAAAGTGCTCGCCGACCACATCCGCGCCTGTGTCTTTCTCGTTGCCGATGGCGTCATCCCTGGCAACGAAGGGCGCGGTTACGTCCTGCGCCGCATTATTCGCCGCGCCATCCGGCACGGCTACAAACTCGGGGCGCGGGCGGCGTTCTTCCACAGGCTTGTGCCCGATCTGGTCGCGGAAATGGGCGCAGCCTACCCGCAATTGCAGGCAGGGCAGGCCAAAATCATGGCGGTATTGAAAGCGGAAGAAGAACGCTTTTTCACCACCCTCGAAAACGGCATGGCGATTCTGGAAATGGAACTCGCTACGCTGAAGGAAAAATGCCTCACTGCATTCAATGGCGAAACTGCCTTCAAATTGCACGACACTTATGGCTTTCCGCTCGATTTGACCGCTGATGTATGCCGCGAATACGGCATCGCCGTCGACGCCGCCGCGTTCGATGCCGCCATGGCGCGGCAAAAGGAACAGGCGCGCGCGGCGGGTAAGTTCAGAATGGCGCTGAACCTCGATTACAGCGGCGCGAACACGACCTTTCACGGTTATGAAACGCTGGAGGCCACCGGCAAAATCCTTGCGCTCTACAAGGACGGTACGGCGGTAACGGAACTCAATGAAGGCGATTTGGGCGTTGTCGTGCTCGACGAGACCCCGTTTTACGCCGAATCCGGCGGACAGGTCGGCGACCGGGGCGAATTGAAGGGCGCGGGCCTGTTTGCGGTGGAGGACACGCAAAAGATTCAGGCCGCAGTATTCGGCCATCACGGCATTGTCAAAACCGGCAGCCTGAAAGTGGGGCAGGCAGTCAAAGCCACCGTCGACGTCGCCGCTCGCGCCGCCACCGCGCGCAATCACTCAGTCACGCACCTGATGCACAAGGCGTTGCGCGAAACTCTCGGCGCGCACGTCCAGCAAAAAGGCTCGCAGGTCGACCCCGACAAAACCCGATTCGACTTTGCCCACAACGCGCCGATCAATGCGGAGGAAATACGCGAAGTAGAAGAAATCGTCAATCGGGAAATCCTGCAAAACAGCCCGACGAAAGCGGAAGTCATGACGCTGGCCGCCGCCCAGACAAGCGGCGCGATGATGCTTTTCGGCGAAAAATACGGTGACAACGTGCGCGTGCTCTCCATCGGTTCCAGCAAGGAATTCTGTGGCGGTACACATGTGGCCCGCAGCGGCGATATAGGTCTGTTCAAGATCGTGGCCGAATCCGGCATTGCTGCCGGCATTCGCCGCATCGAAGCCGTGACCGGCATGAACGCGCTCCACTACCTGCAAACGCAGGAGCAGCGCGTTACCGGCATTGCTTCGTTGCTGAAAGCCCAGCCCGACGATGCCGCCGAACGCGTCGCCGCCGCGCTGGACAATGCGCGTGCGCTGGAAAAGGAACTCGCCCG
>JAITQD010000016.1 GCA_031289095.1 Azoarcus sp.
CCGCTCGACCTGCTCACCCGCGCCATCGCCGCCGAACCTGCTGCGTTGGTCAGAGATGGCGGCGTCATTGCCGAAGGCCACGACGCTGAACTCGATGAGTTGCGCAACATCCAGAACAACTGCGGCGACTTTCTCCTCCAGCTCGAAGAACGCGAACGCGCCCGCACCGGCATCGCCAGTCTCAAGGTCGAATTCAACAAGGTGCATGGCTTCTACATCGAAGTCAGCCACGCCAACACCGCGCGGGTGCCCGACGATTACCGTCGCCGCCAGACCCTGAAAAACGCCGAGCGTTACATCACCCCCGAACTCAAGGCGTTCGAGGACAAGGCGCTTTCGGCGCAGGAGCGCGCCCTGTCGCGCGAAAAAATGCTCTACGAGGCCGTGCTCGACGATCTCGCCGTCCACATTCCCGCCTTCCAGCGCGCGGCGCGGGCGCTCGCCACCGCCGACGCCCTGTCCGCCTTCGCCGACGCGGCGCGCAAGCATGATTACGTCGCGCCCGTCTTCTCCGCCCAGCCGGGCATCCACGTCACGGGCGGACGGCACCCAGTGGTGGAACGTCAGGTCGAGCATTTCATCCAGAACGACGCCCGCCTTGCGGCCTCGCGCCGGATGCTGCTCATTACCGGCCCCAACATGGGCGGCAAATCCACCTTCATGCGGCAGGTGGCGCTCATCGCCCTCATGGCCCACATCGGCAGCTTCGTCCCCGCCCGGGAAGCGGTCATCGGCCCGCTCGACGCCCTCTACACCCGCATCGGCGCTTCCGACGATCTCGCCTCGGGCCGTTCCACCTTCATGGTGGAAATGACCGAGGCGGCTGCCATCCTGCACGGGGCGACCGAACAAAGTCTCGTGCTGATGGACGAAATCGGCCGTGGCACCTCCACCTTCGACGGTCTTGCGCTCGCCTTCGCCATCGCCCGGCACCTGCTGGAAAAAAACCGCAGCCTGAGCCTGTTCGCCACCCATTACTTCGAGCTGACCCGGCTTGACGCCGAATACCCCGAGTGCGCCAACGTCCACCTCGACGCGATCGAGCACAAGCACAGCATCGTCTTTTTGCACGCACTCGAAGACGGCCCCGCAAGCCAGAGTTACGGCATCGAAGTTGCCGCGCTGGCCGGCATTCCCGCCCCGGTGATCCGCGAAGCGCGCCGTCGTCTGCGGGCGCTGGAAAACCGCGCCGTCGACGCCGGGCCGCAAGGCGACCTGTTCGCCACCCTGCCGCCGGAAGACGACGCGCTGCCGTCGCACCCGGTGCTCACCGAACTGGCCCGGATCGACCCAGATGCGCTGTCGCCGCGCGAGGCGCTGGAAAAGCTGTACGCGCTCAAGCGGCTGGCGGGGTGAAAAAGGCGAGCCTTCCGCCGTCTCGTCTGCCCATTCCGGCACATGAGGACAAAGGTGTGCATGGAACCTTTCCTGACCGGTTGGAACCTCGCGTGTTGAGTTAATTCTAACGTGGTTTTCATCATCGCCATGGCAGACGCTTCAACAAATGGAGAAGCGACTCATCCAGCGCGGACGCCCACAAGGCACGAGTACATACGAAGCCGCATCCGCCATCGCCTTCGGGGCAGCGATACGAGAAGAAAGAACCCGCAGGGGTATTGCGCAAGAAACCCTCTCGCACCTGGCCGGTGTCGAACGTTCGCACCTGGGCAAAATCGAACGGGGCGAACATTCGCCCACGCTTCCACTCATTCTCAAGCTGGCCCGCGCCCTGCAATGCAGCGCTGCGCACTTGCTGGCAGTCACTGAAGCCGGTTTACCTGCGTCTGACGCCCCCCCGAAACAATAACGCCGTTCCCGATTCCTGTACCAGCCTGTTGTCATCGAGTATCAATCAGAGGACAATGCAATGAGTTATTAATAACTCATTACCTTTACTCGTGGATACGCCCATGAAATCCAAAGACGTCATGACAAATTTCAGTGGTGCAGCCCCCCTCTCCGAGCTCCTGCCGGACTTTGCCACCCCCTTCACCCAGAACGCCCGGCTCGTCAAACTCCAGCTCTGCGAAGGCGGCCAACTCAATGATCGGTTGCCCGCGCAGGAAGCCCGTGGTGAAGAAGCCCTCTCCACCCCCTATAAGATCGAAGTCACCTGCCAATCCCCCGAAAGCGGCATCGAACTCAAGCACCTGCTCGGGCTGCCCGCGCAGATCGGCATCCTCACCGCGCAGGCGGGCGGCTTTCCGGGCGACGGCGACGAAGCCGAAGTCATCCGTTGCGGCCTCGTCACCGAAGCGCGCGCCCTGGGCGCGGATGGCGGCTTCGCCCGCTACCGGCTCACCCTCGAACCGCCGTTCGCCCTGTTGCGCCACCGAACCACCAGCCGCGTCTTTCAGGACATCAGCGTTCCCGACATCGTTAAAACCCTTCTCGACGAACACCTCGCCGCCAACCCCGCCTTTCAGACCACCTTTGCCCACCGCTTCGAGTTCTCCGGCCTCCACACCTACCCGCCGCGCAGCTACTGTCTTCAATACCGCGAAACCGACCTCGACTTCATCGAACGCCTGCTTGCCGAAGAAGGCATCAACTACCGCTTCGAGCACACCGGCGGCGCAACCGACACCGAAGACCCTCAAACCCCGCTCGTCACCCTCGTCGCCTTCGACGACCCCTGGCGCCTGCCGCAGAACACCCAGAGCGAAATCCGCTTCCACCGTGCCGACGCCACTGAAAGCCAGGACAGCCTCACCGACTGGACGAGCCAACGCCAACTCGGCCCCGCCGCCGTGTCGCTCCAGAGCTTCGACTACAAAGCCGCCGCCGCCAGCATGGCGCAGCGGGACACGAACACCGACCAAGGCGAAGGCCGCGCAGAAACCACGCTCGAAGACTACGCCCCCCCAACCCTCTACTACGCCAGCCTCGACGAAGGTCTCGACCGCTACGCCAGGTTGCGCCAGCAAGCGCACGACCGGCGCAAAAAGACCTTCTTCGGCGCGGGCACCGTCCGCGAACTCGAAGCCGGCGAATGGTTTCAACTCACCGGACACCCGGACTTCGACCCCTACGATGCCGCAGACGCCCAGTTCGTCGTCACCCGGCTCAAATTCACCGCCCGCAACAACCTCGACACCCAAAGCAACAACAAGGAGGGCGCCCCGGTGCGGCCCTACACCGTCGAGATCGAAGCGCAACGTCGCGGCCTTCCGCTTACGCCGGATTTTGCGCACAGCCGGTACAGCAAGCCCGTCTCCCAGGGCCTTCAGAGCGCCCTGGTCGTCGGCCCGCCCGCCCTCGGCGACGGCGCCGAAGCCGAAGAGGTTTATACTGACGGGATGGGCCGCATCAAAATCCAGTTCCACTGGCAACGGCAGAAAGAACACCCCGGCGATGGCGCACGCTACGACGAACGCTCCTCCTGTTGGATACGCGTCGCCTACCCCGCAGCGGGCGCAGGCTGGGGGCACCAATTCATTCCGCGCGTCGGGCAAGAAGTGCTCGTCGACTTCCTCGAAGGCGACATCGACCGGCCCGTGGTCACGGGCGTCATCTACAACGGACGCCACCCGCCCCCCTATTTCAGCGGCGTGGGCCATCTGCCTGGCAACAAAACCCTCTCCGGCATCCAGACCAAAGAACACTTCGGGTGGCAATACAACGAACTGCTCTTTGACGACACGGCGGGCGAAGTGCGCGCCAAACTCAGCAGCGAACACGGAAAAACCCAACTCAATCTCGGCTATCTCACCCACCCGAGAGTCGACGGCCAAGCCGAACCGAGAGGCGACGGGTTTGAGTTGAGAACAGACCGCGCCGGCGCCCTTCGCGGCGAAGAAGGCGTGCTCATCAGCGCCCACGGACGCACGCGGGCTGCGGGCAAACAACTCGACCGCGAAGAGATCATCGCGCAATTGGAAATGGCGCTGGCCATTGCGAAGTCTCTGGGAGACGACGCGGACAAACACGAGGCGGACGGCACGAACATCGAACCGCAACAACAACTCGATGAGCGGGTGAAACACTGGGAAGACGGCACCAATACCGGCACGGAAACGGCTGTTGAGGGCAAAAGGATTGTTACGCTTGGCGCGCCCGAAGGCATCGCCATCGCCACCGGGGCCAACCTCAATATTGCAACCGGACAGTCCGTCGACATCGTCTCGATGCAGGACACCAACCACACCGTGGGCCAGAACTGGCGCGTGCGCGTCGCCCGCTCGCTCTCGTTCTTCGTACAGCAGATGGGCATGAAGCTCATCGCGGCGGCAGGCAAAATACACATCAAGGCACAGAGCGACGAAATCGAGATTGCCGCCGCCAAAAAACTGCACCTCTTCTCGCTGGAAGAAATCGTGCTTGATGCGCCCAAGATCACCCTTCGGGCACAGGGCGCGGGTGTGGAATACGGCGGCGGCATCACCAGCAAGACCACTGGCGCGTACAGGGTACATGCGGCGAGTCACAACCATACAGGCCCGGCCAGCGTCAGCCCCGAAGGCGCGTTAAAAAGCACGGGAGAGTCGTTCGACCAGAAACTACGCCTGTTCTGGCAGGGCGGCAGCGCGCCCATCGCCAACCGTCCCTACCGGCTGCGTCTGGATGACGGACGAGTGTTCGAGGGGACAACCGACAGCGAGGGACACACGCAGCAAGCCGAATCCGACCTGTCCTTCGCCCGGTACCAGATCGAACTCCTGCCGCCTCAGGCAGCGGGGAACGCCGTGGGCGCGGTGAAAGACAAGGTTGGCGGCGCGGTCGCGGACACAGCCGGCAGTCTTGCCGAAAACCTGCCAAAAGGCGGGCCGGGGGAATGGATATAACCGCCCGTTTTAACGTCTGGAGGCCCATGCAATGAGCAATCAAAAAGAAGGGATAAAGCAGCAATACGCCGCGACGGTCAGAAAAGACGGCACACAGGTCAGCGAAGGCGTTTGTACGCCGAAGTGCATCAATACCAGCCATGATATTTATTTTGTGCCGGAGCGGGTAATTCCGATCATCTTTCTGCCGGGCATCATGGGCAGCAATTTGCGGATTGCGGATGAAAAACGGATGGAAACGCTGGTCACAAAATATGGACGCGACCCGCACGACACAATCGCCTGGCTTCCCAGTGATAAAATAAAGACAGGGTTGGGATTTGGCCAAATGAGTACGAAGGAGCGGCAATTGACCCTGGATCGGAAAACGGTTGTGGTCGACGTTTTCGATGAAGACGAAAGTATTGCGTGGAAGATGGATTACATCAAACGAACCGGAATACAGGTGGATACGAATTCCCCCGGTTTGCGCGACGATGCGCGGACGGTAAAGCATTTCAAAACAGCCGCGTTCAAAGCCGCTGCGCGCGGCTGGGGCGAAGTTATGTTCAAGGATTGTTATGGCCCGGTGCTGAACCGGATGGAAACAATGATGAACGCCATGTTCAGCCAGGGCAAGCTGTCGCCGGACTGGAAAAGCGTCGTTTGGGTCAATCCCAAACAGTTCGGCGCAGTGACGGACGGACTACAGCCCATTACAGAAGACGATCTTCGCAAAATCTCAGAAGGCTGCTTCTTTCCCGTTCATGTGTGCGGCTATAACTGGCTGCAATCCGTTCACTTGTCCGGGCAAGATGTTGCGAAGCGCATCGACGCAATCATGAACGATTACCAAAGCAAGGGTAGCCGTTGCGAAAAGGTCATTCTTGTGACGCACTCGTGTGGCGGGCTGGTGGCGCGGGCGCTGTGTCACCCGGAAATGAGCAACTTCGAGAACAAGGTATTGGGTGTGATTCATGGCGTACAACCTGCGATGGGGGCGGCGGCGGCCTATTACCGGATGTTGGGGGGGTGGGAAAAAGGCAACGGGCTGACCGGCTGGGCCTTGGGCGACGATGGGCCGGAGGTGATGGTAATGCTGGGCAATGGGCCGGGCGGGCTGCAACTGCTGCCCTTCAAGGAATATGGCGCGGGCTGGTTACAGGTTGTGGATGCCAAGGGCAAAGTCTTGCGCAGCTTGCCCGAGAAAGATCCTTATACGGAAATTTATCTGAAGTCCTCCCATGAGGTCTGGTGGGGGCTGTTGAGACCGGAGTGGTTGAATCCAGCGAAACTTGATGAAGAAGATGCCGGGCTAAACGCGACCCGTAAATTGATAACGGAAGAAGTCAAGCCGGTTCAAGAGAAAATCAGCACTTATTACCATCCGGTCAGCTATGCCCACTATGGCGTCGATCCGAATCAGAAGTCCTTCATCAATGTGGTGTGGAAACTGACAGAAATAACCGATCTCAGTAACCCTTATCATTTGAAGGGCGCCGATTTACTGGCCGAAAAAGACGTCAGCCCAAAGCAATTGGACAGCTTTCCGCTGACGGGGGGGCTGGTTTCCGGGAAAAAAATAATCCTAAAGGATACGACGTTTGTCTATAGCGTAAAGAAACAGAAAAACCCGCGGGTATTGACCGACGGCGCCAAGTATGTCTGGGCCAGCCTGCTCGATCCCGTCGACCCGGGGGATAAAACCGTGCCCGCGCATTCCGCGCGGCATCAGCATCTCAGCAGACAACCGGCATTCAAGGGGGTCTTCGAGCAGTCGGGATACGAACACCAGGAAAGTTATACAAACAGGAATGTACAGGACGCAACACTCTACAGCATCGTCCAGATTGCCAAAACGATGAAATGGGACAAGTGATGCCGTCGAAGCTGGCCCTGTGGCATGTCATCGCCATGGCCGCCGTTTTGGTCATCGCACTAAAAGAGATACTGCCTTCTCCTTATCATCCTGACAGGACGCCAAAAATGAACGACATTCCTCCCCGTATTGCCGCGCTTTTTGAGAAGACCCGACCCGTTTGCTTCGGGCGCTTCATGATCGACATTCCTGAGAAAGCACGCCTCATCTGGGGGCCGGCGAGGTTGTCTTATGACTTGAACGTTTATCCCGATGGCGGGCCGGTGCTCGGCGCGCAGATCAAGGCCGCAGTCGACAAGATCACGAGCGAGCAACACCGCACCGAACCCTCAATGCTGATCGGCGTCTTTGACAGTGTGAACCCGGACAGCAAGATTGTGGTGGGGTACAGCCACTCATACAATGACGGCTATGCGGATTATTACTCTTATATCCGTCTGGGGAAGACAGCTTTCGTGCAGAAGATTATTGAAGAAGGTCTGATAATTTTAGATAAAAGTGCACAATATGGATATAGAGACGACAAAATGGCTTATAAAGAGACTGTTGAGGATTTAAGGGATCTTGCCCGCCGTCTCCGTCTGCGGGCCGAGAACGAAGCGCCGCTTGAGCCGGGCGTGTGCATTCAAGAAGGCTTTGTATCCGCCGGGTTGGAATTCAAGGAATTAGAACTCATATCTGTAGGATTCCGTTTCCCGGAATACCCGGACGTGAGTTTGTCGGTTCAGACATGGAGCACGGACGAACCGAATGAGGAGGATACGCTGGAAGCGTATCTGGAGCGGGGCCGCAAACGGGCTGGGGCCTTGGGGCTGAGCGAGTTGTACAAGTTGATTCGCACCATTCGCAAGGGAGACCGGGTGATCGGCCCGTGGGAAGGGGCGGAGGTTCTGGGCCGCATGCCCGGCCAGGAAGGCGGCCCTTCGACGCATGAATTCGTCTTTATGTCGAAGGGCGTCGGCAACGACTACATACGCCCCAGTATCACCCTCAGGTTCTACACGGGGGTCAAGGAAAACGAGAAAGCCTCGGTCAGCCCCAGCCTCGATAACGACGAAGCCGTGGCGCTGTGGGACAAACTGACCTCGACAATCCGGGCGAGGCCGACGGCGGAAAAGGCGGCGGAGGAAAAAGCAACGGAGGAAAAAGCACCGTGGTGAGGAAACGACAACGGAGGGAATTCATTCTTCTGATTCCTATCGTTATTTTTGTCCTTTTTTCTAAATGGCTTTAGGAAGCAAACGCTGCCTAAGACTTTCTAATGAGCGCAGGTGATGATTTTGTTGAACCACATCCTTTTTCGCGCACTACTCTTTCTTCTGTTTTGCGGGTTCACCGTGCTTTGGTGGGCCGCGCTCTGGTTTGCGCTGCCGGTCGACCTGTCCCGGCAATCTCCGGGCGTTCTGTTGATATGGCATGGCGGCCCGCCGCTGGCGGCGGTAACGCTCTGGTGGCTGTTCGGGCGGGTATCGGCCTGGCGCGCGGACAGACAGGAGAAAGCCGCCCAAAAGGCCCGGAAAGCGGCGCGGGAGACGGCGCGCGAAGCGGGCGGACAGGCGCATCGACAGGCGTTGGCGCATCGTTGCGCTTGCGTGGAGTGCCGCGCGGTGTGGGTTGCTGTGCCCGGAATTCCGAGATGGTACAAGGACAAACCGGCAGGCACCCTGTTGAAACAGGATGCGGAAAAAGTGCGGGGCGCGGGGCGCGAAGCGGCGTTGTTCGCATCGTTGCAACAGGTATTCAAGGCGGCGTTGCAACAATGCAAGGCCGTCGCCGGGCTTCCGCTCTACATTGCGCCGGGAGGCTCGGAGCCGATCCGGCGGGAACGGGTTATGGAAGCCTGGCGGCTGGCTCTGACGGTGCGTGACGATTTTGGGCGCGCGCCGCTTCATTCCGAATGCAGTTCCCTCTCCGGCGAGGGAGACATCGTCAGTCGCGCGCTGGAACTCTTTGAGCGCGACCCCGCGCTGCCCGCATTCATATTGCTCGGGATGGATTCGCCGCTGGGCGATGCGCCGGAAGAAGATGATTTCGCCGTCGTGAGGCGGCAAGCCCCCCGGTCGGGGCACGCCGTCGTGGCGATGCTCCTGAGCCGTCCGGGCCTGAGCGCGCCGCCACTGGGCAGCGGAGAGCGCGCACCGGACAGAGACGAGATTGATCTCAATATGTTGCCGTATTGGGAACGGGATCGTCTGGGCAAGTCGGTTGAGATTCAGTGGCGCGTGCCTCTGTTGCCGGATTTCTGGATTTTGACGCCCTTTGCCGCGCTGCACCGGATGCGCCATGTCCCGCACGAGGCGCGCCCTGGGGCGATGGCCCGCCGGATGGGGGAGGCACTGGAAGAAGCGCTGATCGACGCCGGGTTGCGCGATTGGCCGTCCGAGGACAATGAACCCGGAAAGGATTCAGCGCCTGAAAAAAGCGAACCGCCGCCTGCCGATGAGGCCGAACCGCTGGAACTGGGCTGGTTGGTGCATGACGCGGGCGATGAAGAATATCCTGCGAGGCCCGCCCGGTTGGTGGCGATTGCGGACGCGCTGAAAAAGCCCGGCTGCGAAATCGACCTGCTGACCCAGGCAAGCAACGTTGTTGACGAACAGGGCGATACGGGCGCGGCGCGCGACACGCTGATGCTGGCCGAGGCGCTGATCCACGCGGCACGTTGCGGGAAGCCCGCGCTCATGGCCATGTTTGCCGGTAATGGCGATATCCGCCTCGGGTTCGCGCAGCCCGTGCTTGCCGCCCCAAACTTCTTGAGTTCCATTGACAAAAAACCCGCTTAGGGATGATCTGTATAACCTCCTTTTCAATCCCTGTCGCCGTGCACATAATCCAGAAAATCTTCTTCGTCAGACCTCGCCCACCCGCCCGGCCAGCCACTCATCGAACGGTTCGTCATTGTCCATCTTCAGATAGACATGTTCCATGTTCTCCCTGATGCTCTGGGTATTGGGATGATCCTCGCCGAGCTTGAGGCGAAATATCCGGTAGGCGTCCAGGCATCCGGTCAGCGCCTTGTCGTAATCGCCCTCGATGTCATACACCACAGCCATGTCGTTGTAGGTCATGGCCGTGTCGGGATGATCCTTGCCCAGCACCTTTTCCCGGATCGTCAGCGCCTTGCGATACCACGCCAGCGCCTCGCCGCAGTCGCCCTGGCTCTCATACACGCCGCCGACACCGTGATAGGCGGTGGCCGTGTCGGGATGATCCTTGCCCAGCACTTCCTCAAAGATGTCCAGCGCCTTGCGATACCACGCCAGCGCCTCGGAATAGTCACCCTGCCCGCCATATACACAGGCGATGTTGCTGTAGGTAGTGGCCGTGTCGGGATGCGCCTTGCCCAGTCCCTTTTCATTGATGGCAAGCACCCGCTGGTACCATTCCAGCGCCCCGGGGCCGTCGCCCAGGCGTTCATGTAGCAGCGCGATGTCGTCGCAGGTGGCGGCGGTGTCGGGATGGTTCTCGCCCGACACTTTTTCATGCACGGCCAGCGCCTTCTGATACCAGATCAGCGCCTCGTCGTAGTCGCCCAGGCTGTCATACGCCCCGGCGATCTCGTTGTAAGTCGTGGCCGTATCGGGGTGGTATTCGCCCAACACTTTTTTACGGATGACGAGGGCTTTGTGGCACCACGCCAGCGCCTTGGCGTAGTTGCCCATGACGCGAACGTAGCCCATGCCGCAGAACATGCAGAGATTGGCTTTTTCCGCCGGTTTCGACGATCTGCCCCGCGCCGTGACGGACTGGATGTGCGACACGATCGCCTGGAATTCCTGTCCGGATCGTGGGCTGAAAAAATCGGAAGAGCAGCATTCATTCAATACCGCCACACAATAACTCCGCCACCGTTCGCGCTCGCCGCCAAGAGCATCGCGGATGACGCGCTGCAATAGCCGATGCAGGCCAACGGCGGCTTTCCGGTTTGAATCAATGAGCGAATACCGCCCCAATTCCCGCAGGATGCCGTTCAGGCCATCCCGATCCTGCACGATCTGCTGCAATGGCAAGGGCAGGTGCGCATACCCTTTCCGGAACCAGTCCGGGTCGATGTCGTCCGGGGCGAAAAATGCGAAAAGATTGAGCAGTTGCCGCGCACCTTCGCTTGCGATGGCTGTGCTGGAAATCCGCCAGGCCTTGAGAACCGCCTGCCTGTCCTTCAATGGCGCACTGTCCGGGGCGGCAGATGTCCGCACCTTCTGCCGCCGGAGGCTTTCCAGGTAATCGCCGTAGCGGTAGCCGCTCTGTGTTTTTCGTTTTTCGGCGATAAACGAAGCCGCCAGCGCCAGCGCCAACGCCCAATACCCCAGTTCCGCCGCGACGGCTCCCCGGTTGCCATCTTCGTCTTCCGGCAAGCCCGTCACCTTGCCGAGATATTCCCCGGCTTTTTCCGGACTGAAAACACCGATACCGGCCCCCCATCCCTTCATATACATCATGAATATTCCAAAAGATATGTGTGACAATTTCACGCACAATGACATTAAATATACTCATGTCCCCGTTACGGTTCAATTTACGCACAATTCCGCGCATGCACGGCAATCGGCCTTCTGCGAAAATCAAACGGCGGCTCGTTATCGCGGGTGATTCCAAACATCCCGGAACGCGCAGCACCGCCCGATCCATTATCATCGCCACCCCATGAGCACACCTATCGACATTTCCGAACAGGCCGGCGTACGTTACCTGCATTTCGGTTCGAGCTGGATACAGGGCGCGATGCGCATCCGCCTGCCCTGCACGCTCGAACTCGATTACACACGGGAGATGATGGCAGGGTTGCTGCTGCGCGACGGTCTTGCCCGCGACGGCGGAACATGGCCGCGCCGGATATTGCTCATTGGCCTCGGGGCGGCCTCGCTCGCCAAGTTCGTCCATCGTCATTGTCTACAGGCCCGCATCGACGTAGTGGAAATCGAGCCGGAGGTCGTGGCCGCCGCGCGCCAGTTTTTCTACCTGCCACGGGAAGACGAACGTTTTGCCATCCATGTCGCCGACGGGGCGCAATACGTGCTCACTGGCGACGCCCGCTACGATTACGTCCTTGTCGATGGTTACGACCGCAAGGCCCGCACCGGGGCGCTGGATGCCTTACCATTTCACCAGGCGTTGCGGGCCAGGCTGTCCGACGAAGGGCTGGCGGCCTATAACCTGCTCGGGCAGGCGCGCGGGCATGAGGCCAGCGTGGCGCGCATCGTCGACGCCTTCGGCGGACGGGCAAGCGCTTTTCCTTCGTGCGATAGCGGCAACGTCATCGTTTTCGCCGCGACGGGGACACCGGTTTCGCGCCCGGTCACGGAACTGCGCGTACGGGCCACGACCCTGCGCGTCGAAACCGGACTCGACATTGCGTCGACCGTCAGCCGCCTGGAAACGGCGGGCGCCACACCCGGCGGTGCGTTCAGCCTTTGATCGGGCTCGGGGGCCGGGGTATCGTGGACGCCTCGTCACGTCTGCGACGGAATCCGTCATGAGCACTTTTCTCGTCACCCTTGTTGTCATCCTCGTCGTCGTCGCCATCATGGCGATCGGTGTTATTTTCGGACGCCGCCCAATTGCGGGCAGTTGCGGCGGTCTTGCCCTGCTCGGGCTGGAATGCGAGTGCGACAATCCCTGCCCGCGCAAGCTCGCTCGCATGCAGGCGCAAGCCGAAGCCGAACACGGAAAGCAGGAAACGGGACAACCGGAGCGCGGGTGAGTAAACACCTCGACGGGCTGAACCGGGAACAGCGGCAGGCGGTAGAAAGCACCGAAGGGGCCTTGCGAGTCGTCGCCGGCCCGGGGACGGGCAAGACGCGCGCCCTCACCTCGCGCTATTGCCATTTGGTCTCCACCCTCGGTATTGCACCCCGCCACATTCTTTGCGTCACCTTCACCAACCGCGCCGCCAACGAGATGAAACGTCGGGTGCGGGCGGCGCTCGGAGATTTCGATCTCGGCCTCATCTGCACTTTTCACGCTTTTTGCGTGCAATTGCTCAAAGAGGATATTCACGTTCTCAATTACCCGAAAAATTTCGTCATTCTCGACGTCGAGGATCAAAAACAGATCCTGCTCAAAATTTTCGCCGACATGGGCCTCGGTTTGCGCGACACCACCGTGCAACGTACTCTGGACGAAGTTTTGGAGGCCAGAAAACTTTTCGCCACGAGCTACATCGGCGACATTCACGAGATGGACAACGAGGCATTGCGGGCGCGCGCCCTGCACGCCACCGACCGCGACGAGGAAATCTTCCTGCGCTATCTTTACGAGCAGAAGAAGTGTTTCGGCTGCGATTTCAACGATCTGATCAATTTTACCGCTTATATTCTCGATCATTTCCCGGATGTTCGCCAGAAATGGGCGAACCGGATGCAATATGTGATGGTGGATGAATTCCAGGACGTGAGCGCGCGGCAATATAACATCGCGCGCATCCTGGCCGAAAAACACGGCAATCTTTTTATCGTCGGCGACCCCGACCAGACGATTTATTCCTGGCGCGGCTCGCATGTGCGGCTTTTTCTCGATTTCGACCGGGAATATCCCGAAAGTCAAACCATCACCCTGTCGATCAATTACCGTTCGTCTCCCGGCATTCTCGCCGCTGCCGCAGCCTTGATCGAGAAGAACGCGGCGCGTTTTCCAAAATTGTTGATCGCGCACAAGACGGACGGAGAGCGTCCGCTTTATTTCCATGCCAAAAGCGAGCGCGAGGAAGCGACCTGGATCGCGGCCCGCATCGCCGCCCTGCGTGCGGACGGCGCGGCGGCGGGCGATATTGCCATTCTTTACCGCGCGCATTACCTCACCCGTGCGTTGGAAGAATGCCTGATCGACAAAGGACTGCCGTACAAGATTTACAGCGGCGTCGAATTCTATGGCCGCAAGGAAATCAGGGATGTGGTCGCTTACCTGCGCATGGTGACGAACGGCGACGATCTCGCTTTTCTGCGCACCATCAACGCTCCGCCGCGCAAAATCGGCAAAAAAAAACTGGAGGCGCTGAAAACGTATGCGGAGGAACACGGCCAGTCACTGTACGTAGCGCTGAAGGAAAACCTGGATACGTCCCTTTTCGCGGACAGCAAGGCGCGGCAATACGTGGAGGCGATAGAGCACGCGCGCGCGCAGTGCGCCAACATGCGCCCCGGCGACCTTTTGCAAACCCTGCTTGACCATAGCGGCTTCGAGGAATGTCTGCGTCTGCAAGGCGACCAGGAGCGGCTCGACAACGTGGCCGAACTCAAGCGCGCCGTGGGCGGCATGGACGAGGACGAAGACGCCACACTGGAAGACTTTCTCGCCAGGGTCGCGTTATTCACCCATCTCGACCACGAGGAACGCCCCGACCGGGTGAAACTCATGACGATTCATGCCGCCAAGGGCATGGAATTTCGCCACGTTTTTCTCTGCGGCCTGAACGAAGGCGTTTTTCCTGGCCGGCGCGTGAGTACACCGGAGGAAATGGAAGAAGAACGGCGGCTTGCCTATGTGGCGATTACCCGCGCCATGAGCGGCCTTTATCTGTCGGACGCAGAAGGCGTGGGCAACGACGGGATTTTCAAATATCCCTCGCGTTTCGTTTTCGAGATGGGCAAGGAAAACGTCGATGTGGTCGCGCCGCTGGATCGCCAGCTCGAAGAGGAGGCGCGCGCCCATATCCGGCTCGATGAAGCCACGATGGCATTGCGCCGCGCTGCCTTTGCGGCGGGCGAGCGCGTTGCGCACCCGGTTTTCGGCGCAGGAACGATCGTCGCCGTGAATGCGGCGGCGCTTTGTTACGCGATTCAGTTCGACAAGCTCAAGACCGAGCGCGCCATCCAGTTCAATGCACCGCTCGAGCGCCGCTGAACGTGGACTTGTGCGCAGGAGCTTTCGGCAAGCCTCACACGCCGAACGGATGGCGGCGCAGGATGGTTTCTTCGCGTTCGGGGCCGGTTGAGATGACGTCGATCGGCGCTTCGCAGATTTCCTCGATGCGGTGCAGGTAGGCGCGCGCCTGCGGCGGCAGGGCGCTCCAGTTTTTCGCGCCCACGGTCGAGGCGCTCCAGCCTGGCAGCGTTTCGTAGATCGGTTCGCAACGTTCGACTTCTTCCGCGCCCAGCGGCAGGAGGTCGATCCGCTTGCCGCCGAGCAGGTAGCCCGTGCAGAGCTTGAGTTCGGGGAGTCCGTCGAGCACGTCGAGCT
Organism: Azoarcus sp.; assembly: GCA_031289095.1. GTDB lineage: Bacteria > Pseudomonadota > Gammaproteobacteria > Burkholderiales > Rhodocyclaceae > WRNU01. The sequence continues at coordinate 14,818 of JAITQD010000016.1, forward strand.
TGGTGATGCAGAGGCCAGACACGCCGTTGATGATGATCGAGCGTTTGAGCGCGGCCAGGTCGAGCCAGCCGCAGCGGCGCTTGCGCTGGGTCACGGTGCCGATTTCGCGTCCACGCGAGGACATCTGTTTGCCGGGCACGCCGACGGTTTCGATGTCGAGTTCGGTCGGGAACGGCCCGCCCCCGACGCGGGTGCAATATGCCTTGGTGATGCCGAGCACGTAGTGCAGGCTTCCTGGCCCCACGCCGGAACCGGCGGCGGCCTGGCCAGCGGCGCAATTGCTGGATGTCACGAAGGGATAGGTGCCGTGGTCGATGTCGAGCAGGGTGCCCTGTGCGCCTTCAAACAGGAGCGAACCCCCGGCTTTGTTGATCGCGTGGAGTTCGGCGGAAACATCGGCCACCATCGGGCGTAGTTCATCGCCATCGGCCATGGCCTGGTCGAGCACGGTCTGAAAGTCGACTGCCGGCGCTTTCAGGTACTGCGTGAGCACGAAGTTGTGGTAGTCGAGATTGGCGCGGAGCTTGGCGGCGAAACGGTCGCGGTCAAAGAGGTCGTAGACCCGCAGGGCGCGGCGGGCAACCTTGTCTTCGTAGGTTGGGCCGATGCCCTTGCCCGTGGTGCCGATTTTGTCGCCGGGAGACTTGGTAGCCTCTCGGGCGACGTCGAGTGCGCTGTGGTAGCCGAGAATCAGCGGGCAGCCGGCGCTCACTTTCAGGCGGGGGCGCACTGCGATGCCGCCAGCTTCCAGCGCACGGATTTCCTTCAGCAGGTGATGGATGTCCAGCACTACACCGTTGCCGATGAAACAGGCCACACCTTCATGCACGATGCCCGAGGGGACAAGGTTGAGCTTGTATTCGTCCTTGCCGACAACCAGGGTATGACCAGCATTGTGACCGCCCTGAAAACGCACCACGCCCTCGGCGTGACCGGTCAGCCAATCGACGATTTTGCCTTTGCCCTCGTCGCCCCATTGTGTGCCGACGACCACCACGTTCTTTGCCATGCCCTACTCCCCTTCATGAAACGCTACGACCGTCCAACGGCCTTCACGCTCCACCAGCCGCCGGTCGCAACCGGCATCCTCCCATGTTCCGTCGTGTCCGGGCAGTGCGTCCACGACAATTTCTCCTTCGTCCCGCAGGCGCGCGGCTTCGGCCAGCAGCGCCACATCCTTCGCTGCCGGGGCCAGAATCGCGCCGGCCCGCGTCGCGCCCGGTGAACATTGCGCCAGCTCCCGCAGGTCGAGACTGAAGCCGATCGCCGGACGGGCACGCCCGAAGGCTTCGGCAACGCGATCGTAACGCCCCCCCAGGGCCAGCGCTGCGGGCGCATTGCCGCCATAGGCGGCAAATACCAGGCCGCTGTGATAGTGATAACCGCGCAGGTCGGCCAGGTCGAAGCCGAGCGGCAGGCCGGCGAGATCGCCGGCCAGACGGCGCAGGTCGGCGAGCGCCGCGACCACTTCAGGAATCTGCGGCAATCTGTCCTCGGCGGCGGCAAGCGTTTCCACGCCGCCGTACAGTCCGGACAAGGCCAGGATGGCGTCCCGCGCCGATGAATCGGCGGTCGCCAGCAATTCGCTGAGGCCGGGAACGTCCTTGCCCTGCAAGAGCACGAACGCTTCCTCGCGCGCCGCGCCGCGCAGACCGGCGCGCTCGGCCAGGGCATGGAAAAGCCCGACGTGGCCGATGTCGATGCGCGTCGCCGGTACGCCCGCCAGGTGCATGACGCCATCGAGCAGACGCAGTATTTCGACGTCGGCCTCGATACCGGCGTGGCCGTACAGCTCGGCCCCCAGTTGCAGGGGTTCACGCGTCGCAGTGAAGGACGACGGCTTTGTGTGCAGTACGCTGCCGCAGTAGCACAGGCGCGAGACGCCCTCGCGGTTGAGCAGGTGCGAGTCGATGCGCGTCACCTGCGGCGTCATGTCGGCCCGCACGCCCATGGTGCGGCCAGAGGCCTGGTCGACCAGTTGATAGGTGCGCAGGCGCAAGTCGCGTCCGGCCCCGGTGGTGAGGGCATCGAGATATTCGACGAGCGGCGGCATCACCAGTTGATAGCCGCGCACGCGAAACGCGTCGAGCAGACGCCGGCGCAAATCTTCGAGCCGGGCGGCTTCGTCCGGCAGGACATCCTGGATGTAATCGGGCAGAACCCAGCGCATCGTTCGATCAGTTCCAGATGAACAGCAACCCCAGCAAGGCCATGCCCGCGAGCACGGACGAGAGTCCGACATAGCGAATCTGGCCGTCTTTCATGCCGGTGAGAAAAATAAAAACGTTCCGCCACAGGGCGGGAGCAAAAAGAGGAACACACCCTTCGAGGATCAGCATCAGGGCAATGGCAGCAAGCAGGATGACGCCCATCAGAAACGGTATCAGCGCCGACCCGGGGAAGGCGTCTTCAGGTACTTGAAGAAGTCCGCATCCGGGGCGACGACGATGACGTCATCTTTACTGGCGAAACTGGCGCGGTACGCTTCCAGACTGCGGTAGAAAGCGTAAAACTCCGCATTCAGACCATAAGCCTCGCCGTAGATCGCGGTGGCCTTGGCGTCACCTTCGCCCTTGATCTGCTGCGCCTCGCGCATCGCCTCGGCGACGATGACGTCGCGCTGACGGTCGGCATCGGCCTTGATTTTTTCGGCATCGGCCGCGCCACGCGAGCGCCGCTCATTGGCGACGCGCTTTCTTTCCGCTTCCATGCGGGAATAAACGTTGCCGGAGACTTCTGCCGGGTATTCGACCCGCTTGAGCCGCACGTCGATGATCCTCACCCCGATGGAACTCGCGTCCGTGTCGGCGCGCGCCCGCATCTGCTGCATGATGGCGTCTCGTTCACCCGAAATCACGTCATGCACAGTGCGCTTGCCGAACTCCTCGCGCAGGCTGGCGTTGACCGCCTGATTGAGACGGATGATTGCGCGCGATTCGTCGCCGCCAACCGCCTGGTAGTAGCTCCTGGGATCGACGATCCGCCATTTGACGAAATAATCGACGATGACGTTCTGCTTTTCCGAGGTCAGGAAACGCTCCGGCGCAGACGTGTCCATGGTCAGGATGCGGCGGTCGAAGTAGCGCACGTTCTGTATCAGCGGCAGCTTGAACTTCAGCCCCGGCTCCTCGATGGGTTTGCCCTTGACTTCGCCGAACTGGAAAATGATGGCGTACTGACGCTGGTCGACGACGAATATCGACATCGAGACTACGGCCAGCGCAACGAGCAGCGCGACGGCCAGCAAGGATAGTTTGTCTCGCATCTCAGCGTTCTCCCCGTTCCCGGTCGCGCATCAGGTCGCGGTCGCGCGGGTTGGTTGGCGACAAGGGCACCGGCGCGAGCGCAGGCATTGAAGGCGGCGCGTCGCCCGCCCCGGCGATGGCCGCAGCGCGCGCGCCCGCCTGTTGCACGAGTTTGTCGAGCGGCAGGTACATCAGGTTGTTGCCGCCTTTGTCGTCGATCATCACTTTGCTGACACGGGAATAGACCTGCTGCATGGTTTCGATATACATGCGCTCGCGCGTCACCTGCGGCGCGCGCATGAATTCAGCCAGCACCTGACGGAAACGGGCAGCGTCGCCCTCGGCGTTGGCGACGACCTTGGCGCGGTAGGCTTCCGCGTCGGCGCTCAGGCGGGAAGCCGTTCCCTGGGCGAGCGGGATGACGTTGTTGGCGTAGGCTTCTCCTTCGTTTTTCTGGCGTTCCCAGTCCTGCGTCGCCTTGGTCGCATCGTCGAAGGCGGCCTGCACCTGTTCGGGCGGCTGCACTTCCTCCATGGTGACGCGGCTCACCTGGATGCCCGATTTATAGCGGTCGAGGATTTCCTGAATCAGTTTCTGCGCCGAGTCGGCGATCTGCTCCCGGCCTTCGTAGAGCACGAAGTCCATCTTGCTTCTGCCGACGATTTCGCGCATCGCGGTCTCCGCGATCTGGCGCACGAATTCCTCGTTGGGGTCGCGGTTCTCGAAGATGTGATCCCTGGGTTCCTTGAGCACATACTGGACGGCGAACTGGACATTCACGATGTTCAGATCGTCGGTCAGCATGAGGGCACGGGAATTGTCGCGCCCGCCGACCGGCACGGTGCGCAGACCGGTGAAATCGACGATTTCATGCGCCTCGATCGGTTTCGGAAAACGCCAGTGCAGACCCGGGTCGGTCATCCCGACGTACTTGCCGAAGCGCAGCACGACGCCGCGTTCGTTGGTGTCAACGGTGTAGAAACCGCTCCCGAGCCAGACGGTGAGCGCCAGCAGGAGCAGGACGCCCAGGCCGCCGCCGAATTGCTGGAACGAGAAACCGGAGCCGTTGCTCGGCCCGCCGCCGCCGGAATCGCCATTTCGCCGCCGTCCAAACATGCCTGACAGGCGGCGGTTGAAGTCCCGCCAGATTTCTTCGAGATCGGGCGGCCCCTGATCGTTTCCGCGTTTGCCGCCGCGCTCTCCGTTACCGTTGCCCCAGTGCGGGTCGTTGAGTGACATGAGGATGCCTGTATTCATTTATCGCCAGGAAGAACGGCTCCCGCAAGCACACGCGAACCGGAATCGGGGTTGGGGGTGGACACACGAAAACCGGCGCCGGGCGTGAAAGCCTCATCGGCATCGGACGCCGGAACCACCGGCGCGATTTCCCGCACCGATGCCGCCTGCACGGTCTCATCGAGCACGGCGCGCAACAGGTCGAGTCCATCGCCCGTGCGCGCGCTCAAAAAAACGCGCTCGATTCTAGCACAATCGTCCCGCCCGATCGCGGCGGCGGCATGGGTGAGGTCGACCTTGTTCCAGACCTGGATCTGCGGCACGTCGGCGGCGCCGATTTCGCCAAGCACTGCATTGACCGCAGCGATCTGCGCCGCACGGTCTTCGCTCGCCGCATCGACAACGTGCAACAGCAGGTCGGCGTGAGCGGTTTCTTCGAGCGTGGCGTGAAAAGCGGCCACCAGTGCGTGCGGCAGGTCGCGGATGAAGCCGACCGTATCCGAGATCACGACGTTGCCGCTGCCGACGAACAGCCGCCGCGAGGTCGTGTCCAGTGTGGCGAAAAGCTGGTCGGCAGCGTAGGCGTTCGCCTTGGTGAGCGCATTGAACAGGGTTGATTTGCCAGCGTTGGTATAGCCCACCAGTGACACCGACAGTACGTCGCCCCGGGCGCGCGCGCGCCGCCTCGTGTTGCGCTGTTTTTCGAGCCGGGTCAGGCGCGTCTTGAGCAGCTTGACCCGGTTGCCAAGCAGACGCCGGTCGGTTTCGAGCTGGGTTTCGCCGGGGCCGCGCAGGCCGATGCCGCCCTTTTGCCGTTCGAGGTGCGTCCAGCCGCGCACGAGCCGCGTGGACAGGTGGCTCAACTGCGCCAATTCCACTTGCAGCTTGCCTTCGTGGCTCTTGGCCCGCTGGGCGAAGATATCCAGGATCAGAGCGCTACGGTCGACCACCCGGCATGCGAGGTTTTTTTCGAGATTGCGCTGCTGCGCCGGCGACAAGGCGTGATTGAAGATCACCAAGTCGGCGGCATGCGCCTGCAAGGTCTCGGCGATTTCCTCAACCTTGCCCCGTCCGGCGAAAAGCGCCGGATCGGGCGCGGCGCGGCGACCCTGCACCACACCTTCCACCGTGGCGCCCGCGCTCGATACCAAGAGTTTCAGCTCCGCCAGACGCTCCTCGATTGCGCCTTGGCCAAAATCGAGCTGAACGACGACGGCCCGTTCGCCGCCGCTGGCCGGACGTTCAAACATGCCGGAAAAACCCTGGGAGAACGCTCAGTTGCCGCTCCCCTCGTCTTCCTGTTGCTGAATGGTGACGGCGCGGCCCGGCACGACGGTCGAGATCGCGTGCTTGTATACCATTTGGGTCACGGTGTTCTTCAGCAGGACGACGTACTGGTCGAAGGACTCGATTTGCCCTTGCAGCTTGATGCCATTGACCAGATAGATGGAAACTGGAACATGTTCACGCCGCAGCGTGTTCAGGAACGGGTCTTGTAGAAGCTGGCCCTTGTTGTTGCTCATTGTGTAACCTCGATTATCTTGTGGTTATTAAAAGCGGGGCATTGTATTCCCTATTGCCGCCGCGCGCGAGTATGCAATGAAACTGTCCTGCCAGTACAGTGACCCGTGACAAAAATCGACAATCATGATTTGTCCGCGAACGGATTGTGCGCGGTACGGAATTGAATGCGCAAGGGTGTGCCCTGTAACTTGAAGGCTTCCATGAACGTACGTTCGAGGTAGCGTACATAGGTGTCCGGCACGCTGTCGAGCGACGTGCCGTGGATGACGATGATCGGCGGGTTCGCGCCGCCCTGGTGCGCGTAGCGCAGCTTCGGGCGCATGTTGCCGGCGCGCGGCGGAACCTGCCGGGCCACGGCGGTTTGCAGGACACGGGTCAGGCGCGGCGTCGAAAGGTTGGCCATTGCTGCGGCATAGGCGGCGTTGACCGATTTCAGCAACGCGCCGATGCCGTCGGCGTTGAGCGCAGAAATGTGGTGCGTGCGGGCGAACGACAGGAAACCCAGCTTGCGCGCCACGTCTTCCTTGAGCCGTTCGCGCCGGTAACGGTCGGTCGCGTCCCATTTGTTGATCGCCAGCACCAGCGCACGACCGGTTTCGAGCACGAATCCGGCGATGCGCGCATCCTGGTCGGAGATGTCCTGCGCCGCATCGAGCACGAGCACGACGACGTTGGCTTCCTCAATGGCCTGCAATGTTTTCACCACCGAGAATTTTTCGATGGACTCGAAGACTTTGCCGCGCCGGCGCAGACCGGCGGTGTCGATCAGGATGTAGGCGCGACCGTCGCGCTCGAACGGAATTTCGATGGCGTCGCGCGTCGTTCCGGGCAGATCGAACGCGATGACCCGTTCCTCGCCCAGCAAGGCATTGACGAGCGTCGATTTGCCGACGTTGGGACGACCGACGATGGCTACCCGCGGTGGCCGATCGGCAGCGCTCGCCTCGTCATCGGCGTCGTCCTCGACGGGAAAAGCTTCCAGCACCACGTCGATCAGTTGCCGCACCCCTTCGCCGTGCGCCGCCGAAACCGGCAGGGGGTCGCCTAGTCCCAGGGCATGAAAATCGGCGGCGACCAGCGCCCGTTCGAGCCCCTCGGCCTTGTTGACCACGAGATGGACGGGGCGAGCGGCGCGGCGCAGGTACGCGGCAATCTGTTCGTCATGGGGTGTGCAGCCGGCGCGGCCATCGACGAGGAAAAGCAGCGCGTCGGCTTCGGCAATGGCCTGTTCGGCCTGACGCGCCATCTCGTGCATGATGCCGTCCTTGGCCACGGGGTCGAATCCGGCGGTATCGACGACCAGATAGTCGCGCGCCCCGACACGACCAACGCCGTAATGGCGGTCGCGCGTGAGGCCGGGTTGATCGGCGACCAAGGCGTCGCGGCTGCGGGTCAGGCGGTTGAAGAGCGTCGATTTGCCGACGTTGGGGCGACCGACCAGAACGATTGTAGGTTTCACGACAGGGTTCCGGTGCGGCGCTCGAACTCAGCGCCGTACTTCATAAGCCACCACGTCGCCGTCGAGCGTCTGTACGACGAAGCCGTTTTCGAGCGGGCGCGGTTCGGCGACGATCGCGCTGCGGGCGGCGCGCGCGCGCGCGGCGAACACGCCATCCTCGCGCCCGAGCGCGTGCACATAGCCATCGCCGTCGCCGCTCACCACGTAATCCTCGACGATCAAGGGCCGGGTCAGTTGCCGGCGCGGCATCGCATCCTGCCGCCACACCGTGACGCCGCTATAGATGTCGAGCGCCTGCACGGAATCGCGTTCATCGACGAGCACGGCAAAGCGGGTATCCCGATCCATGCCGACGTGCGAGGAAAAATCGCGCCCCCATAACTGGTTGCCGTTGCTGACGTCGAAGCAGGCCGCCCGTCCCTGGTAAGTCACCGCGCAGACGTCACTGCGTCCGACCACGGGCGTACCGGCCACGTCGGCCACCCGTTCGAGTTCAGTCGCGCCGCGCGGCCTGGAGACGCTGAGTTCCCACAGGTTGCCGCCGTTTTCCAGGCTCACCGCGACCACCTTGCCGCCGGGAAAGCCGACGAGCGCGACCTCATCCACGATGAGCACGCCGGCGCTGCTGCGCAGCGCCAGCGGCGGCATGTTGCGCTGGTAGAGCCAGCGTTGCTGCCCGTCCTTGGCTTCGAGTCCGATCAGACGATGATCGGAAGCCCGCAGCACCACGACCCCGCCGCCGATGGCGGGCGGCGCCAGCACCTCGGCTCCGATGTTCGCCCGCCAGCGCTCACTGCCTGTGCCAGCATCGAGAGCGATCACCTGCCCCGCCTCGCTCACCACCACCGCCAGGTCGCCATCGGCCCCGACCCCGGCAGAAAGCCGGGTGCGGAGACGAACGCGCCATGTGTTCCTGCCGTTCTCGATTCGGACGACTTCGCCGTTGGCCGCTGCGGCATAGACGCTTCCGCCGACCACTGCGGGCTGAAACACGTAGCCATCCGCATCGCTGAGCGAAGCTTTCCAGACTTTTCGCAGTTCGGCGGAGGGTGTGAAATCGACCAGATCAGCCGGCCCCGGCGTGGAAGAACATCCGGCGAACAGCGCCAAGAACGCGACCGGGGACAACAGGCGCAATAGGGAGCAATACATCATTCAACCTTCCAGCGATTCAAGTTTGGCGCGGATCACGCCGCGCAGGGGCAAGGTATCGCCATCGCTGGCGTCGAGTGCATCAAGCGCATCAAGCGCAGCCCGCCAAGCGGCGCGCGCCTCGCCGGTCTTGCCCTGCGCTGCGAAGGCGTCGCCGCGCAAATCCTCGAAGCGGGCGCGCCAGACACCTTTCGGCGCCGGTTGCAAGCAGGCGAGCGCTTCATCGACGGCACCCTGCTGCAACAGCACTGTTGCCAGTCTCAGGCGCGCAAGCTCGCGCAGTTCGGCGTCCTTGCCTTTGTTCGCCGCCCATTCGAGCTGAAGGCGCGCATTATCGAGTTCGTTTTTCCGGAACTGTACCGAAGACGACAGCAAGGCGCCCAACTGGGCATGCAGCGTGCCGTCATATTTTTCGATCAGTCTGCCGGCCAGCTCGCGCACCTGCTGCGTATTGTCCATGGCGGCTGCCTGCTGCAATTCGGCGTACAGCGCCCCTGCCTCGGCGGCGTTGCCATCCTGGTATCGCCGCCATCCCGCCCAGGCGGCGAAAACGAGCGCCGCCGCCAGCAAAACAGTCACGACCAGATTGCCGTGCTGCTCCCACCAAGCCTTGATCTGAGCGATCTGCTCCTGTTCCTCGAGGTCATACACTGCCATCTTTCACTCCTTATTGGCCTCTCTGCGTTCTTCGTTGTTGCCGCCATCGTGCAGCGCATCCAATACTGCTTCCGCCAGCACCGCGAACGGCACCCGCCGCTGCGCCCCGCCGCCGCGCAGCGGCTTGATGCCGACTTCGAGGGCGGTGGCCTCGTCGTCGCCGATCACCAGCGCCAACTGCGCGCCACCGCCATCGGCTTTTTTCATCTGTGACTTGAAACTACCCCCGCCACAGTGCAGCAAAACATTGAGTCCAACGTCGCGCAAGGCTTCGGCGGCGCGGAAAGCGAGCCGCTGCGCGCCCTCGCCCTGATGCACCACGTAAACATCGGGCGCCGGACGCACAATCGCGTATTCGGCTTCGCCGCCGTCCTGCCATAGCGCGAGCAACCGTTCCGCCCCCACGGCAAAACCGGCGGCCGGTGTCGACTTGCCACCCAGTTGTTCCACCAGGGAATCGTAACGGCCTCCGGCGCAGACCGTGCCCTGCGCACCCAGTCGATCGGTGACCCATTCGAAAACGGTGCGATTGTAATAGTCCAGGCCGCGCACGAGGCGGTGATTGATGCGATAGGCGATGCCGGCATCGCGCAACATTGCCTGCACCGCATCGAAATGCGCGTGTGACTCGTCGCCAAGATGATCGACCAGTTTCGGGGCGGCCTCGACCATTGCCTGCATGGCCGGATTCTTGGTGTCGAGGATGCGCAACGGATTGGCGTGCAGCCGCCGCTGTCCATCCTCGTCGAGTTCGTCCCGGCGCTGTTCGAGATAGGCGATGAGCGCCACGCGATGGGCGGCGCGTTCTTCCGCCGATCCCAGCGTGTTGAGTTCGAGCCGCACGTCGTCAAGTCCCAGTTGCCCCCACAGGCGGCTGCCCATGACGATGAGTTCGGCGTCGATGTCCGGCCCGGCAAAGCCAAGAGCCTCCACGCCAATCTGGTGAAACTGGCGGTAGCGGCCTTTTTGCGGACGCTCGTGACGGAACATCGGCCCCTGGTAACACAGGCGCTGCGGCCCCCCGGCGGCCACCAGGTTGTGCTGGATCGCCGCGCGCACGCAGCCCGCCGTGCCTTCCGGGCGCAGGGTCAGTTTCTCGCCGTTCAGGGCGTCCTCGAACGAGTACATCTCTTTTTCGACAATATCGGTGACTTCGCCGATGGCGCGGCGGAAAAGCGGCGTCGGCTCCACGATTGGAACGCGAATGGGCCGATAACCGTAGCCTCGCAGCCAGTCGCGCACGATTTCCTCGAAGTTTTCCCAGATTTCGGCCTCACCGGGCAGGATGTCGTTCATCCCGCGCACTGCCTGCAAAATTTTGCTCATCAATGCTTTTTCCGTTGGCGTCACGCGGATTTGCGCGCGTAACGGTTCACCACGTAATCGTCGACGATGGCGGTGAATTCGGCGGCGATACGGTCGCCGCGCAGCGTAACCGTTTTCTGACCATCGACAAAGACCGGCGCGACCGGCGTCTCGCCGGTGCCCGGCAGCGAAATGCCGACATTGGCGTGGCGGCTCTCGCCGGGGCCATTGACCACACACCCCATTACCGCCAGGGTCATGTTCTCGACGCCGTCGTACCGCTCGCGCCACTGCGGCATGCGTTCCCGCACATGGCGCTGGATGCTGGCAGCCAGTTCCTGGAAAAAGGTGCTCGCGGTGCGCCCGCAGCCGGGGCAGGCCGTCACCATCGGCGCGAAGGCCCGCAGCCCCATGGTTTGCAGGATTTCCTGCGCCACCACGACTTCCTGCGTGCGGCTGCCGCCCGGTTCGGGGGTCAGCGAAACGCGGAGGGTGTCGCCAATGCCTTCTTGGAGCAGCACCGTCAGCGCCGCAGTGGAGGCGACGATGCCCTTGCTCCCCATCCCGGCCTCGGTCAGGCCCAAGTGCAGCGGATATTCGCAACGGCGGGCGAGTTCGCGGTAAACGGCGATCAGATCCTGCACGCTCGACACCTTGGCCGAGAGAACGATGCGGTCGGCGGTCAGTCCCAGGCTTTCCGCCTGCGCCGCCGATTCCAGCGCCGACATCACCAGCGCCTCGCGCATCACCGCGTCGATGGGCCGGGGCGTGGCGCGGGCGGCGTTTTCGTCCATCGCACGGGCGAGCACCGCCTGATCCAGACTGCCCCAGTTCACGCCGATGCGCACCGGCTTGCCGTATTTGCAGGCGAGATCGACGATATGGGCGAACTGGGTATCGCGCCTCGCACCGGCGCCGACGTTGCCCGGATTGATGCGCAGTTTGGCGAGCGCCTCGGCGCAGGCCGGGTATTTGCCGAGCAGGGCATGGCCGTTGTAATGGAAATCGCCCACCAGTGGCACGTCGAGTCCCTGCGCAGCGAGGCGTTCGCGGATGTGCGGCACGGCGCACGCCGCTTCCTCGTTGTTGACCGTGATCCGCACCAGCTCGGAACCGGCGCGCGCCAGATCCGCCACCTGCGACACGGTCGCGGCGACGTCGGCGGTATCGGTGTTGGTCATCGACTGCACCACCACCGGCGCCGCCGAACCCATCGCCACCTGGCCGACACGCACGAGACGGGTACGGCGACGCGGCAGCGGCGACGCAAAAGCGGGAGACTGCATCGTCATCGCAAGATCAGGCGGGCGATGCCATCCTTGCCAACGTATTGCCTCAGATCGATTGGTGCGCCGTTGAATTCCAGCGTCACCTTGTTCGCCTTGGCGACCACCAGCGAGAACGGCGGCATGCCCCGCACGTTGCGGGAACTTCCCGCGTTGCCGGTGCCGACAAAAAGCATCTTGCCGCTGCCTTCGGGGCCTTCGCGCACCTGAACCCAGGCATTGGCCAAAAAAGTGAAGCGCAGGGTTGATATTGCCGACGCGGAAACAGGAACGGGGGCGGGCGCGGGCGCGGACACGGGCGCGGACACGGGCGCAACATCGGCGGCGGCAGGCCCCGCCTCGGGCGCTATGGCGACACCCGCGTCTGGAAGCACGGTATCCGCCGGCGCGCTTGCCACGGCCTCAGCCGACGGCTCCCCGGGCTGCTCATCCACTGCGGCGACCGGGGCCGGCAATGCAAGCACCACGACGCGCTCTTTCGCCGACGGCGCAGGTTCTGGCGCTGGCGCAACCGCCGTGGATGCCGGCACGGGCGATTTTCCGAGCGGCATGGGCGGTAAATCGATCCAGCCCTGGGAAAAAGCAATCGCTGCGGCAATCACCAGCGTCAGCACGAACAGCAACACCAGCAGCATGCCGCTGCTGGACTGCGATTTGACACTACCCGGCAGCCCAACCGGAACATCACCGCCCGCATTGGAAACCATGGTCAGGTCGACAGTTCTGGTTTTGGCAACCCGGCTGTCGAGGCTGGCGAGCAAGGGTTCGGGATCCAGCCCCAGGTGGCGCGCGTAATTACGCAGGAATCCGCGCACGAAAGTCGGCCCCGGGAGAATATCGAATCGATCGTTTTCGAGGGCTTCGAGTTGTTGCAGCGACAGTTTGAGCACCTGCACGACATCGCCCAGAGATTCTCCGCGCGCCTCACGCGCTTTTCTGAGAATCTCGCCAGGCATGAGCGCGGGGGCTTCGCCGAACGCGGAAGATGTTGCGGATTCAGACTCGGGCGCGGCATTCTCCTCGGCCGCCGGTTTGCCATCCGCCATGACAGGATCGGTCTCCATGGTGCTCACTCGTATTTTCCTTGCATCAGCAAGGCATTTTCAGGGGAATCGGGAAAGCGGTTGCGCAGTTGCGCGGCATAGCTCGTTTCATCATGGCGCTCGCCCAGCCGCCTCGCGGTGCGCACCCCCAGCCACGTCGAACGGGCACTGGGCTCGAAACGCTGGCTGTACTGGGTGAGAAGTTCGTGCGCACGGCGATAGTTGCCGCGACGGTAGCCGATTGCCGCCAACTGGTACATGGCTTCACTGTTGTTGGGATCGGCTTCCAGCGCCTTGGTGAACTGAATCTCCGCACCGGCGATGTCCTTGTCCAGCAAGCACAACCCGGCATTGATGTAAGGTCGGGACTTGCAGCAGTAATACGGATTGCCCGCCGCCGTGGCGAAGTGGGACATCGCGTCGGAGGCGCGCCCCTGCCGGCACAAGAACCAGCCATAGCTGTTGTTGAAATCCGGATCTCCCGGCGCGGCGCTGAGCGCGCGGCGGAAAGCATCGTCGGCCTGCGCATTTTGGCTGAGTTCCATGTAGATCAACC
>JAITQD010000047.1 GCA_031289095.1 Azoarcus sp.
GACATAAAAACGCCGCCGCCCGCTCCCGGTTGTGGGAGCGGGCGGCGGCGGGCCGTGCGGGGAAATCTGGCCTTACAGACCGACCTGGCTGATGACCATTTCCTTCAGTTCGCTGGAGACGGTAAACGCCGCTTCGGTGTCGGCGCGGATTTCTTCCACCGTGACGCCGGGGGCGTATTCTTCCAGCACCAGCTTGCCGTCGTGGAAGCGGAACAGCGCCTTTTCGGTGACGATGGTCGAAACGCGGCCCTTGGCGGTGAGCGGGAGGTCACACTTTTTGAGGATTTTTTTCTCGCCCTTGGCGGTGTGTTCCATGGCGACGATGACCTGCCGCGCGCCGACCGCGAGATCCATTGCGCCGCCCATGCCGGGCACGCTTTTCCCCGGCACCATCCAGTTGGCGAGGTCGGCGTTTTCATCGACTTGCAGGCCGCCGAGCACGCAGGCGTCCAGGTGGCCACCGCGCATCAGCGCAAACGAGATCGACGTGTCGAAGGTGGAGCCGCCGGGGATGATGCTGCATGGCGCGCCGCCCGCATTCACGATGCGGGGCTGGCCGATGGGGGTGATTTCTTCCGGCACAGGGCCGATGCCGAGGAAGCCGTTTTCCGATTGCAGCATCAGGTGCACGCTGGGTGGCAGATAGTTTGCAACCAGCGTCGGCAGGCCGATACCGAGATTCACCACGTCGCCGTCCCTGAGTTCCAGCGCAATGCGGCGGGCGATGAATTCTTTGGCGCTCATTTCTTTGCTCATGGCTCTCTCCTTCAGGCGGGGTAGACGATGTGGTCGACCAGGACGCCGGGCGTCATGACGTGATCCGGGTCGATGCAGCCGACTTCGACGATCTGGTGCGCTTCGACGATGACCGTTTTGGCGGCGAGCGCCATGAGCGGATTGTGGTTCCGCATCGAAGTGTAATAGACGAGATTGCCCATTTTGTCGGCCATCACGGCCTCCAGCACCGCGAGATCCGCCGTGAGCGGCAGTTCGAGCAGGTAGTCCTTGCCATTGATGTTGATCGTTTGCTTTTTGTTGAATTTTTGCCCGTTGACGCTGATGTCCATTTCGACATCGCCGACCGAAGTGCCGACGCCCGTCGGGGTCAACACGCCGCCGAGGCCGGAACCGCCCGCCCGGATGCGCTCGGCGATGGTGCCGATCGGGGAAAGTTCGATTTCCATTTCCCCGGCAATCATTTGCCGCTGTGCTTCCTTGTTCAGGCCGACGTGGCCGGTAATCATCTTTTTGACCCGATGGTTGCGGATCAGCAGCCCCACGCCTTCCGGCCCCTTGGTGGCGTCGGAAAAGGCCGTGTCGTCGCCGATCATGGTCAAATCCTTGACGCCCGAATCGAGAATTGCCTGCATCAACCGCGGCGGCGTGCCATTGCCCATGAATCCGCCGTACATGATGGTCATGCCATCGCGCAAAAACGAAGCGACTTGTGCGATATCAAGTCTTTTTGATTTCATTTCCCTTCTCTCCTGAACGCGCCCGCGCCTTTTCCGCACATGCGGAAGGTGGGCACCGATGAACAGTGGTTGGCGGGAAGGCCGTTGTGCAAACCGGTGTCTCCTCCTCCTCCAAGGGTGCATTCTATCTGCGGATGGCTCGTGTGTGCGCTGGGGAATACCCGCGCGGACAGGGGAAAAGGCATCGGGACAGGCGGATTCACCCCCGATGTGACGGGCGCGCCGTTTTTCCATAGAATCGACGCCTTTCGTCAGCCCCTGTTTTTTACGGAAAATGCCGCAGTGAATGATTCTTCCCCCGCCGGGCGGGCGCCCGGACGCATCGTCATTGCCACCCGCGAAAGCCGTCTGGCGCTGTGGCAGGCCGAACACATCCAGGCGCGGCTCACAACGCTTTACCCGGCCTGCCGGGTTGAACTGCTGGGCATGACCACGCGCGGCGACCGCATCCTGGACAGGCCGCTCGCCAACGTGGGCGGCAAGGGGCTGTTCGTCAAGGAACTGGAAGCGGCCCTGCTCGATGGGCGCGCCGACATCGCCGTGCATTCGATGAAGGACGTGCCGATGCTCATGGACGGCGAATTCACCCTGGCCTGCGTGACGGCGCGCGAAACGCCGCTCGACGCCTTTGTGTCGCACCGCTATGCCTCGCTCGACGACATGCCGCCGGGCGCGGTGGTCGGCACCTCGTCGCTGCGGCGCGAATCGCAAATCCACGCCCGCTATCCGTTTCTCGCCGTCGCCAGCCTGCGCGGCAACCTCGACACCCGTCTGCGCAAGCTCGACGAAGGGCAGTTCGACGCCATCGTGCTCGCCGCCGCTGGTCTGCGCCGGCTGGGGCTGGGGGAACGCATCCGCGCCGTCCTGCCGGCGGAAACCTCGCTGCCCGCCGCAGGGCAGGGCGCGCTGGGCATCGAATGCCTGGCCGCCCGCAGCGATCTGGCCGCCTGGCTGCAACCCCTGGCCGATGCCGCCGCCACGGCGTGCGTCGCCGCCGAGCGCGCTTTTGCCCGCGCGCTGGCGGGCAGTTGCGAAGTGCCGCTTGGCGCGTATGGCGAAATGCGCGGCGGCGGCGTATGGCTGCGCGGCTTCGTCGCCCGCCCCGACGGCAGCCGTGTCGTGCACGGAGAACGCGAGGGCACGGCGGCGGCGGCGGAAGCCATCGGGCAGGCGCTGGCCGCCGATCTGCGTGCGCAAGGGGCCGGAGAAATCCTGGCCGGACTGGGATGAACGGCGCGCTCGCCGGGCGGACGGTCGTCGTCACCCGTCCGTCGGCGCAGGCCGGGGCGCTGTGCCGCGCCATCGAGGCGGCGGGCGGGCAGGCGTTTTGTTTTCCGGCGCTGGAAATCGTCCCCGTTTCCGATGCCGATGCGTTCGCACCGGTGGCGGCGCAGCTCGACGGATTCGACATCGCGTTTTTCGTCAGCCCCAACGCGGTCGAACACGGTCTGGCCGGTTTGCGCAAAATCCGCTCCTGGCCAACGGGGTTGCGGGTAGCGGCGGTCGGGCCGGGGAGCGTCCGTGCGCTCGGGGAGCACGGCTTTGCCGACGTACTCGCGCCAGAAAACGGCTTCGACAGCGAAGCGGTGCTCGCGCTGCCAGCGTTCGCGCCCGAAGCCGTGCGCGGTCGTGCGGTGCTGATCCTGCGCGGCGGCGGCGGACGCGAACTGCTGGGCGAAACCCTGGCCGCGCGCGGGGCGCGGGTCGAATACCTTTCCTGTTACCGGCGGCGCTGCCCCGAAGCCGATCCCGCGCCGCTCTTGGCGCTGGTCGCGCGGGGCAAAGCCGACGCCCTCTCGCTCACCAGCAGCGAAGGCGTCGACAACCTTGCCCGCCTCGTCGGCGGCGAGGGGCTTGCCCGCCTTGCGGCGCTACCGGTTTTCGTACCGCATCCGCGTATCGCCGCCCGTTGCCGTCATCACGGTTGGGAGCGGATTGTCGTCTCGGAAGGCGGCGATAACGCATTGTTGCGCGCGCTCGTTGAATTCTTTGGTTAAACTCCTGACATGAACACGCCTGACTCCACTACCGACGACATCGCGCCCAAAACTGCGGCTGAAACTGCGGCTGAAACCACGCCCGGAATCACGCCCGGAATCACGCCCGGAATCACGGCTGAAACCGCGACCGGAACTGCGGCTGAAACCACGGCCGCGACCGGAACGTCCGGCCCGGCGCTTTCTTCCCATCCTCCCTTTGTGGGCAACAGCAGGCCGGAGCCGGTCTTGCCAGCCCCTGCGGCGGCTCCGGCGGTCATGCTTTCTGCGCCCGCTGCGCGTAGCGGGGGTGTGGGCTGGGCGCTGCTTCTGGCGCTGCTTTCCCTGGTTGCCGCCGTGTATTCGGTCTGGCAAGGACGCGAGTGGTATGCCGAAAACATGGCAGCGCACGAAATGCTGACCGGAAAACTGGAAGTCAGCGATGCCGTCGTCGCCGAGTCGCACGAACTGGCGCAAAAACTGGACATCCTCCAGGGCAGGCTCGCCGCAGTCGAAGACAAGCTCGGCAAAAGCGAAGGCCAGACCCTGGCGCTGGAAAATCTCTACCAGCAGTTCTCGCGCTCGCAGGAAGACCGGCTGATCGTGGAGGTTCGGCAGGCGGTAGTGCTCGCCAGCCAGCAATTGCAATACGCGGGCAACGTCGATACGGCGCTGGTCGCCCTGCGTGGCGCGCTGTCCCGGCTGGAGCAGAACGACCACGGCCAGTACGCGACGCTGCGGCGTACGCTGGTGGCGGACATCGAAAAACTGAGCCAGCAAGGTTCGCTCGATGTTCCGGGCACCGCCTTGCACCTCGAACAGTTGCTTGCCAAGGTCGATACGTTGCCCTTGACCTATGCGGGTGAAGTCCCGGCGACGCCCGGCGCGCCCGCCGCCGCTGCACCGGAAGATGCCGACGCGGGAATCGCCGGTTACGCCGGGCGGCTTGCGCGTGAAATCTGGAACGAACTGCGATCGCTGGTCAGGTTCGAGCGCCTGGGCACGGAAGCCGAACCCGTACTGCTCGCGCCGGAGCAAAGCGCCTTCCTGCGAGAAAACCTGAAGATTCGTCTGCTCACCGCGCGGCTGGCCTTGCTCGCGCGCGACGGTCACACTTACGAAGCCGATCTTGCCCAGGCGCGGAACTGGATCGAACGCTTTTTCGATCTGCGGGATCTGGATGTCAAGAAGGTGGCCGACGACCTGCGCATGCTCGAAACGATGCCGGTCGGCGTGAGGCGTTACGAACTGATCGAGAGCCTCACCGCCCTGCGCAGCCTGGAGATGCCGCGCATCCGTGCGGGCAGTGAGCTTCCGTCCAGACTGGGCGGAGACACCCCGGCGTTGCCGGTGCAACCCTGAGAGCCGAGCGATGCGCGTCCTGATCTGGGTTATCACTATCTTCGCCCTGGCGGTGGGTTTGTCCATGCTGGTCGGGCACGACTGGGGCTATGTGCAATTCGTGGCGCCGCAGTGGTACCGCGTTCAGATGTCGATCAAGCTGTTCGTGGTGCTGCTGCTCATCGGATTCATCGTGGCGCACCTGCTCACCCGGTTGATCCAGGGGGCGCTGTCCTTGCCCGAGGTGGTTGGCAGGTGGCGCGAACGGCGGCGGCGGCAACGGGCCGACCGCGCCCTGCGCGACGCGCTGCTGACTTTCCACGAAGGGCGTTACGCCCAGGCGCTGAAAGCTGCGGAAAAAGCCTATGCCGCCAGCGATCACCCGGCGACGGCGGTGCTGTTGGCGGCGCGGGCGGCGCACGCCCTGCGCGACGAGCCGCGCTATCGGGCCTGGATGGAACGGCTGGACGGCGTGGAAGAAAAAGCCCAAGTGGCGCGGCTGATGACCGAAGCCGAACTGGCGATCAATTCGTGCAACTTTCAGGAAGCCGCCGAGAAGCTCGAAACGCTGCGGCGGGACGGGCACCGTCACATCGCCGCCCTGCGTTTGTACCTGCGGGTTGCCTCGGCGCAGCGGCACTGGGAAGAAGTGCTCAAGCTCACCCGGCAACTGCGCAAGCACAAGGCGCTGACCGAGGAACAGGCGCAGCCGCTGCTGCGCCGCGCCAACATTGAAAGACTGCGCGAGCAGGTCGGCAACGGCGAAGCGCTGGCCGAAACATGGAAAGCCATTCCCGCCCAGGAACGCGACGACCGGCAACTGGTGGCGAAAGCCATGCCGCTGTTCGCACACGCTGGGCAAGGTCGTCTCGTGCGGCGCACGCTTGAACGGCTGCTCGACGACGAATGGGACAGCGATCTTGCCCGTCTGTACGCCTGTTGCGCCGAGGAAGGCAGCGACTGTCTCGCCAAGGGCGAAGGGTGGCTGCGCGATCATCCGAGCGACCCCGGCCTGTTGTTTGCGCTCGGACGCCTGTGCGCGGAGTCTGGCCTGTGGGGCAAGGCCGAGAGCTATTACGCGGCCTCGCTGGGGCAGTGCCCGGAAATCGGCGCGCATCTGGCGCTGGCGCATCTGTTCGACCGGCTGGAACGTCCCGTCGATGCGCAACGCCACTACCGCGCGGCGGCGGAGATGGCGGCGGCCTGAGCCTTTCTCACCGGGTCAGACCCGTTTTACGCCACGCCTGTTGTCCGGTGGATTTCAGCGCGCCAGGCTATAATAAAATTTCTGTCGCAACAGCGTCCGCAGCAATATCAAGGAGCATGTATGGCGAGTTTATTTATAGGGTATATTCTCCCATTTTTATGTTTAGGGCTACTCTTAACGGCAGTAGCATTGCGTATCCATTGGCGTGGCGGGCCCGCCGCGTTAGCGGTCATATTTTTTATAGTGCTTTTCGGGCCGTCTTTAGTTTACGCTATTATAGCCGACGATAGTAGCGGCGCGCTTTTTGGTTTCTCTCTTATTACCGCGCTCGCAGTTGTGGGCATTATGTATTTCAAGCTTTATAGACAAAAATAATAGCAATAAAAATTTAGGTAATCTGGTTCATCCCACGGGCGCGAGCAATATCGCCCAAGCAAAATCACTGCGGCCATACCCGTCGCGTCCCTACACAACATGCAGAATGCCAGCACCTCGCCGGACAACGCCGCCGCTCGCCCCACTGGATCATGCGAAGCCATCCAGCAGTACGTTGAGCGTGAGGAAGCCCGCGAGAGCTTCAAGCAGGAGGCAGTGGCCTCTTGGGCGGCCTATCAAGAAACCGGTCGACACCTGACCGGCCAGGAAGTGCGTACTTGGTTGAACACTTGGGGCACCAATGACGAAAGGGCGGTGCCTGAGTGCCACACGTAATCGTCACCGAAGGCGCGGCGCCTGTTGTCCGGTGGATTTCAGCGCGCCAGGCCAAGGCTCAACATCTCACGGGAACGCACCGTCGATACGAGTTTGCCAGCCCGCCCCGGTGGCTTTGAAAGCGTTCATGACATCCGCCGACAGCCGGATCGTCGTCGCGGTATTTTGACAGGCGCTTTCTGTGGGCCGCGCGCGGGTTGCGCAGCTTTGCCTGTAACGATTCCGGCAGCGCGTCAAAACGCACGGATTGCTTGATCATATGAAAGACTAGGTCTTCAAAATTTTCATACCCAATGGGTTGTCTATGTCAATAAACAAGGCAGTTCCCCTTTTTCCCATAACTCATTTAGCATGTCTTCCAAATAGCGCTTACGCACAGCTATACTTGCGGTTTGTATTTGGAAAATTCCTCTTGGATTTCATCGAATGTTATTCTGAATGTATCTATATCGATACCAAAATAAGTATTTAGCTTCTTTCCCATTGTTGATAGCCACTCTGCAAAATTAAAAAATATATATTCGTTTTCTTTTGTTAACTCAAAAATGCCGTTATCTCCATGGGATCTTTCAATATCTTTTATTATTTCACAAAATAACTCGCGGTTATTTTTGATTTCCTCATCGGGTAATGTCATTACGTCCTGTATAACAGAAATTTCTTGTTCAAAATCCATTACCGTAGGTAATGGATATGGATGCCACTTTTCTGTAAACTCGCGGAGGCTTTTCATGTTTTCCTCAATATGATGAGTTATCAAGGGGAATGTGGGAGGTGTTTTCGTTGCCCCTGAATGGCCCCCAGGTGCCATTTGTTTGATAATCAACACTTCCATTTCCTGTGCCTCTAGTAATGCGGGCTGTAGGTCCAGTCGCAGAATTGGAGCCAGGATGATAAGTTTGCGACGTCGGATTGACGCCATGCCCATGAATACTAGTATCCCCAGATTGATATCTAAATCCACCGGCAGGAAACTTCGAGGAAGGCGTCCATTGATTAGAAAGTCCTCCTTGACGAGACCAGGCATTAATATCATTCATGTCAATCCTCCCATTGCGCACCAGTTCAGACGGACTCGCCGGACGTTTGGTAAAGCGCCCCGTTTCGTTGTTACGCCAGCGATTGCTATTGCCACTAAAGCTGCAACTCCACCCCCACGGATCCACCCACCCATCCGTATTCGGCGCAAACTGATAAAGATTCAGCCCCCCATCCAGCCCGATCGGGTCTTCACTAATAAAACGTCCGATATCCGGATCGTAATACCGGAACGTGTTGTAATACAACCCCGTTGCCGCATCCTC
>JAITQD010000056.1 GCA_031289095.1 Azoarcus sp.
CCCCAGCGCGGTCGCCGCCACCGCCAGCGCGGCCAGCGCCGTTTCCGGGCCGAAGCGTTGGCGCGCGAAATGCCAGCTTGCATAGCACCATGTCATTGCAGCCAGCGCGGAAGGCAGGCGAAACACCCATTCGACCGGGAGAACACCGTTGAAACAAAAGTAGCTCGCCGCCTGCAACCAATAGATGAGAATCGGCTTGTCGAAACGGTGCTCGCCATTGAGATAGGTCGACAGAAAATCGCCCCGCGCGAACATCTCGCGTGTCGCCTCGGAAAACGCGCCCTCGTCGACATCGGTCAGCGGCCCGCCCCCCAGACGCAGCAGGAAAGCGAGCAACGGCAGGGCGAAGACGAACAGGCGCACGCCCCGGTTCTGTTCCTGCATCATGCTTTATCCGCCGGCACTTCGGCAGCGCCGCCGGGGAGATGCCAGCAGGCGTCGGTGGTAGGCGTTTCTGCCTCTCGTGCGAGGTAGGAGCGGTTGGCGCCCGATTCGTAATAGACCCGCGCCAGCAATTCCGCCAACACCCCGGAAGTCACCATCTGCACCCCGGCGATGATGAGGAAAAAGCCGCCGAAAAGCAGGGGCCGGGTGCCGATATCCTCGTCGAGAAAGAACTTGACCGCGCTCAGGTAAGCGAGGATGAGACTGCCCAGCGCCCCGAGCACGATGCCGATGCCGCCGAAAAAATGTCCGGGCCGGGTGCGGAAGCGCATGAAGAAATAGACGAAGATCAAATCGAGGATGACGCGGAAAGTGCGCGAGATGCCGTACTTGGATTGCCCGAACACGCGGGCGTGATGCGTCACCACCTCCTGCGCGATGCGGCGCGGCGTGGTCACGGTCGCCAGCCAGGCGGGAATGAAGCGGTGCATTTCGCCGTACAGGCGCACGTTCTTGATGGCGCTGGCGCGGAACACTTTCAGGCTGCAACCATAATCGCGCAAGTGAACGCCGGTCATGCGGGCGATCAGGCGGTTGGCGATACGCGACGGAATCTTGCGCAGCAACAGGCCATCCTGGCGATCCTTGCGCCAGCCGGCGACGAGATCGAGGTCTTCGGCGAGCAGCCGTCCGACCATGCGCGGAATGTCGACAGGGTCGTTTTGCAGATCGCCGTCCAGGGTCACGATGACGCTGCCGCGCGCCGCGTCGATGCCGGCCTGCATCGCCGCCGTCTGTTTGAAATTGCGCACGAGCTGCACCACCCGTACGTGCGGGCCGTAGCGTTGCGCGCCACGCAGCAACTCCGCCGCAGTGGCGTCGCTGCTGCCGTCGTCGACCAGCACCGCTTCCCAGGGCCAGGGATAAAGCGCGAGCGCGAGATGGATGCGTTCGAGAAGCGGCTCGACGTTTTCGGCCTCGTTGTACATCGGCACCACTACCGACAGACTGTGTTGCGGCAACCCGGCGGGGATTTGCGCCTCGGTGGGCGGGAGGGGAGATGTGCTCATGGGGTCAGTCCCTTCGCGGAATCCGGCGGCTCCGCCGTTGAATGGATGCCGGGCAGCAGCGCCGCAACGGCACCGGTCGTCAGGGCGCAGGCAATCACGAACAGGTGCAGCGCCAGCGCTGCGCGCAGCCCGTCGGCAAGGACGACGCCGTTGGGCAACAGCGCTGCTGCCGCGCCAGCCTCGTAAGTACCGAAACCCGCCACCCCCTGGATCGGGAGAACGGCGGCGAGTTCCGCCCCCAGCGCACCCGCCGCGCCCGTGCCCATCCCGGCGTCGAGCAGTGCGGACAACAGCCACGCCTGCGCCGTGAGTTTGACCGACCAGTTCGCAACCGTCCATAGCCAGCCGAGGCGTGCATGCCGCGCCGAGGCCGCAAACGCATCGCGCAAGCCGGCGAACTTACGCGCCAGCCCGCCGCGTTCGGCCCATTGGTGAGGCCGCCGCGCCCAGCGCGGCAGCCCCCAGGCAAAAACGAGGAGCGCCGCCAGACCGGCCAGCCGCAAGGCCAGCGGCAACGCCGGCCACACCGCGACCGCCGCCATCATCACGATCAGCGCGTCCTGCAAACGAAACCAGAAAAGGGAGGCCAGCGCGCGCGTGAGCGGCGTACCGAAAATCCTGCCAAGCAGCATCGGGAAAGCCGCCTCGCCGCCCCGGAACGGCACGATGTTCAGGGCTGCGTTGTGCATAAGCACGATGCGCAGGCAGGCGACAAAACGGCCACCGCCGTCGTGGCGGAATTCGTCATAGACCCGCGCCGCGCGCAACAGGTAACTGAGAAAAAAGCCCACCGCCGCCAGCGCCACGACGCCGGGGGACAAACGCGCCAGCGCTTCGCCGAGTTCCGTCCAGCGCCGGTCGCCAAACAGCCAGAGCGCGAGCGCCAGGGTGAGCGCAATGGCAATGGCATTTCTGGCGTACTTCATCGCCAGATTACCCCGTCGTCCGCAATGCCGCCGGACGCCAAAGCGCGAACAGCGATCCGGTCACCGCCCAGACGCACAACAGGTATTGCATCCAGCGCCCTTCCGGATGATCCAGCTTCTCAAAACCGAACGCGATGGCGGCAACGAGCGCGAGACCGGCCATGAAGCGCTGGCCGCGCACGTTGTCCCAAAAGCGCCAGCGCGCCGACCAAGCGCCGCCAATCGCCGCTGCCGTCCAGCCGCCCGCCGCGCCGCCGAGCAGGTCGAGCGGCCAGTGCGCCCCGACCGCAAGGCGCGAAAACGCCACCAGCGCCGCGACCGGCAACGCAAGCCAGGCCAGGGGCCGTCGACTGCACAACACCAGCACCCCCGCGAGCGTAAAGGCAGTCAGCGAGTGCCCGGACGGAAAAGAATAATTGTGCAGCGGCAGACCAATGACATGGATCGCCTCGGGCGGCAACACCGAGGGCGGACGCGGCACCTGGGCGATCAGTTTGACTGCCTGGGTATAGAGACTGGCGAGCGGCGCGGCCAGCAAGGCCGCCGCCAGCCAGCGCGGTTGCCGGACGAGCGTGGGGGCAAGCAGGCAAAAAGCGCCGAGCGTGCTGCCCGCGTTGGTGATCCCGGCCCAGACGAATGCCGGCAGCCATCCCGCCGCTGCTGCGTTGGCGGCCAGGAACAGGGCTTCGTTACCGTCCGTCGCCGCCACCACGCCCGCGCCCAAGGCGCAGAGCAGAACCGGCAGGATGAGCCATGTGTCCGGATGCCGGGCCGCGACGGGCGTGGGCGGAACAGGGCTTTCCACGCCGTTCACTTGTCGCGGGCACGAGCAAAGGCCAGCGCCAGCGCACTTTCACCGACAGGTTGGGGCGCGGCGGAGCGCGGGCCGGAGCGGCTGTCGGGTCGGGAGCCGCCGCCACGGCGGGGTTCCTGCCCGGAGACGCCGCTGTTTTCGGCGCGGCGAGGATGGGCTTCGTCCGACAAGCGCATGGTGAGGGCAATGCGTTTGCGCGCAAGGTCGACCTCGACCACCTTCACCTTGACGACCTGACCGGCCTTGACCACGGTATGCGGGTCTTTTACGTAGCGGTCGGCCAGCGCCGAAATATGCACGAGGCCGTCCTGATGCACGCCGACATCGACGAAAGCGCCGAAGTTGGTGACGTTGGTGACGACGCCTTCGAGCAGCATGCCGGGTTCGAGATCGGCGGGCGACTTGATGCCGGCGCGGAAAGTTGCGGTGCGAAACTCCGGACGCGGATCGCGTCCGGGCTTCTCCAGTTCGGCGAGAATATCTTTCACTGTTGGCAGACCGAAACGCTCATCAGTGAATTCGGCGGCGGTAATCGTCTTCACGAAAGCGCCGTTGCCCATCAGTTCGCGTACGTCCTTGCGCACCTTGGCGAGGATGCGTTCGACCACCGGGTATGCTTCCGGGTGCACCGCCGACGCGTCGAGCGGATTGTCGCCGCTGGGAATGCGCAGGAATCCCGCCGCCTGCTCGAACGTCCGGGGGCCGAGGCGCGACACCTCCAGCAGGGCGCGGCGGTCGCGGAACGGCCCCTTGCTGTCACGGTGGGCGACGATGTTGCCCGCGAGCAGCGTGTTGAGTCCGGAAATACGCGCCAGCAACGGCGCGGAGGCGGTATTCACATCGACACCGACGGCATTGACGCAATCCTCGACCACCGCATCCAGGCTCTTTGCCAGATGGCCCTGGTTCACGTCGTGCTGGTACTGGCCGACGCCGATCGACTTGGGGTCGATCTTTACCAGTTCGGCGAGCGGGTCTTGCAATCGGCGGGCGATCGACACCGCGCCGCGCAGCGACACATCCAGCGCGGGAAATTCGCGCGCCGCCAGTTCCGAGGCCGAATACACCGAAGCACCGGCCTCCGAGACCACGACGCTGGTCAACCGCAAGGCCGGATGGCGCGTGCCCAATTCGGCCACCAGCGCGTCGGTTTCGCGCGAAGCAGTGCCGTTGCCGATGGCGACCAGTTCCACCGCGTGCTTTTTTGCCAGCGCCGCCAGGGTGGCGAGTGCGCCCTCGCGGTCGCGGCGCGGCTCGAAGGGGTAGACGGTGGCGGTATCGAGGAGTTTGCCGGTAGCATCAATGATCGCCACCTTGACCCCGGTGCGGATGCCGGGGTCGAGACCCATCGTGTTGCGGTTGCCCGCCGGAGCGGCGAGCAGCAAATCCTTCAGGTTGCGGGCGAAGACGCGAATCGCCTCTTCTTCGGCGCGCTCGCGCAGAGCGCCCATGAGGTCGAGTTCGAGCGAAAGCGAGATTTTTACGTTCCAGGCCCAGCGCACCGTTTCGTTGAGCCATTTGTCGGCGGCGCGGCCCTGGTCGCGGACGCCGAAGCGCGCCGCGATGCGTCGCTCGCAGGGGTGAGGCGCATCTTCGGGATGGGGGAGATTCAGCGTGAGTTTCAGCACGCCCTCATTGCGTCCGCGCAGCAAGGCAAGGGCGCGATGCGAGGGCATGGCGGCAATCGGTTCGCGGAAGTCGAACCAGTCGCGGAACTTGGCCCCTTCGTTTTCCTTGCCCTCGATCACGGCGGCGCGCACCTCGCCCTCATCGTGCAACAGCGTGCGCAGGCCACCGATCAGGGTGGCGTCTTCGGCGAACTGTTCCATCAATATCTGACGCGCCCCGTCGAGCACCGCCTTGGCGTCGCCGAAACCGGCTTCGGCGTTGAGATAGCCGAGCGCGGCGGCGTCCGGCGCGAGATCCGGGTTGGCGAGCAAGGCTTCGGCGAGCGGGGCCAATCCCGCTTCGCGTGCGATCTGCGCCTTGGTGCGGCGCTTGGGCTTGTAGGGCAAGTAAAGGTCTTCGAGGCGCTGCTTGGTGTCGGCAGCCTCGATGTCGGCGCGCAACCGGGCGTCGAGCTTGCCCTGCTCCTCGATCGACGCCAGCACCGCGCTACGGCGTTCTTCCAGCTCGCGCAGATAAACGAGCCGTTCGGCGAGCGTGCGCAACTGGGTGTCGTCCAGACCGCCGGTAACTTCCTTGCGGTAACGGGCGATGAAGGGAACGGTGGCGCCGTCGTCGAGTAATCGTACGGCGGCGTCGACCTGACGCGAGGAAACGCTGAGTTCGTCGGCGATGCGATTTTCTATCGGGGCGGGCATGGAGAAGGAACCGGGTGGATGTTCATTACAGCGGCATCGTCACCGCCGATGGGGCGCGATTGTACAACACCCCGGCGAGCGACCTGTCCCTGAAATTGCACCATCTCCAGATGCGGGCGAAGTCCCGGATGTTCCTGAAAACGCTTTTGGCATATTCTGTTATTGGGTTCCGTGCTGGAAATCGCCAATTCCCTCCTTTTTGGAGAGAACCTTTGCCGGTCGTTTTTGCCGCTTCGCCGCCGTGACAGGTTTTATCCCGGGTTGCCGCCCGCGTCCGATTGTTGCCTGTTTTCAGCCATCCGCCGCGCCAGTGTGATGTATTGCCGCTTCCGTCGCAGGCGCCGTTCCCCTTGGCAGGCTTCTTGCAGAGCAGGAACGAAAGCTTGCAAATAGGGGAAGCGTCATGTCAAGCCTGCTCAACATCGGACTCAGCGGCACCAACGCCGCGCAGAACCAGTTGATTACTGCCAGCCACAATATCGCCAATGCCAACGTCGACGGGTTTCACCGTCAGCGCGTCATGCAGAGCGCGCAGAATTCGTGGTTCAGCGGGTCGGGGTTTTTCGGCAACGGTGTACGGACGGTCGCGGTGACGCGCGCTTATGATCAGTTCCTTGAAAATCAGGTGCTGAACGCGGGAACGAAACAGGCAGCGTATGCGACCTACGCCACGCAAATCAGTCAGATCGACAATTTGCTGGCCGACGCCAGCGCCGGCCTGAGTCCGGCGCTGGACAGTTTTTTTGCCGGGTTGCAGGAGGTGGCTTCCAACCCGACGAGTTCGGCGGCGCGGCAGGCGTTGCTGTCCGGTGCACAGGCGCTGGCGGGACGGTTCCAGAGCCTCAACGCGCGGTTGAACGAAATCCGCGCCGGGGTGGAGTACGACATCCGTAGTTCCGTGGAGCAAATCAATTCTTATACCAAGGCGATTGCTGACCTTAACCAGCGCATTATGGTTGCGCAGGCCGCCGGGCCGGGAAAGCCGGTGAATGATTTGCTCGACCAGCGTGGGCAGTTGGTGAGCGAACTCAACGATCTGGTGCAGGTGACCACCAGTCTGCAAGACGATGGCACGCTGTCGGTGTCCATGGGGTCGGGGCAGTCGCTGGTGCAAGGCAATACGGCGAACATGTTGGCGGCGGTGCAGAGCAAGAGCGATCCGCAACGCTATGATGTGGCGCTGCTAACGCCCAACGGGACGCAGATTGTTTTGCCCGAGCGTTTGTTTACGGGCGGCACGCTGGCGGGATTGCTCAACTTCCGGCAGGAATCGCTCGATCCGGCGCAGAATCAGCTCGGAATGATTGCGGTGTCGGTGGCCGCCGCGATCAATAATCAGCATAAGTTGGGCGTCGATCTCAATGGTGCACTGGGGCTGGATCTTTTCAAGATGCCGCAGCCGAATGTTATTCCAAGCGACGCGGCGGCGGTGATGTTCGATTTCGATACTGATGCCATGTCCGATGATATTGCCGGTCTTGCCAGTTTGACCGGCGATGATTATGAATTGAGTTTTAACGGCACGGATTATGTGATTACCAATCTGAACACCCGAAATAGCATGACGCTGACCGCGCCGGTGGATACGTTCGAGGGGTTGAAGATTGATCTTTCCGCGTCGACGCTCACCGCCGGGCAGAAGGCGACGATACAACCCACGCGCAACGCGGCGAGCGATATTGCGGTGGCGATCAGCGACCCGAACAAGATTGCCGCCGGTAATCCGGTAATCGGCGAGGCGCCGACCAGTAATGCCGGCGACGGCAAGGTGTCGGATGTGGTGATGAAGGATGTGACCGGGGTATTGAGTTCGCCGCCCTGGAATCTGGCGCTGACTTTCAGCGGGGGGAGCCTGATTTCGTCGCCAGCCGGTTTTACCGTGACGCCGACGACTTATGACCCGGCCAGCGATGCTTCCGGCAAGGAATTTACGGTGACTGGCCCAGGGGGCTTCGAGTTTACTTTTACGCTGTCGGGTACGCCCGGAGAGGGCGATACGTTCAACTTGTCGCCGACCGAGGCGGGCGTGGCCGATAGCCGCAATGCCAATCTGCTGGGGGCGCTGCAAAACGCCAAGCTGCTGTTCGGGAGCGGTTCCGGCCCGACGGCGACGCTGGGCGCGGCTTATTCGCAATTGGTCAATAAGGTCGGAAACAAGACGCACGAGATGCTGACCAACGAGCAGACGCAGACCACGCTGTATAACCAGTCCGCCGAGATGCGCGATTCGCTGTCGGCGGTCGATCTCGACGAGGAAGCGGCCAATCTTCTGCGGTATCAACAGGCTTATCAGGCGTCCGCGCGGGTGATGTCGATTGCCCAGACCCTGTTCAATGAAATCATCTCGATTGCGCGCTGAAGCGGAGAAGGATCATGCGTATAACGTCCAATATGATTTACGACCGCGGAATTTTCTCGATTCAGTCACTGTGGTCGAACATTCTGCATGCACAACAGGAAATCGGCACCGAACGGCGCATACTGACGCCCGCCGACGATCCGATTGCAGCGGCGCGCGCGCTCGATGTCTCCCAGTCGCGCAGTATCAACGCGCAGTACCAGACTAATCAGGACTATTCCAGCGACCATCTCAAGTTGCTGGAAAACAGGTTGGCGGGCATGGAGGAGATTCTGCAATACGTGCGGCAGAGCGCGGTTGCCGCCGGCGACGGCATTCTTGAACAGAGTCAGTTGAATTCCATCGCTACCGATATGCGGTCGCAGTTCGATTCGCTGCTCACGCTCGCAAATACGCGGGACGCCGCCGGTGATTATCTGTTTTCGGGTTATCGGGCCGATACTCAACCGTTTCAGGGTGGATATGGCAACGTCTATTACGCGGGCGACCAAGGCACGCGCACGATGCAGGTTTCTTCGACGCGCTTTATGCCGGTGAGTTTGCCAGGGTCGGATGTGTTCGATAAGACCCGCTCGCTGGAAGGGGCGATCAATGCTTTCACCGGCGAGAGCAACAGCGGTGGGGCGACGGCCAGCGTTGCCTTCGATCCGGTGCAGGCCGATCCGGCCAATACCGGACGGCGCTACGAGGTGAGTTTCAACGGTACGAGTTATGACGTTATCGAGTATCAGCCCGGTAACAGTGCGCCGGTGACGGTATCGCCGGTGACGGTGACGGCGGGGCCGCCCGATACGATTGAATTCAACGGCCTCAAGATGGAGGTGTCCGGTACGCCGGACAACGGTGATTCGTTCGAGGTGTTTGTCGCTTCCAAGAACGTGTTCGACAATATGGCGATTTTTATCGACACCCTTGAACGTCCGGGGGTCAGCGGCGTGATCAGCGGAGTGAAATTTATCATTGATAACGCTGATTGCGCGCTCGAAAGCTCATTGCGGGCGCGCGCCCAAGTGGGTTCTCAGATGATCGAACTCGAACAGTTGGGTAATCTCACCAGCGATATGGATTTGCAATACGCCGACACGCTGTCGCGCTTGCAGGATTGCGATCTGGCCGAAGCCTACTCGCGCCTGACGCAACTACAGACCAACCTTGAAGCCGCGCAGTTGTCGTTCATGAAGGTGAGCGGACTGTCGCTGTTTAATTACCTGCAATGAACAGGGGTGGCCATGAAACGCGCTATCCCGTCGCCAGTCGTTCTTGCCGTGCTGCTGTCGCTGCCAGCGTGTTCCGCGCTGCGTGACAGCAGCGCCTTTTTGCAGGAAAACCATGTCGCCGTCGCCGGTCTTGCCGGTGTGGCGTGGACGGCGCAGCAGCTCCAGTACCTGAAGCCCGAATTCCTGGCGGGCGGTCTCATCGCCTACGGCATCTATGACCCCTTCGCGCCAACTTGGGAGATCAAGGTGACGGAAGTCGATGCCGAGCATCGTCGCATCGACCTCAGCATGAAGCGCCTCGCCACCGGCGGCGACGGCGAGGCGCGGCAGATTTTTGTTCGCGTCGCGCAGTCGCTGGCGGAAAAGGGCGGTTATGCCGGCTTCGACGAGCTGCGCTACACGGAAGGAATCGAGTCGACCCGTCCCTTCGCGCACCGCATCGCCGCAGGGGATATCCGGCTGGTGAAATCGCGGCAGTTTCCGGCGTTGTGAGGCATCGCAGGTCGCGGCGCTTGCTCAGGAAACGCTGGATTTCTCGCTACATTCGCCCGTTTTGCGCCGATGCTGGCGTGAGCGCCTCCAGCAGTGCCGGCACTGCCTCGAAGCCGCGCTCGAACAGGCTCTGCACGACGGGGCCGAAGTTGCTCATGAGGATGATGAGGGCGGAGAAGCCCGCCAGCATCGTGACCGGAAAGCCGATGGCGAACAGGTTGAGCTGCGGCGCGGCGCGGGTGAGGACGCCCAGGGCGGTGTTGGTGACGAGCATGACTGCGAGCAGGGGCAGCGAGAGCAGCAGGCCGGTGGAGAAAATGGCGGCCCCGGCGCGGGGGATCAGGCTCCAGCCCTGACCAGAAAGGCCGATGCCGACGGGCAGCCAGGTGAAGCTGCGCGCCAGAAGGTCGATCATGACCAGGTGGCCGTCGAGGGCGAGGAAGAGGAGCGTGGCGATCATGCTCATGAAATCAGCGAGCACCGCGCTTTGCCCGCCAGAATTGGGGTCGAAGAAAAGGGCGAACGACAGGCCCATCTGCATGCCGATGAAGGAGCCGGCAAGGTCGATGGCGGCGAAGATGAGGCGGATGACGAAGCCAATGGCCGCGCCGATGAAGACTTGTTCGCCCATGATGAGCAGGCCGATACCCGATCCCGGTGCGATGTCGGGCATCGGCGGCGCGGCGGGGAGTATGGCGAGTGCGATGCCGAGGCCGACGGCGAGGCGGACACGCGTCGGCATGCCTCGGGTGGAAAACACCGGCGCGGCCATCAGCAGGCCGAACAGGCGAGAGAGCGGAAACATGAACGCCGCCAGCCAGGCGTCGATCTGGGCGGCGGTGACGCTGAGCATGGCTCGGCCCGCCTAGCCGATCATTGAGGGAATAGAGGTGAAGAGTCGGCGCATGAAGTCGGTGATCATCGTGATCATCCATGGCCCCGCCAGCACCAGGGTGACGAAGATCGCCACCACTTTGGGGACGAAGGTGAGGGTCATTTCGTTGATCTGGGTGGCGGCCTGGAAGATGCTGACGATGAGGCCGGTGACGAGCGCCGCGAGAAAGAGCGGTGCAGACACCATGAGGGTGACTTCGACGGCCTGACGGCCCAGTTCGATGACGGCGGTGGGAGTCATGGCGGATTCCTAGACGACGGCGAAGCTGCGCACCAGCGAGCCGATGATGAGGCCCCAGCCGTCGACGAGCACGAACAGCATGAGTTTGAAGGGCAGCGAGACGATGATCGGCGACATCATCATCATCCCCATCGACATGAGCACCGAGGCGACCACCATGTCGATGATGATGAAGGGGATGAACACGATGAAGCCGATCTGGAAGGCGGTTTTCACTTCAGAGGTGACGTAGGCGGGGATGACGACCCGCATCGGCAAGTCCTCGGCCTTTTCGACCGGATCGACTTTTGCCAGTTCGGTGAAGAGGGACAGATCGGATTCGCGCACCTGGTTCAGCATGAACGCGCGCATCGGCACGGCGGCCCGTTCCAGCGCCTGGTCGATGCCGATGCTGCCTTCGGAAAGCGGGCGGTAGGCGTCGGCATAGACCTTCTCCGCTACCGGGGACATGATGAAGAAGGTCAGAAAGAGCGTGAGGCCGAGCAGCACTTGGTTGGGGGGGGAGGTCTGCGTGCCCATGGCCTGCCGCATCAGGGCGAAGACGATGATGATGCGGGTGAAGCTCGTCATCATCAGCACCATCGCCGGCAGGAAGCTCAGGAGCGTGAGCAGCAGCAGGGTTTGTATCGACAGTGTGTAGGTGGTGGCTCCGCCGGGGCCGGGGGTGGCTTCAAACGCGGGCAGGCCCGGCAGGTTGATGTCCTGCGCATGGGCGGCCAGCGGCGCGAGCAGGAGGATGAGCGCGATGGCGGGGAAAGGTTTAACCCGCATCGTCTTGTCTTTTGTGGAGCGCCTGGCGCAGACGGGCGGCGAACGCGGTGAGGGCGACCGGTGCGGCGGCGGGTGTGGGTGCGACGGCGGCGGGCAGTTCGTCGCGCGTGAAAACGTGCAGGGTGCGCACGTTGTTCGGGGTGACGCCGAGCAGGATGATTCTGTCGCCGACTTCGAGCAGCACCGCACGCTCGCGCGGGCCGACGGCGGCGGCGCCGACGACGCGCAACAGGCCGCCGCCGCGCATGGGGGTGGACACCCGCTTGAGCAGCCAGACGCAGCCAGCGAGGATGGCGAGCACGATGAACAGGCCGAACAGCATTTGTCCGACGCCGGTGAGCGGGTCGGGGACGGGCGGCGGCAGTGTTTCCGCCCCGGCGAGGCAGAGGTCGGGAAAGGCGAGCGGCAACGCGAGCAGCAGGCGCGCGCCTGCGCTGGACGTGTGCGGGGCGGCGGAAGCGGAAACGGAAACGGCGGCGGGCGGGCGGGAGCGCGTGTTCAAGGGATCAGTGATGGATTTTGCGAATGCGTTCGGCGGGCGTGATGATGTCGGTGAGGCGGATGCCGAATTTCTCGTTGACGACCACGACTTCGCCTTGCGCGATCAGGGTGCCGTTGACCAGCACGTCCATTGGCTCGCCAGCCAGACCATCGAGTTCCACTACCGAGCCGTGCGCCAGTTGCAGCAGGTCGCGGATCGAAAGTTTGGTGCGGCCCAGTTCGACGGTGATCTGTACGGGAATGTCGAGGATCATGTCGAAATCGTTGATCGAGCCGGGCTTGCTGCCGCCGTTGCCGAGGTCTTCAAAAAGCTGGCTTGCCGGTTTGGCCTGATAGGGCGATTCGCCAGCGGCGGAGGCGAGGTCGGCGGCGACCTGCGCCGCTTCCGGATCGAGCTTGTTTTCGGCGGTGGCCTGCTCCTGCATGGCGGCAGCCCAGTCGTCCTCCGCAGAACTGCCAGCGGCTTCGGCGGTGGCCTGTTCCTGCATGGCGGCGGCCCAGTCGTCGCTGTCGACCGGGGCGCCTGTTTTGTCGTCGTCAGCCATTGTTGCGGCCTCCAGCCAGCTTGTTGAGGGGTTCGCTGCTGCCGAGCAGGCGGTCGACCATGAGCGCGTATTGCCGGTTCCGGGTACCGGAACGGCATTCAAACACGGGGACGCCGTCGACTTCGGCTTGCAGCAGCGCCGGGACGTTGAGTGGCATCACGTCACCGACGCGCATGTTGACGATGTCGCGCAAGGTCGCCCTGGCCGTGCCGAGATTGCAGACCAGTTCGATTTCCGCGCTCTGCAATTCCTGCGACAGCATGTTGACCCAGCGTTTGTCCTGGGTGAGATGGTCGCTTTGCATCGTCGAATAGAGCAGTTCGCGGATCGGCTCCAGCATCGAGTAGGGAAAACAGACGTTCATTTCGGCCTGGACGTCGCCCATCTCCAGCGTGAAGGCGGTGGCGACCACGATTTCGGACGGGGTGGCGATGTTGGCGAATTGCGAGTTCATTTCCGAGCGCACGTATTCGAGGTCGATATGGAAGACCGGCGCCCATGCCTTGCCGTATTCGGTGAACACCACATTGAGCAGGCCCTGGATGATGCGCTGCTCGGTGGGAGTGAAGTCGCGCCCTTCGACGCGGGTATGAAAACGTCCGTCGCCACCGAACATGTTGTCGATGATGACGAAAACCAGCGTTGGGTCGAACACCACCAGCCCGGTGCCCCGCAAGGGTTTGGCGAGCACGAGGTTGAGATTGGTGGGTACGACCAGGTTGCGCACGAATTCGGCATATTTCTGCACCTTGATCGGGCCGACCGAAACTTCGACGTTACGGTGCATGTAGTTGAAAAGTCCGATCCGCAGGTAGCGCGCGAAGCGTTCGTTGATGAGCTCCATGGTGGGCATGCGCCCACGCACGATGCGCTCCTGCGTGGCCATGTTGTAGGCGCGGACGCTGCCCTGTTCCTCCGCCTCGGTGGCGGGTTCGTCGGATTCGCCGTTGACGCCGCGCAGCAGGGCGTCAACTTCTTCTTGGGAGAGAAAATCCGAAGCCACGATGCGGCCCTGTCACTGGATGATGAAGGAGTTGAACAGCACGCCCTGAATCGGCCCCGTCACCAGGGCTTGCGTTCCCTGTGGCGGCGGGGGCACGCCGAGCATGGTGTTGAGCTGTACCTGGATTTCGCTTGCCAGCGCTTCGCGGCCCTGGGTGTTCTGGATGTCGGTGGGGCGCTTCGCGGACATGAGCATGATGATCCGGTGCCTGATTTCGGGCATCCAGCCCTTGAGAGCGTCGGCGGTATGCGGGTCGGTGACCCGGAGGGCGATGACCGCTTGCAGATAGTGACCGTCGTCCTGGTCTTCGTTTTGCAGGTTGACGGTGAAAGGATCGAGCGGCGCAAATACGGGCGGCTTGCTGAGATCGACGGCGCTGGGAATGACGACTTCCTGCACGGCGGGAGATTGCGCGGCGGTTTCGTGTCCGCTGTTGCTTTTTTTCATGAGCAGCAGCGCGACGACAACCAGCACCGAGAGGAGGAGTGCGAGCACCGCGACGAGGACGACGATGAGCAGCAGCTTGCCGCGCTTGGCGGGCGCTGGCGCTGGCGCAGGTGCGGCTTCCTGCTTGGCGGGGGGTTTGGCGGCTTGCGCCATGTTGCATTCTCCTTTTCTACGCTCGATTATCGCTTGTCGACATCGCCCGCCAAGCGTGGAAAAGTGGGGCGGAGCGCCCCTTATTCAACGGCTTCAGGCGAATATGTTGACGAGTCCATTATCCAGCTTTACCCAGTTGCCGGATGTGACAACCGTGGCGTCGTCATTGCCGCCATCATGCTCGCCGCCGGCAGGGGTGCGTCCGGCGGCGCGTGCGCCGTCGTCGTCCCGGGTTTGACCTTCGGCGGAGGTGTCGACGCTGGCGTTGCCGAGGTCGATGCCAGCCTGGGCGAGCAGTTCGCGCAGGCGCGGCATGGCCTGTTCCAGCGCATCCCGCGCCGCCTGCGACGAGGCGACAAACTGGGCCGTGGTCTGGTCGCCGTTGAGGTTGATCGACACTTCCACCTTACCGAGATTGGGTGGGGTCAGGATGAGTTCGGCGCGGCTTTCGGCGCGTCCCAGCATCCACATGATCTTGTTGCCGGCTTCTTCGGCCCAGGCGCGCTGTCCGGCTGCGGCGGAGACGGTGAAGCGGGGCAGGGCGGCGCTTTCCTGCGCCGTTGTGCGCAGGGCGTTCGGCATGGCCGTGGGGGTGGTTTCGGCGCTGGCGTTTGCCGTGATGGCTTGCGTGGACGTCTCTGCGCGCAGGCTGGCCGCCGTGGCGTTCAGGGGTGGTGCGGCGACGGCGGCGGCAGTATTGGCCGGAGCAGCGTTTGTTTTTGCCGCCGCGCCGCTGCTGGCAAGGTCGGCGGCGTTTCCAGCCTGGGTGGACGCATGGCGGGCGCGGCCCGCGAGGGCGTCCCTGGCGGATGTTTCGACGCCGGCTTCTTCCGTTGCGACTTCATCTGCGGCGTGGTCGACATCTGTACCGGCAATCGCGCCCAGCAGAGCGGCAATCGTTGCCGGAAGGGCGGCGGCATCCGGGGCCGGGGTTTGTGGCGCGGCGGCGTTTTGGGGGGCGTTCTCTGTTGTCGGGGTGGGGGTGTCGCATGCGGGGCTGTCTGTTTTTGCGCCCGTCTCTGGCGTCGCCGTGGCGGCGGCGTCCTGTGTTTTCTGCTTTTCGGGCCGTTCGGCGGCGCGCGTGGATGGGTGCTCGATTTTATTGTCACGCTGCGATTCGCGCGCTGGGCTTTGTTCGCGCGGTTTGCCGGTGGCCTGCGATGGGCGCGAGGCTTCGCGCGTCGGGACGCGGTTCGTCTGCGATGTGTGCGTCGCCTCCGCCATCGGAGATGTCTGGGCGAGGGTGCGCGTGTCGATACCCGTCTGCATCTGGCCGCGCAACAGGCTGGAGAAACTGGCGTTGAGCGCGCCGTCGGCGGCGCGGGAAGAACCGGTATTGCCCGCCGCGCCGGAAGCGGTGAGGTTCAATACGCTGCTGGATACGGGTGTTGCCATGGTCTTGATCCTCGTTGGCCTGTGTTCAGGCTATTGGGAGCAAGGCGTGTGCCAGAAAAAGCGTTTCAGAGCCGATCCTGGGTTTTTTCGCGGAACTTCCGGATGGCCTGTTCGTCGGTGAGGCGTTGTTCCTGCCGCGAGTTCTTGCGGGCGATTTCGTTCTGAAAGCGTTGCGACAGGGTATCGAAGGCGCGCACCTTGGTGTGCTGCGCTACCCATTGCTGCTGGCCTTGCGAAGTATGCTGGTGCGACTGTTCGACGATGCGCTGCTGCGTTTCGATGGCCTCGTCGATGCGGTTCAGAAAGCTGCTGTAGTTGCGCATCGCATCGGGGCCGATGCCGCCGCTCGCCGCCTCGACGAAACGCTGGCTGTATTCGTTGCGGTAGCGTTGGAGCAGTGCCAGTTTTTGCTGGCCGCTGCGCTCTGAGGAGATGAGTTCTCCCAGTTGGCGCGTGACCTCGTCCATGCGGGTGTTGGCGAGGTCGAGCAGGGGCTGGAGCGGGAATTTATTTGACATGGGGTGTCGTCAAGACGAAGACATCCCCATTGTAGTGAACCTGGATGAACTTGCCCCATGCCAATTTCACACTGCGACCAGGACGCGGTTTTTGCCCGCGCGTTTGGCGGCGTACATGGCCTCGTCGGCGCGGGCGATGGTGTCCTCGGGTTGCTCACTGGGCGAGAGCTGGGCGATGCCGGCGCTGAAGGTGATGAGCAGCCGCTCGCTGTCGGGTGCGCAGAAAATGCGGCGGGTCAGCTCGCGTTGCAGGCGCATGAGAATGGTGTTGGCGGCCTCGGGTGAAGTGTCCGGCAGCAGGATGATGAATTCCTCGCCGCCGTAGCGCGCCACCACGTCCTGCGGGCGCAGGGTTTCGGTCACGGTGCGGGTGAGGTGGCAGAGCGCCTCGTCGCCGGTGGTGTGGCCGTAAACGTCGTTGAATTTCTTGAAGTTGTCGATGTCGATCAGAGCAACGGACAGGGGCGTGCCTTTGCGGTGTACGCGCGATATTTCGCGGGTGAGCGCCTCGTCAAGCCCCTTGCGGTTGAGCACGCCGGTGAGCGGGTCGTGACGCACAAGGCGGCTGGCGGCGTCGAGTTCGTTTTGCAGACGGGCGATTTCGTGGTTGGCGTTGTCGACCCGTTCGCGCAATTCGGAAAGTTCCTGCCCGGCGCGCAGGGTGGATTCCTGTGCCTGGCGGGTGCCGGCCAGCAGTTCGCCGACCACTTCGGACAGGTCGGCGATGTTGGTCGCTTCGCCGATGCGTCGCGCGCTGCGACCAAGCAAGTCGTGGTAGTCGCCGGTGGAAACGGTGACTTCCGACAGGCGGTCGATGAAGCCGACGAGCATCTCCTTCAGGTGATCCTGGGCTTCGGCGAGGCCGCGTTTCAGGTGGCCCTGTTTGTTGATCACTTCCCGCAATTGCTGGCCGACGTCATCGAGCATGCGCAGGCTCAGGGGGCCAGCGAAGGTCTCGGCGATGATGGTCAATTGCCCATGCAGCCAGTTGTCGTCGATGACCAGTTCGCGGATGTTGTCGACGATCAGGCGCAACAGGGAGAGGAGCGCCTCACGTACGGCGTTGCGTTCCTCGCCAACCCATTCCATGCGGGTGATGAGTTGTTCAAGGCGGGAGGCGATCTCCGTTTGTTCCGAACCTCCGCCCAGCAGGGTGGCCGAGAGCGCGCGTGCTTCGTTGCTCAACGGTTCATCGTTGCCGGCCAGCGGCGCCACGCCGTTCGTCAGCAGCCTGGCCAGTAGCGGGCGCAGGGGCGTTTCCGGCGCGATGGTCGCGCCCGGCGTTTCCGGCGTCCCGGCGGCAGCGCCGTTCAGGGCTTCTGCGTCGCCGGATGCGGGGGGGGCACCGCTGTATTGGCTCCAGCTTCGCACCAGGGAACTCAGGCGCTCGTGAAGGATGTCGGCGCTGGGGCGTGCTTCCAGAACGTGATTGAGCGCTTCGCGCTTGCGCGCCTGGGTCAGTTCGGCGTGCAGGCGCTCGAATTGCAGGATCAGGTCGCGGATCAGCGTATCCCACGCTTTGCCGTCGCTGGCGCGGTGGGAGTGCAGGTCGGCGATGACCCGATGCAGTTCCGGCCACTGCCCGCTGGCGATGGCGGCGTCAAACGCCTGCACGCTACGCAGTTCGGCGGGGGTGACGCGCGGCAGCGCGGCGGCGATCGCCCTGAGGGCGCGAGCGGGAAAGATGTCCTCGTCAGCCGTGCCGCGGATCTGGAAATACAGTTCGCGGTAATTGTCCGGTGTGGGCGGCTCTTTGCGCAGGGCGAGCTGGCGCAGGGTTTCGCGTGCGAGTTCGGAAGGCGCGTCGGCATCCGCACCGCCATGCCTGGATTCCGAAGCAGGGCGGTGAGGTTTTATTGATTGGGAAGACTTCATGGGAAAACCCCCTGCTACATGGTGCAAGCCAAACCGCACGGCGGCGAGTATGGCATGCGCACAACGGAGACCGGCACTGTGGATAACCGTAACCGGCGGGCATCGCCGTTCAATAGTTATCGCCCGCTGTCATTTTTATGCTGCGGCCTCCGGCGAGTCGACACCATGCCGTGCAGGAGTGTATTCGTCCACCCAGCGCCGGATGGCGCAGCGCACGGCCTCGTCGTCCACCGGGCCGGGCTGTCCCAGCCAGGTTTGCAGGGCGTCGAGAAAGTCTGTGGCGACCGGACGCGAGCGAGCGATTCGCAATTTGGGGTGATGCGTCGGACGAGTCTGTTCGGCGGCGGCCAGCAATTCTTCATAGAGCTTTTCCCCAGGACGCAGGCCGGTGAATTCGATACCGATTTGCGCCTCGGTGTAACCCGAAAGCCGGATCATGTTGCGGGCAAGGTCGGCGATCTTCACCGGTTGCCCCATGTCGAGGACGGAAATTTCACCGCTTTCTCCCTGGGTTGCCGCCTGGAGCACCAGTTGCGCCGCTTCGGGGATGGACATGAAGTAACGGGTGATTTCCGGGTGCGTCACCGTTACCGGGCCGCCGTTGGCAATCTGGGCCTGAAACTTGGGGATCACGCTGCCGGTGCTGCCGAGCACGTTGCCGAAGCGCACGACCTCGAAGCGCGTGCCGTCCGGCGTGGCGAGCGCCTGACAGACCATTTCGGCCAGACGCTTGCTTGCGCCCATGACGTTGGTCGGGTTGACGGCCTTGTCGGTGGAGATCATCACAAAGCGTTCCACGCCGTGCCGCATGGCGCAACGGGCGAGTTGCAGGGTGCCATGGACGTTGTTGCGCACCGCCTGCCAGGCGTTGCCGGTTTCCATCAGCGGCACATGTTTGTACGCGGCGGCGTGAAAGACGATCTGCGGCTGCCAGGTCGTGAAAATTTCTTCGTTGCGCGCGGTTTCCTGGATGTTGCCGATGAGCGGGACGACTTTCACGCCGGGCTGGTGATGGGCGAACCATTCCGCGATTGTGTAGAGCGCGAACTCGTTCGATTCCAGCAGGATCAGCCTTTCCGGCTCGAAACGCGCGAGCTGGCGGCACAGTTCGCTGCCGATGGAGCCGCCTGCGCCGGTGACGAGAATCGTGCGGGCGACAATTAGCTGGTGTACATGGGCGGAGTCGATATGCACCGGCTCGCGTCCGAGTAAATCCTCGACCTCGACCGGGCGCATGGCGTCGATTTCCACCCGTCCGCACATCAGCGCCTCGATGTCCGGCACGATGAAGACCTTGGCCCCTGCGCCCATGGCGATGTGGGCGGCGCGCTGGATGACCATGGGCGAAGCCGAGGGCATGGCGAGAATGACGTGCCCGGCCCGGTGGCTTGTCAACACCTTGGGCAAGGTGTCGATGCCGCCCAGAATCGGGATGCCGGACAGTTCCAGTCCCCATTTCCGGCGGTCGTCGTCGACCAGCGCCATGACCCGCCAGTTGGGGCTGCGTGCGAGCTGCTGCACCAGCATGGCCCCGCCGTTGCCGGCCCCGGCGATCACGACCGGCTTGCCGTTGGCGGACGCCCTGGCCTTGCCGTACTGGCCGTCTTTCCAGATTCGCCATGTCACCCGGCTGCCGCACATGATGGCGGCGAGCAGAAGCGGATAGATCACCAGCATGGCGCGCGGCGCAACCAGCCCTTCGCCGACGAGAAGCGTCTTGATGAGCAACAGTCCGACCGCTGACACGGCCACTGCTTTCAGGACGCGCTTGAGGTCGGGCACGGAAGCGAATCGCCAGATGCCACGGTACAGGCCCGCCCAATGGCATGCCGCCGCCTGGATGAGCAGCAGCGCCGCGAGAATTGCAATCGTCTGGTTAGTTGCACTCGTATAAGGGGCGTAATCGGATGGCAGCGTGAGGTTGAAGCGGATCAGCAGACCGCCGGCCCAGGCAACGATGGCGGCCAGGAGATCGAAAAGAATGACCAGGAGAGTACGAATTGTCATGATTCTGGAATTATAGTGAGTCAGTAAAAACCGTTGTTGGCAAAAGTTGTTGCAATTGTCTCACTCGCCTTCTTTTGCGCCTGCGTTCAGGTAACAGGCGAGCGCAAGCAGCGGCGCATAGGCGACCGCCATGGCGACGGCGGGGTGAAGGCGATCCACGGCGACGGCGAGCGCCAGCGGCAGGAGCCAGAACAGGTCGATGGCTGCCGTCGCCAGTGTGACGGGGAGATGCCCCCAACGCCGCGCGGCGTGTTGGTAGGCGTGGCTGCGGTGCGCTTCGTACGGTTTTTGCCCGGTGAAGGTGCGGCGCGCGAGCGTCAGACTGGCGTCGCAGACGAAGACCGCGAGCAGAATCGCCCAGCTCCAGAAAAGCGCGGGCGCCTGGTGTGCGGCCTGAAGCGACAGGACGCCGAGGGCGAAACCAAGAAAACCGCTGCCGGCGTCGCCCATGAAAATCCGCGCTGGCGGCCAGTTCCAGCAGAGAAAACCGAGCGTCGCCGCCGCGAGCAGGAGCGGCGCGGCTGCCAGCGAGGGCGCGCCCAGCAGGAAGACCAGCGCGCCGCCGAGGCAGACACAGATGGCTTCAAGCGCGGCGATGCCGTCGATGCCGTCCATGAAGTTGTAAAGGTTGAGCATCCACGCGAGATAGAACGCTTCGCCCAACGCGACGAGCGCCAGCAGGGGGAGGGAGACGAACGGTACGGGAATTTCCGGCAGGATGAACAAGGCGATGGCGGCGGCGGCGAAGTGCGCCAGCAAACGCCAGCGTGCGGCGATGTGGCCGTGGTCGTCGATGAAACCGACGCAGGCGACGAGCACCCCCGCCAGCGTCAGCGCCAGCACCAGCGGCGCGGGCAGCAGGCCCGCGTAGCCGGTCAGCGCCAGCGCGGCGATGAAACTCGCCACAATGGCGACGCCGCCGCCGCGCGGCGTCGGCGAAGTATGCG
Organism: Azoarcus sp.; assembly: GCA_031289095.1. Classification (GTDB taxonomy): domain Bacteria; phylum Pseudomonadota; class Gammaproteobacteria; order Burkholderiales; family Rhodocyclaceae; genus WRNU01. The sequence goes on from JAITQD010000056.1 coordinate 20,884, forward strand.
AACTGCGCGCGTTGGGCGCATCCAGCAGGTGGCGCAGGGCGTAACGACGCAACAGCGCAGTGAGCGCGAGCGACACCGCCGCGACGATGACGGGCAGCCCCCATTGCACGAGTTCCCGAAACAGCGAGTTGTCCATCAGTGGTGGGAATGGGCGCGAAAATCCGCCGCCGTCCGCGCCAACGCCTCGTCAACCGTAAGCGGCGGTGACCAGCCGAGCAGACGGCGGGTATGACCGTCATCGACCTGGAGCGGGGCGCACAAGCGATCGGCCATCGCTTGCTGTCCGAACAGGGTTGCGCCGATCCTCAGCAAGCGGATGGGAACGTGGAACAGTCGCGCCGGTTTTCCGAGGGCATTCCCGAGTCGTCGCAGCAACTCCGCGACTGGCAAATCTTCGCCGTCGCTCACCGGCAGAACCTGGTTGGCGGCGGCGGGGTGATCGAGGCAACGCGCCAGCAAGTCGACGAGATTATCGCGTGCGATCAGACTGCGCTGGTTGTGAGCGGCGGCCAGCGGCAGGGGCCAGCCTCGGTCGAGCCACTGCATCAGGCGCAGAAAATTGGCCTTGACGCCTGGGCCATAGACCAGTGGCGGACGGACGATGACGACCTCCATGCTGCCGTCCGCAGCCAGTGCGCGCAGGGCGCGCTCGGCTTCGAGCTTGGAGCGGGCGTAAGCGTCGTCGGGATCGGGCGCGGAATCAACGGTGAAAGGCTGGCCGGGCAACGTCCGCCCGCCCCAGACCTTGGCCGTACTCACGAACACGAAACGGCGCACTCCGGCCCGCGCCGCTTGACGGGCGAGCCGCAGGCTGCCGTCGACGTTGCAGCGCCGGAATACGTCGAGCGGATCGGCGGCGCTTTCTTTCATGACGTGCGCGCGGCCCGCGCAATGGATAACCCCCTCAATACCGGCGAGTGCCGCCGACCAGTCGGTGTCGCCATTGAGACCGGCGAAACGGAAAACCTCGCCAGGCAGCGCCTGTTGCGGCGGTGACCTGAGCGCCAGCCGCAGGCGATGGCCTTGCGCAGCGAGCCGCGCCGCCAGGGCTTGCCCGATGAAACCGCTGCCACCCGTCAGGAGAACCGCACTCATGACGGAAATGCCACAGGCATTGAAAGGGAAGGCGAACCGGCGCGTGGTGGCATATAAAATCTGGCGGCAACGGAGGGAGTCAAAACGCGATTCTGCCCTAGTACCCCGTATTGCACCACGCCGGGGGGCGTGCAGCGATAATCACGGTGACGGCAGATCTGTCGCAAAAATACTTGTTTTTGCGACACACAAAGTTTGCAGTCCGGCTGGCCGTGGACAGGCCCGTAGGGCGTAAGCCTGGGCGCGGGCCGGTATAATCCGAGGCAATCCGGCCCGCCGCCGTCCTGGCGGCGGGCTATCCGTGTTTCGAGGTTTTCCCCGTGCCCCTTACCATCCTTGGCCTTTCCGGCGCAGTCAGCCACGATCCCTCCGCCGCCCTCTACATCGACGGCAAACTCGTCGCTGCCGCCGAAGAAGAACGTTTCGTGCGCGACAAGCACGCCAAGAACCGCATGCCCTACGAAGCGGCGAAGTTCTGTCTTGCCCAGGCCGGCATCAAGCCCGCCGATGTCGACGTCGTCGCCATCCCCTTCGCGCCGGTGAGCCTGCTCGGCAAAGCGCGCTGGCATTATGCCCGCCGCTACGCCTACGCACCCGACCGGGCGCTGGACGCCATCCTGAACGGCAACCGGCGTTTCCGGCGCTATAAAAAACGCATCGAATGGTGTCTGGTGCAACTCGGCTTCGATCTCGGGAAAACAACGATCCAGCCGGTGGAACACCACCTTGCGCACGCCGCCAGCGCCTACCTGTGCGGCGGCTTCACCGGGAAGACCGCCATCCTCGGCATCGACGGCAAGGGCGAATACGCCACCACCTTCTTCGGCTGGGGCGAAAACGGCAAAATTCACAAGATCAAGGAATTCTACGATCCGGATTCATTGGGTGGCCTTTACGGCGCGCTCACCGAATACCTGGGTTTTGACATGCTCGATGGCGAATTCAAGGTCATGGGCATGGCCCCATACGGCGACCCGTCGCGGCACGATTTTTCCCGGCTGGCGAAATTCGAGAACGGCGAACTCACCGTCGACACCGATTACGCCAACGTAATCGGCTTTAAACGCTACAAGGAAAAAGGCAAGGGCTACTATTTTTCGCCCAAACTCGTGGAATGGCTCGGCCCCAGACGCGAAGGCGACGTGGCTGACGAACCTTACGTCCATTACGCCGCCAGCATGCAGGCGCTGTTCGAGAAGCTCTCGCTTGAAATGATGGACTACTACCTTGGCGACATCCTCCGCGAAACCGGCAAAATCGCCTTCGCGGGCGGCTGCGCCCTGAATGTGAAGCTCAACCAGAAAATCATCGCCCGCCCTGACGTGAAGGAACTCTACGTGCAGCCCGCCGCCTCCGACGCGGGCACGGCGGTTGGCGCGGCGGCGTACGTCTCGCGGGAGCGGGGCGTGGCGGTGGAAAAAATGGAGCACGTCTACCTCGGCCCCGAGTACTCGAACGAAGACGTCATCGCTGCCATTACCCGTTACGAACGCCAGCACGGCCACAATGTCAGTTGGAAAAAAATCGACACCGCCACCGTCCCGGAGACCGTCGCCCGCCTCCTCGCCGACGGCAACCCCGTCGCCTGGTTTCAGGGCCGCATGGAATTCGGCCCGCGCGCCCTGGGCAACCGTTCCATCCTCGGCTGCCCGAGCGTGAAAGGCGTGGCCGACCGCATCAATGCGCAAATCAAGTTCCGCGAACGCTGGCGGCCTTTCTGCCCCTCGATGCTCGACACCGTGGGCCCGCAAATGTTCAAGATCGACCATCCCGCGCCTTTCATGACCTTCACGTTTGAAGTCAACGAAGAATGGAAAACCCGCGTGCCGGAAGTCGTGCATGAAGACGGCACTTCCCGCGCCCAGGTTCTGAAGCGGGAATTCAACCCGCGCTACTACGACCTGATGCGGGAACTGGAAAAACTCACGGGAAATGGCGTGGCGCTCAACACCTCGCTCAACCGGCGAGGCGAGCCGATGATCTGCTCGCCGACGGATGCGCTCGACATGTTCTATGGCTCCGATTTGCAATATCTGGTGATGCAGGATGTGGTGGTGGTGAAAGAAGGCATTTGACATGGCCGCCACGATTTATCTTGCTGGCGCATGCTTTCAGCGGCGGCCACGGGATGTTCCCCGTGGCCGCGGGTCGTGATGGGTTTCAGCCGACGATGACCGGGATTTTTCCGATTTTCGCCTGCCATTCCTTCGGCCCCGTCTGGTGCACGCTGACGCCGGTGGAATCGACCGCCACCGTCACCGGCATGTCTTCGACGGTGAATTCGTAGATCGCTTCCATGCCGAGATCGGCGAAGGCGGCGACCCTGGAGGCCTTGATGGCCTTGGAGACGAGATAGGCCGCGCCGCCCACCGCCATCAGGTAAGCCGATTTGTTGTCGCGGATGGCCTCGATGGCCGCCGGGCCGCGCTCGGACTTGCCGACCATGGCGATCAGGCCGGTCTTTTCCAGCATGGTGCGGGTGAATTTGTCCATCCGCGTCGCCGTGGTCGGGCCGGCGGGGCCGACCACCTCATCGCGCACCGGGTCTACGGGGCCGACGTAGTAGATGACCCGGTTGGTGAAATCGACCGGCAGTTTTTCGCCCCTGGCGAGCATGTCCTGTATGCGTTTGTGGGCGGCGTCCCGGCCTGTGAGCATTTTGCCGTTCAGGAGCAGGGACTGGCCGGGTTTCCATGCAGCGACTTCTTCTTGGGTCAAGGTGTCGAGCTTGACCCGTGTTGCCGCCTGAGTGTCGGGCTTCCAGGTGACTTGCGGCCAGTCTTCGAGCCGGGGCGGCTTGAGCACGGCGGGGCCGGAACCGTCGAGGTGAAAATGTACGTGACGGGTGGCGGCGCAGTTGGGGATCATTGCCACAGGCTTGGATGCGGCGTGCGTCGGGTAGTCGAGCACCTTTACGTCGACCACGGTGGTCAGCCCGCCGAGACCCTGAGCGCCAATGCCGAGGGCATTGACCTTTTCCATCAGTTCGAGCCGTAGTTCCTCGGTGCGGGTGAGCGTCGCGCCGGTTGCGGCCTTGTCGCGCAGCAGGTGGATGTCGACCGGGGCCATCAGTGATTCCTTGGCGAGCAGCACGGCCTTTTCCGGCGTGCCGCCGATGCCGATGCCGAGAATGCCCGGCGGACACCAGCCCGCGCCCATCGCCGGCACGGTTTTCAGCACCCAGTCGACGATGTCGTCGGACGGGTTGAGCATCGCCACCTTGGTTTTATTTTCGGAGCCGCCGCCCTTGGCCGCACAGGTTACTTCCACGCTGTCGCCGGAAACGATCTCGTAATGCACGACCGCCGGGGTGTTGTCGCGGCTGTTCTGGCGCTTGCCCGCCGGATCGAGCAGCACCGAGGCGCGCAGTTTGTTTTCCGGATTCAGATAGGCGCGGCGTACGCCCTCGTCGATCATCTCCTGCACGCTGCGTTTGGCTTGCCATTGCACGCTCATGCCCACCTTGAGAAAGACCACGGCAATGCCGGTGTCCTGGCAGATCGGACGATGGCCTTCCGCGCTCATGCGCGAGTTGGTGAGAATCTGCGCAATGGCGTCTCTGGCGGCGGGGTTTTGCTCGCGCTCCCAGGCTGCGCCGAGTGCCTGGATGAAATCGACGGGGTGGTAGTAGCTGATGAACTGGAAGGCATCGGCGATGGATTGAATCAGGTCTTCTTCGCGGATTACGGTCATGGTGTCTCCTCTTTGTTGGGTGTGGTGATCTGTAGGGGCGCGCTGCGCGCGCCCTCTTTGCCGGGGTGGCGATCGAAGGCGATTCTACCTTCGCCGCCTCACAACCACCGCGCTCTGCGGAACCGCCAGTAGAGCACCCCGGCGGCGGCGACGATGAGACCGATCGCGGCGGGGTAGCCATATTCCCATTTCAGTTCCGGCATGTGCTCGAAGTTCATTCCCCAGACGCCGGCCAGCGCGGTGACGATGGCAAAAATTCCCGCCCAGGCGGCGAGGCGCTTGTTGATTTCGGCCTGATCGCTGGCGACGAGTGCGAGGTTGACTTGAATTGCGGTGGTGGTGGCGTCGCGCATGCTGTCCAGCGCGGCGTTGAGGCGGAGCAGGTGGTCGTAGATGTCGCGGAAATAGTGGCGGCTTTTTTCGCACACTTCGGGCACACGACCGCTGTGCAGGCGTCCGGCGGCTTCCATCAGGGGCGTTACCGCGTGCTTGAGCACGGTGGCGCGGCGCTTGAGGCGGTACAGGCGGCGAATGCCGTTGCTGGCGTTCAGGGCACCGCCGTGGGCGAAAATGCGCTCCTCTATGTGCTCGATGGCGGTTTCGAGCTTTTCGATTAGCGGAAAGTAGCTGTCGACCACCGTGTCCATGAGGGTGTAGAACACGTAACCGGGGCCGCGCGCGAGATTCTTCGGCTCGCGCTCGCAGTGGACGCGCACGCCGAACAAATCCTGGCGAAAGTCGTTCTGGATGGAGACGATGTAACGGGGGCCAGCGAAAACGTGCATCTCGCCGACGTGCAGCCGGTGTTCCTTGCCTTCCTTGTCCTTGCCGCCCGTCTTATCCGGATCTGTCTTTCCCGGCGTTGTTTTTTCTGGCGTTTCCCGTTCCTCGACCAGGTGCATGACTGCGAAAAGTTCGTTGTCGTATTCTTCGATCTTGGGGCGCTGGTGGCCGTGGTTGGCGTCCTCGACCGCCAGTTCGTGCAAGTTGAAGACGCTCTGCATCTGCGCCAGTTCTTCGCCGGTTGCGTTGCGCAGGGCCACCCAGATGAAGCAGCCAGGTTGCTCCAGGTAGCTGGCGATGCCGGTGAGTTCGACGTCGGCGAGCTTGATGCCGTTGTGGTAGGCGATGCAGTGCAGGAACATGGCTGTTTCTCTCGTTTCGCAAGTTTCAGGTTTGCACCGCCGCCAGCAGCTTTTTGACCCCTTCCACCCGTTGCCGCAGTTCCGGTAGGGCGATTTTCTGGATCAGGCGATCCGGCCCGGCCATGCGGGTGTTTTTGTCCTTCTGGATGAGAAAGATCACTTTCACCGGGTCGATGGGGGCGTTCTTGCCGAACTGGATGGCAATCTGTCCGGTGGAGGCGTCGAGCTTGGCGATGTCCCACGGGCGCAGGAGCAGGCGCAAGCGGTGGGTTTCGATCAGGGCCTGGGTCTGCGGGGGCAGGTCGCCGAAGCGGTCGACGAGTTCTTCGCGCAGGGCGATGAGCTCGTCTTCGCTGTCGCAGTTCGCCAGCCGTTTGTAGAGGGTGAGGCGTTCCTGCACGTCGGAACAGTAATCGGTGGGCAGCAGCGCCGGGGTGTGGAGATTGATTTCGGAGACGGTCTCCAGCGGGCCGGAAAGGTCGGGTTCCTTGCCCGCTTGCAGGTCGCGCACGGCGCGCTTGAGCATTTCGCTGTAGAGCGAAAAGCCGACCTGGGCAATTTCGCCCGATTGCTGGTCGCCCAGCACTTCGCCTGCGCCGCGGATTTCGAGGTCGTGCATGGCGAGGTAGAAGCCGGAACCGAGTTCTTCCATCATTGATATTGCCTCAAGCCGTTTTTGCGCCTGTGCCGTGGGTTTGGCGTCTGCGTCGGTGAGGAGGTAGGCGTAGGCCTGGTGGTGGCTGCGCCCGACCCGGCCCCGCAACTGGTGCAGTTGTGCGAGGCCGAAGCGGTCGGCGCGGTTGATGATGATGGTGTTGGCGGAAGGGATGTCGATACCGGTTTCGATGATCGTCGTGCACAGAAGCAGGTTGGCGCGCTGCTGGGTAAAGTCGCGCATCACACGTTCGAGTTCGCGCTCGGGCAACTGGCCGTGGCCGACGGCGATGCGCGCTTCGGGCAGCAGTTCTTCCAGTTCGCGGCGTTTGCTGTCGATGGTGTCGACTTCGTTGTGGAGGAAGTACACTTGCCCGCCGCGCTTGAATTCGCGCAGTACGGCTTCGCGCACGATGCCTTTATTCGCTTTTTGCACAAAGGTTTTGATCGCCAGCCGTTTTTGCGGCGCGGTGGCGATGACCGAGAATTCGCGCAGTCCTTCCATCGCCATGCCCAGGGTGCGCGGGATTGGGGTCGCAGTGAGGGTGAGAATGTCGACTTCGCTGCGCAACTTTTTCAGCACTTCTTTCTGGCGCACGCCGAAACGGTGTTCTTCATCGACGATTGCCAGTCCCAGGCGCTTGAACTGTACATCCTTTTGCAGAAGGCGATGGGTGCCGATGATGATGTCGATTTTGCCTTCGGCCAATTGCATCAGCGCGTCGGTCTGTTCTTTTGCCGATTTGAAGCGCGAGAGTTCGGCGATTTTCACCGGCCAGTCGGCGTAGCGGTCGGCGAAGGTCTGGTTGTGCTGTTCGGCAAGCAGGGTGGTCGGACACAGCACTGCGACCTGATAACCGTCCTGCACCGCGACGAAGGCGGCCCGCAGCGCCACTTCAGTCTTGCCAAAGCCGACATCGCCGCATACGAGCCGATCCATGGGGCGGCCCGATTTCATGTCGGCCACCACGGCGTCGATGGCGGCTTGCTGGTCGGGCGTGGTCTCGAAGCCGAAGCCTTCGGCGAAGGCTTCCAGGTCGTGCGTCTTGAAGTCGAAGCGGTGTCCGGCGCGTGCGGCGCGCGCGGCGTAGAGGGCGAGCAGTTCGGCGGCGGTGTCGCGCACCTGCATCGCGGCTTTTTTGCGCGCTTTTTCCCATTGCCCGGAGCCGAGGCGGTGCAGGCCGACTGCTTCGGGGTCGGCCCCGGCGTAGCGGGTAATGACGTGCAACTGGGAAACCGGCACGTAGAGCTTGTCGCCGCCGTTGTATTCGAGGTGCAGGAATTCCGCCTCGCCTGCGCCCAGATCCATGTGCACAAGGCCGAGATAACGCCCGATGCCGTGCGAGGCGTGCACGACCGGGTCGCCGATTTTCAGCTCGGAGAGGTCGCGCAGCCAGCCTTCCATCGTCGCCGCCTTGCGCGTGTCGCGGCGGCTGCGGTTGCGCGCGGTGGCGGCGTAAAGCTCGGTTTCGGTGACGATGGCGAGCTTTGCGTCCGGCAGGATGAAGCCGGCAGCGAGTGGCGCGGCGGCGAGCGCGAAAACCGGCCCCTCGGCGGCGAAGGCGGCAAAATCGGCACAGGATTGCGGCTTTTCACCGTATTCGGCGAGGAATTCCGCCATTGTTTCGCGCCGTCCTGGCGAGTCGGCGAGCAGCAGGATGCGGCCCGCGAAACCGGCGCGGAAGGCTTTGAAACGGGAGAGCGGGTCGTCGGCCTTGCGGTCGACGGCGAGTGGGGGCAGGGGGAGGGCGGCGGCGTTTTCAGGCGAAGATGCGTGGCGTGGAGGCCATTTGCCGGATGATGATTCGCGGTGCAAAGCGCCGGATGTGCTGGATTCCTGGGCTGTACCTTGATCCGCTGCGCCGAGCGTCAGGCGGGGACGGTCGCGCAGCGCGCCGAAAAAATCCTCGTCGCGCAGAAAGAGCGCTTCGGGCGCGAGGATGGGACGGCTGCGGTCGCCGTGCAGCAGGTCGTGGCGCGAGCGGGTATCGCGCCAGAATTCGTCGATCGCGCCGGGTACGTCCCCGTGCAGCAGCACTGGGGAAGCCGGGGGCAGGTAGTCGAAAATCGTCGCCGTCCGGTCGAAAAAAAGCGGCAGGTAGTATTCGATCCCCGCCGGGGCGATGCTGTTGGAGACGTCCTTGTAGATCGCCGCCCGGCTCGGATCGCCCTCGAAGGTCTCGCGGAAACGGCCCCGGAATTTCGTGCGTCCGGCGTCGTCGAACGGGAATTCGTGCGCGGGGAGCAGGCGAATTTCCCTCGTCGGGTAGACCGTGCGCTGGGTGTCGGGGTCGAAGGTCTTGATGCTTTCGATGCGGTCGTCGAAAAGGTCGATCCGGAACGGCAGCGTCGCGCCCATCGGGTACAGGTCGACCAGCCCGCCCCGTACCGCGAATTCGCCTGGACTGACGACCTGGGTGACGCAGCTGTAGCCGCCCGTCGCCAGTTGGACGCGCAGCCGCCCGACGTCGAGCGCCTCGCCTTGCTGGAGAAAAAAGGTGTAGGCGGCGAGGAAGGCTGGCGGCGCCATGCGGTAGAGCGCGGTGCTCGCCGGGGCGAGTACCACGTCGGCTTCGCCGCGGGCGATGGCGTGCAGTGTCGACAGGCGTTCGGAAATCAGATCCTGATGCGGCGAAAAGCTGTCGTAGGGGAGCGTTTCCCAGTCGGGCAGCAGGTACACGCGCAGTTGCGGCGCGAACCAGCGGATTTCCTCCATGAACCGCTGCGCCTCGAATGGATGCGCGGTAATCGCCGTCAACATCTGTCCGCGTGAGGCAAGTTCCGCGATTGCCAGCGCGTCGCCCGATCCCGCCAGCGCTGGCAGGGCGAGACGTGCGCCGGGTTGGGGCAGGGTCAGTGTGGTGAGTGCGGGCAGTAAATCCTTCTTCGTTCTCGCACTCCCCCCGGCGAGGGAATCTTCAAAAGTTCCCGTTTCCGATGGGCGTGGCGCAAAGCGCCGAAGGGAGTGGTCAGGGGGAGAGGAAGGGAGGCGGGACATCGCGGCGGCACAATGGCAAAGACCGCGATTATAGGCGATGGACTGCGGCAGGTATTCGCGCCGCTCGCCTCCGGAAAGCGGCGTTCCGGATCGGCGCCTCAACCGTATGAACGCCTGTCGTCAATGAGTTGCTGTTTTTCTGGTTTTTTCAGGCGTGAGTGTCAATTATTTGTCTTGTTGCACCGGCTTTATTTCACGATACTCGGCCATAAACAGAAAGGGGTGTCAATTGTCGAACTCAGCCAATGTAAAAATGCGGAGTCCCAGCTTTTCCAGACGCTCATGACCTCCCAGGTTGGGGAGATTTACGATGAACGCGCATTCGGTGACGATGCCGCCGGCCTTGCGCAGCAGGCTGCATGCGGCTGCGGCGGAGCCACCGGTGGCGAGGATGTCATCGACGAGCAGGATGTGGTCGCCTGCGGTAATGGCGTCGGTGTGGATTTCGAGGCGATCCTGTCCGTATTCCGATTCGTAGTCGTGGCCGATGGTTTTGGCGGGAAGTTTGCCTGCTTTACGAATGGGTACGAAACCGGCGCCTATTGCATAGGCAAGAGGGGAACCCACGATGAAACCGCGCGCCTCTATGGCAGCCACCTTCTGGATTTTCTTGCCGCGGTAGTGGTTTATCAGTTTGTGAATGGCAATCCGAAAACCGGTGGTGTCCTTGAGGAGCGTCGTGATGTCGCGGAATATGACGCCCGGTTTCGGGAAGTCGGCAATGCTGCGGATGCGGGATTTGATCGGCATGGGGGGGTAAGGTGTGGTTCGTTGGGATGGCATGAGTATATTCCGAAACGGCATGGCAGGGGCCATGGCATACAATCATGATTTTCCATGAAGGAGATCCGTGCGCGGAGTGACGACGTGCTCAACGAAGACCGGATCACAATTTATGAAATCCTGGATAGCGCGGTGTCGGGAATCCGGCTCCAGGTGGAATTCCAGCGACGCGCCAACGCGGCGTTGGTCGCGTGCGGGTTGCCGTTCGTGCGGGCGATTGCCGTGCACAACGAAACGGGACGCGACCTGAAAGGTCTCGAACTCACGGTTGATCTGAGTACGGAAGGCGGCGCGGCGCAGCGGGTGGTTCATCGGGAAGAAAAATCACTGACGGCGGGCAATGTCGCCCGCTTCGCTGGGCGCGAATATTTCGCGGAATTCGATTCCCCGATCACTGCCTGTCGCGATGCTGCGAGCGCCGTTTTGACTATTGCCGTGCGCCCCGTCCAGGCGGAGGACGGAGACGGGAAAAAATGGCCGACGCTGACCGTGGCAGCCGAAATCGCCGCTGCCGATGAATTCCGCAATGTCCCTGGATTGCGTCATTCCATTGCTGCATTCGTGCGGCCCGACAGCCGCGCGGTGACGAAACTGCTGCAAGGCGCGGCGGATTTTCTGTGCAAGAAAACGGGTTCGGGTGAACTGGATGGTTATCGGGGCGGTTTCGGACGCGCCAGGCTCATTGCCGAAGCGATCTACTTGGCGATGCGCGACGAAGGCGTCGCCTGCGCCGATTCGCTGACGCCTTGCGACGCGGCGACGCAAAAAGTGCGCAGCGGCGCGGCGGTGCTTGCCGGACGATCCGGCGCATACCTTGATCTGTCGGTGCTTTACGCGGCGTGCTGCGAGGCAGCGGGGCTTCATGCCCTCATCGTTATCGCCGCGACGCGCGTTTTCCCCGCCTTCATCGCCATCTCCGATCTGGAATATTCCCTCGTTCTCGGAGGGGATAACGGCTTCGAGTATCTGGAAGAAATGCTTGTCGAGGCGCCGCACGTCATTGCGCGCCTGGTCGAATCGAAGGCCATCGTTCCGGTGGAACTCGGCGGCGTTGGGCAGGGCAAGCGTGCGTTGGGCTTTCGCGCCGCCACGAAACGGGCTGCCGACTACGCGCGCAGCGCTGTTCTGGATTTGAAAGCGGCGGTGCTGATTCCGCAATGCAGGAAGGAGCATGTTTTGCCGCTGCCGGAATGGCCCGCATCCGAGCCGCCCGTCGCCGCATCCGAGCCGCCCGTCGCCGCAGCCGAGCCGCCAGTCGCCGCACCCGAGCCGCCTGTGTCCGCAGCCGCGCCGCCTGTGGCCTCATCCGAGCCGCCTGTGTCCGCACCCGAGCCGCC
>JAITQD010000003.1 GCA_031289095.1 Azoarcus sp.
ATTGCCCTGAGCCGGGGCCAAACAAAAGAAGCCGTGGCTCACCTGGAAAACGCCGCTTCTGTTTTGGGCGAAGTCCCGGCAGTCAGGGTAAACCGGGCTGTTTCCTTCTATATAAGTGGAGATTTGCAGAAGGCCCTTGAAGTGCTTGAGTCAAATACGGAAGAAGATCCCGAGGGCCTTATGGCAAACTGCGCCGGGAATCTTCTTGTCCGCGCAGGCCGTTTTGAAGAAGCCTCAAGTACCAGGACAAGGCGCGCTACCTCCGGGAAAAGGAACAGGCGCAACAGACGCAGAAAGCGCCCGGCCACAAGTGGCGCAACCGACGCTGGGCAACGCTCGCAGCGGTCAACCTGCTGTTCGTGCTCTCCTTCTGGCTCGATATCCAGATTCTCGAAGGCGCGCTCACCGCCTCGCGCTTCGCGGGCTTCCACCTCATCGACCTGAACGCCGCGCTTCAGGTGATGCTGGCTCACAAGCACATCATCATGAATCTTGTCATCGGCACACTCACCGTCTTTGCGCTGTGGGCCATGCTGGGCGGACGCAGCTTCTGTTCCTGGGTGTGTCCCTACCATCTGCTCGCCGAATTCACCGAAAAAATCCATCTCGCGCTCGTGCGCCGCAAACTCGTCACCGAGCACGAATTCCATCGCGGCGTGCGCACCGTGTTCTGGATACTGTTTGCGATGTTGGCCTTCGTCACCGGCTACACCGTGTTTGAAACGCTTTCGCCCACCGGCATCCTGTCGCGCGCCCTGATCTACGGGCCGGGGCTGGCGCTGGGCTGGGTGTTCCTGCTCCTTGCCTTTGAAGTGTTCTGGTCGCGCCGCGCCTGGTGCCGCTACGTGTGTCCGATCGGCCTCACTTACGGCGTGGTGGGCGCAATTTCCCCGCTGCGGGTGAATTTTCGCCTCGAACATTGCCTGCACGAAGGCGATTGCCGCAAGGTGTGCCTGGTGCCGCATGTGCTCGACGTGACGATTCGAGGCCGCGCCGCCGAAACAGGCGCAGCGCTCGGCCCCGATTGCACTCGTTGCGGCCTGTGCGTGGATGTCTGCCGCAGCGGCGCGCTCGGTTTTGAAATCAAGGGCATCTCGCGCCTGCTCGACCGCCGCCGGCAACCTCGCATCAATCCTCGGCAAAATACCCGCGTCCTCGCCATCGGCTCCTCGCCTGTGCTCCTCGCTGCGACGAAAGACTATCTCGAATCGGCGCACTGCCTGTTCCTGAGCGCGCCGGACGCCCAGGCGGGCCTGGACGCCGCACTGAATGCGATGCCGGCATTGATCTTCCTCGACAGCGCCCTGCCCGGCGGCGACGCCGCCGCGCTGCTGCGCACACTGCGCGAAAACCCCGCCAGCCGCGACATTCCCGTCATCGTGATGGGTAACGACGAAACCACCCCGAACGCTTTCGCCGACGCGGACGACTTTATGCAAACACCGTTTACCCGTTTCATCTTTTTTGCCCACTTCACCCGCCTGCTCGATGAGAGTAGGACTCCACGCCGTCTACCGACATGATCCTTATCGAACATCTGGTCAAGACTTTCCGCCGCGTCCGGGCGCTGGACAGCATCGACCTTTCCATCGGGCCGAGCGAGCGCGTCGCCCTAGTCGGTTCCAACGGCGCAGGCAAGACCACGCTGATCCGCTGCCTGCTTGGCGAATACGTGTGCGATGGCACGGTGCGCATCGACGGCTTCGATCCGCGCCGGCAACGCGCCGCAGCGCTCGCCAGAATTGGCTTCGTCCCACAGTTGCCGCCGCCGCTCCGGATGCCGGTGAGCCAGCTCGTCGGCTTCTCGGCGGCGCTGTGCGGCGTTGAACCGCGCCGCATCGTCGCAGTCGCCGGCCAGCTCGGGCTGGACGTGGAAGCGGTGCGCGCGCGCCAGTTCGTCAGCCTGTCCGGCGGCATGAAGCAAAAGCTGCTCATCGCCATTGCGCTGGGACGCGACGCCCGCGTTCTGGTGCTGGACGAACCGGCGGCCAGCCTCGACCCGGAAGCGCGCCGGATTTTCTTCGATCTGCTCGCGCAACGCCTGGACGAAACCACGATGATCCTTTCCAGTCACCGCCTTGCCGAAGTCTCCGCGCTCGTCAATCGCGTCGTCGAAATGGACATGGGCCGCGTGGCGCTCGACGACAAAGTGGCTGGCGACATCGCGCCCGACATCCGGCTCCCCTGCCGCATCGTGCTGGGCCGTTTCGAGCCGGCCTTCGTCAAAGCGCTCGACGGCTGGGAGTTCGCCGCCGATGCCGAGCAGCGGATATGGCATGGTGAAATCGCCGGCCCCGACCGCCTGCGCTTTCTCGGCATCATGTCGCGCTACACCGGCCTGGTTATCAGTTTTTCGCTGGGAGACGACCCGCAATGAAGAACCCGCCTTCATCCATGCTTGTCTTGTCGCGCCGCCGCTTTCTCGTCCACGCCGCCGCACTGCCGCTATTGACCGGACTGCTCACCGCCTGCGGCAAAAGCGCCTGGCCCGAAGGCATGGCGGCGATCCATTGGGATCGGGACGCCTGTTCGCACTGCAAAATGGCGATCTCCGACCACCGCTTTGCCGTCGAATTGCGCGGCGGCCCCGCCAGCGCCGTGTTCAAATTCGACGACATCGGCTGCTTTGTGTCATGGTTGCAGCAACACGCAGCGGATCAGCCGTGGGCGAAAGAAGCCGACGCCCGCCTGTGGGTGGCCAACTTCGCCAGTCCGAACCGCGACGATGTACGCTGGCTGGCCCCTCGCCGGGCGTATTACGTCAAGCGCTCCTCGCCCATGGGCTACGATTTCGCCGCCGTAGAGTCCACCGGGGAAGAAGCCGTCGATTTTGAGGCAATGCAGCGGCTCGCGCTCACGAAAACAATGAAGGGAATGTGAATGAAGCAACTGCTCCTCACCGCCCGGCTCGACGTCGCCGAATCGTTGCGCGCGCGCTGGTTCCAGGTCTACACCCTGGTCTTCGGCGGCATTGTTGCGCTGCTTTTCGCCTTCGGCCTGACCGAATCGCGCGTGCTGGGCTTCATCGGGCTGTCGCGCCTGCTGGTGACCTACATTCAGCTCACCATGGCGATTCTGCCAATCTTCGTACTCATCACCACGGTGCGCTCGGTGGCTGGCGACCGTGAAACGGGCGTCCTCGAATACCTGCTCGCCCTGCCAATATCGCTTGGTGCGTGGTTCTGGGGCAAGTTCCTCGGGCGTTACGCGGTGACGTTCGCGCCCGTCTTCCTTGCCATGCTGGGTGCGGCGGCCTGGGGCGCTTTCAACGGCATCGACGTACCGTGGGCGATGTTTGGCTACTACACGGCGCTGCTTGCGGCGATGGCGCTGTGCTTTCTCGGCCTCGGCATGCTCATCTCGGCCCTTGCACGCAGTACCGATGTGGCCCAGGGCGCAGCGTTCCTGCTGTGGCTCGCGCTTTTGCTCTTTCTCGACCTGATCCTGCTCGGCGTCATGATCCAGGGCCACCTCAGCCCCGAAGCGGCGGTGACGATCGCGCTGGTGAATCCTTTGCAGGTGTTCCGCACGGCGGCGCTGGCGCTGTTCGATCCGCAACTCATCGTGCTCGGCCCCTCGGCCTATGTGATCTTCGATCTTTTCGGCGCGGACGGCTTCCGGGTCTTCGCGCTCGCCTATCCGTCCGCCCTCGGCCTCGTCGCGGCGTCTGCGGGTTATGTCATTTTCCGGCGAGGAAATCTGTTATGAGGCGTTTCGCCGTCATCCTTTTCATGCTGTTCTGCGCCAGCGCGCGGGCCGCTGGGACGGACGCGCTTTTTGCCGCCACGCTGGACGGCCTCGACGGCAAGCCGGTAAAACTCGCCGATTTCCGGGGCACGCCGCTCGTGGTGAATTTCTGGGCGCGCTGGTGCGTGCCCTGCCGCGCCGAACTCCCCGAACTCACCGCGTTACAGGAAGAATACGCAAGCAAGGGGCTTGTCGTCCTCGGCATCGCGCTCGAAGAAGAAGCGGACAAGGTGCGCGACTTCCTCGCCGCCTACGGTGCGAAACACCCCGCCGCGCTTGCGCGCGGCGGACAAGGCATTGATCTCATGCGGGGACTGGACAACGAAAACGCCCTGTTGCCGTTCACCGTGCTCATCGACCGCGACGGCGGCATCGTGCTACGCAAGCTCGGCGTCTTCGGCAGACCGGATTTCAAGACCGTCGCCGGAAAGCTGTTGCCGTGAGGATGGAGGCCCCCCGGTTTACTCCTTCCCCTTCAACGCGGCCTCCAGCCGGGCGCACACCGTCTCCAGCACCTTCACACGCGCGAAATTCTTGTCGTTGGCCTCCACCAGCGTCCACGGAATCAGACCCGTGCTCGTGCGCTCCACCATGTCACATACGGCCTGATGATACGCATCCCATTTCTCGCGGTTGCGCCAGTCCTCGTCGGTAATCTTGTAGCGTTTGAAGGCTGTGCTCTCGCGTTCCTGAAAGCGCCGCAATTGCTCCTCCTTGGAGATTTGCAGCCAAAACTTGAGAATGATCGCGCCATCGGCCCGTAACTCGTGCTCGAAATCGTTGATCTCGGAATAGGCGCGCAGCCAGTCGGCTTCGCTGCAAAAGCCCTCGACCCGCTCAACCAGCACACGGCCATACCAGGAGCGGTCAAAGATGGTGACACGCCCGGCCTTGGGTACGTGCCGCCAGAAACGCCAGAGGTAGGGTTGCGCCAGTTCTTCCTGCGTGGGCGCGGCGATGGGAACGATCTGGTATTGCCGGGCATCCATCGCAGCGACCAGCCGCCTGATGCTGCCGCCCTTGCCGGCGGCGTCCGAGCCTTCAAAGACGAGGATCAGGGAGCGTTTCTTGAATTCCGGCGCGCGCACGAGTTCGGAAAGCCGCCCCTGCGCCTTGGCAAGACGCAATTGGTAAACCTTGCGCTCCAGTTTCTGATCGAGATCGAGCGCGGTGAGCACGTCGAGCACATCGGTCTTGCGCGAAAGCGGCGGCGCGACCGGGTATTCCAGTTCCTGCGGATTGGCGATGCGCTTTTGCAGAGCTTCGAGAATCATCCTGCCGACGGTGAGCGAGCGGTAACGGTCGTTGGCACTCTCGACCACGATCCACGGCGCCCAAGGCGTATTGGTCAGGCGTAAGAGATGGGAAGCCACTTCCTGGAAACGGTCGTGCGTCTTCAGGCTGTCCCAGCTCGCCTTGGTGACGCGCCAAGCAGTTCGGGGATCTTTTTCCAGCGTCTTGAAACGTTTTTTCTGGCCCTCTTTGGTGAGATGAAACCAGAACTTCAGGATGAGCGCGCCTTCGTTTGCCAGCATGCCTTCAAAGCGGTTGATCTGCTCAATGCGCTGGTCGAGGAAGGCCTGGTCGATTTCGCCGGTGACGCGTCGATGGATGGGCATGGAATACCACGATCCGGAAAAAATCCCGGCCCGCCCCTTTGGCGGCAGCACCTGCCAGAAGCGCCACATGAACGGATGCGCGGCTTCCTCGTCAGTAGGCGCGGCGAAGGCGGGTGTGGAGAGGTAGCGCGGATCCATCCAGCCGTAAAGTTCGTTGATGGTCTCGCCCTTGCCCGCTCCGTCGACGCCGCTGATCAGGATGACGACCTGAAACTTGCCCTTTTCCCGTAGTTCAAATTGCGCCTCCAGCAAGGCTTCGCGCAGTTTCTGCACCTCCGCCTTGAAGGTTTTCTTGTCGATGCTGTGACCGAGTTCAGCCGATTCAAACATGAGAACGCCTCAAACGTGAGCGAGAGTGAAGCGGATTGTACGACGCGGGGAGGATAGGTCGAGTGGATTTTTATGTTGACAGCAAAAAGCCCGCCCCTTGGGGGGGCGGGCTTTTTGTGGGGATAGTCAGCCTGACGATGACCTACTTTCACGAGCGAGTTGCTCACTATCATCGGCGCGGCCCC